>CAWAEU010000014.1:0-63998 GCA_963780975.1 uncultured Acidobacteriaceae bacterium | reverse complement strand
CCTGGCAGGAAACCACCACCCGGTGGGCAAGTGGGTGATGCGCACCGCCGAGTAGGTGGTGTTGACCGATTGGCCGCCGGGGCCGGAGGAACAGAAGGTGTCTATGCGGATGTCCTTCGGCTCGATTTTGACTTCCACTTCGTCGGCTTCCGGCAGCACCGCCACGGTGATTGCCGAAGTGTGCACCCGGCCCTGCTGCTCGGTAACCGGCACGCGCTGCACGCGGTGCCCGACTGAGGATGTGAATCTGACCGGAGAGAATTTTAAAGCCAAAAATATAAATCCAAATTATAGTTATATTTAATTCTCTGACCGGGCATGAAGACCATCTGCACATTCTGCAATGCGGTTATCAGTGAAGAGCCCTCCTCCGAAGGAGGGGCAAACCATGGTGTTTGTAAATCCTGTTTCCAAAGGATTTTTTCCCAATATGGCTTTAATCTCAAGAAATTCCTCAACCTGTTTGACGCGCCCGTATTCCTTGTGGACGGCGATGCCAATGTCCTTGCCGCAAACATTCTTGCAACTGCGTCTGTCGGGAAAAAACCGGTAGCATTGATGAAGGGAAAACTCTGCGGCAATGGCCAGGCATGGCCGTTTCGCTTGTTGATGCGCCAAAGCCCTCGGGCGCGCCCAACTATACCCTGGAGGCGCTCCACAGCTTGCGCTCCCAGCTCCAGCCCGACAGCAACCTCTTTTGTCTCATGGGCGCCGACTCGTTTTTTTCCCTGCGCAACTGGCATCGCGCGGCTGAGATTCCCTTTGCAGCTGCTTTGATCGTGGCTTCACGGCCGGGGGAGAACCTCGACGATCTCAAGCAGGCTTTGCCAGATGGTTTGACCATGGATTCCGTGCCCGGCATAGAAGAAACCAGCTCCGATTTTGTGATCCGATCTTGCCAGCTCCGCAATTCCGCCGGCGATACCGCCCCTTTTTATCTGCTCCCCGGCTTGAATGTAGAATTCAGCGCCTCCCAGCTTCGAGATTGGATTCGCGATCAGCTCCACGCGGCTTCTGCAACTTCCATAGCCGGATTCGACCCACTGCCCAAGGCTGTCCTTGATTACATTCGCGCCCATCGCCTCTATCGCTGATTTGCCCCGCCCACTTTGAGGGTCTACGATGAAGTTCAGAGAGCAATCACAACGAATGACGACCGAAACCAAGCAGCAAACCCGCAATCATGTTCAGGCCGCCGCCGCGGTCTGTGAAGACAAAAAGGGCCTGGACACCCGCATCCTCGAGCTGGACCCCATCGACTCCGGCCTCTCCGACTTCTTCCTGGTCACCTCGGCCTCGAACGACCGCCAGGCCATCGCCATCGCCGACGAGATCGAGCACCGCCTCAAAAAGGATTTTGGCGTCTTCCCCAACTCCGTCGAGGGCCGCCGCCACGGCGAATGGATTCTCCTCGACTATGTGGACTTTGTCGTCCACGTCTTCCTCGCCGAGCGCCGCGCCTTCTACGACATCGAGCGCCTGCGCAAATCCGCCCGCCCGCTCACCCCGGCCGAGTTCGACGCCGAGCTGAAAGCCGCGCTGGCCGCCAAAACTCTCGCCGCCCGCAGCAAAGCCTCTGCCAAAACCAAGCCTGCACCCGCCAAAGCCGCTCCCGCCGCCAAGCCGAAGAAAGCAGCAAAGAAGAGCGTGAGCAAAACCGCCGTCGCAAAGCACAGGGCGGCTAAGCCTGCTGCCAGGAAAGCCAAGGCAAAGAAAACCGCCCCGAAGAAGTCACCTGCCAAAAAATCCGCAGTAAAAAAGACTCCGCTCAAGAAGACTGCAAAGAAGAAGCGAGCCGGCAGAAAAGCCTGATCGACGCGCAGTCCCAGCATCCAGAAAAAATGGCTGCGGGAGGAATCAGCCTGTTCTCCATCAACATCGTCACATAGCGCACAAAAAAGAGACCGCCGAAGCGGTCCCTTTTAACTGGCTATCCGTTCAGCCTTGCGTCTTAGAATTCCAAACGCAGTGAAAGCTGCAGCACGCGGGCGCCGTTGTTGTTGTTTCCAGCTGGTCCTACGTTGTAGCTGATCTGGCCGAATGTGCTGCTGGTGATGTCCTGCTGATCCAGGCCGTTGTAGACGTTTTCAGCAGGCAACGAGAAGTTCGGATGGTTGAACGCGTTGAATGCGTCAGCACGGAAATTCAGGTTGACCTTGTCATCCCAGATTGGGAATTTCTTGCCCAGGCCAAGGTCCTCATCGAAGTACCTTGGTCCAACCAGGCCGTTACGTGCTCCGATGTGGAACCCGATCGGTCCCTCATATGAGCCGGCAGCGGCCGCCTCGTTTGCGAAGATGTTGACTCCTCCACCCGGCAGCTTATGTATATGTGTTTGTACATTCCGCTTTGAGCCAACCAGGATGCCGGGGGCATCGTTGGAGTAGCTGGCAACGAACGCGTTGGAGTTTGTTCCCCACGCCTGCCCTGAGTGCCAGGTTGTGAGGCCGGAAATTTCCCAGCCGCCGACAACTTCTTGCTCCCACATGGGAATACTGTTAAGGAAAGTTCTGCCCTTGCCGAACGGCAGCTGATAGGTTGCGTCGCCGGTAAGATAGCTCTTCTCATTGAAGTCAGAGTTGCCGCGGCACTCGCGAGGCCGGATCACATCGCATACCAGGCCTGTGCCGCCGATGCCCGTATCGCCCGCAGAGTTGGCAAAGATCGATATGTTATCGATCGAATGCGCATAGGTGTAGTTAAAGTCGAAGTGCAACCCGTGCGACATGTTCTTCTGCAACGTGACCAAAAGCGCGTGGTAGCTCGAAAATCCCTTATTGCCATAGAACGTGTTTTCAGAGAACTGCGCCGCGGAACCTACGTTGAGCGGTGCGCCCGTGTCGGCCATAAACTGCACGGTGTCACCGAAATCGCCACGTTGAACAAACGGGCCGAAGTATGTGACCAGGAATGAAGTGTATCCGGCGCCCATTACATCTTCAAACCACGGCTGCGGAACCACGGTGGTTGCGGTTGCGCCCGCCCTCAGCTGCTGGGTAACGTTCGCAAAGGCGGCAGCCAACGTCTGGGTCGACAAGCCGGTACTATCCGGGAAGTCGAGAACCTGGTTTACGTCAGTCTGCGCCAGCAAGCGGCGTCCCAAACGGCCTGCGTAACTGGCCTTCACAACCATGTCCCAGGGCAATGAGCGCTGGAAACCGAAATTGAGGATCATGGAGTACGGCGTCTTCAAGGAGGGGTCGATGGTGGCGTTGAAGGCATAGCCAATCTGAAGACCGTAGGGTACTCCGCCCGCGACAAACGGTTGGTAAGGAGGTTTTGGTGTGGTAGGCGGCACGATGTAAGGAGAAATCGCCGAAATGCCGTTACCCGCGTCCAGACGTGGACCGTTGGGGCCATACGTATAAGGATTGTCATAATCCGCGAAGGTATCGTATGGATCACCCGAGATTCCAAAAGAGGCAGGCGCGGAGAGTTGGAAAAGATATGAATCCGCATCCTGGGTCAACTGAATCGCATTGATGATGGTGCGGTCGTAAACTACGCTCGCGCCGCCGTTGATAACCATTTTCTTGTCGAAGTTGGGGTTCCATGCAAAGCCAAAATGCGGAGCCAGGTTCCTCCACTCAGGCGTATAAATCGGCGGCCCATTGTTAGCCTTTCCGCCAAGTACATAGGCGATCAGGGGAACAGCCATGGGGCCCGTCTGGCCAAGTGCGCTCTGCGTTATGCGGGCTGCCATATACTGATCCGCCGTCAAGGGCTCAGTGGTCTCAAGGCCGCGCGACTCATAGGGCACTGAGAACTTCTGGTAGGTCAGGCCATAGGAAAGGGTCAGGCTGGGTATCACCTTCCAGGTGTCCTGAGAATAAAGCTGGGTCTGATAGTACTTGTAGAAACGTTGATCGCCCGTGAGTTGAGCTAGCGGTGTGCCGCCGGCGGTGTAGTTGAAGTCGGAGTCATCATTCGCAATACGGCCGAGTAGGAAGCCGTATGCCGTGTCGTAGTCATAATCGGCCAGGTTCCCCAGGGCCGTTGACGTGTTGAGATCGGCAGGGCGCAGGCTGGGGTTCGATCCGCAGGTGGCGCCGCCGCCGCCGCAAAGGCTCAAAACATAACCGCCCATGCCAACCTCGACTGTGTTGTAGTCGGCAATCGTCGTGTTGTGCGACAGGATATCCTTAAATGTTCCGCCGAACTGCCATGTATGGTTCCCCTTGGTCCAGGAGAAGTCATCTACAAACTCCGCAATGGGGACGCGGCGGGACTGCTGGGACGGATTGAGGTATTCAGACGATACGATAGCGGGTCCCGTGCCATCGCTGAAGGTGTAAAAGACATTCCCGTCCGGATTGTACTGATTGGGGAAGCCATATTTTTGCACTGTATCGCCTATGGTGGCCCGGTTGGTCTTGTTGGAGCCAATCACCCACGTGTGGCCGATTGCAAAAGAGTAGGTGCGATCGACGAACGGGTCCGTGGACGGGTCGCCGGGAAATTCATTCGCAAACTCCGTGGAATTCTCGCGGACGATATGGAACACCGCGAACATCTTCATATTCTGGTTCAGGTTGTAATCACCCCTGCCGACATAATTCGTTTCGTAATCATCGTTCGGGGCATTGAAGAGCAGTCCGCTTGAGTTGACCTGATCTCCGGTCTCCGTATTGTTGGAGTGAGGGAAGCGGCAGGAATAACTCATTGACATTGTTACCGTCGGGGGGCAAGTGCCGCCATTGTTGACCCAGGATGCACTTTCACCAAACCCTGATGGGTCAAGACCTGCAACCTCGGCAGGTGACAGGTAGGAGGTTGTTCCACCGCTATTGATATAACCGAGCTCGGCGCCACCAGGGTAGTCGGCACGGAATGTATCCAGGGGTACTGTTCTCTGCGTGTCAATCTGGCTGATGATTTTGGAGTTGTTGTAGTCAAAGAAGAAGAACAGCTTGTCCTTGATGAGCGGTCCGCCAAAGTTGCCGCCAAACTGATTCTGGATCAGATGGTTGCGGGGAACGATGGGTGTTGAATTCTTGTTGAACCAGCTGTCAGCCACCAGGTCCGGGTCGCGATGATACTCATTCACGTTGCCGTGGAATTTATTGGTGCCCGACTTCGTCACCAGTGCGAACTGGCCGCCGCTGGCGGGGCCTGTATCCGCCTCATTGCCGCCCACCGTCGCATGAAACTCTTCCACCGAATCGATCGGCGCGTGTCCAACAATGATAAATGTTGAGGAGATTCCGGAGCCTGAATTGCTCTGCATTGCTCCGCCGGTGGCGAAATCGTTCACGTCCAGGCCATCCACCGTGATGTTATTTTGATCGACGCGCGCACCCGTTACCGAAGCCGTATCGGTTACTCCAGGTTGCATTGTGAACAGTGCGGTCGGATCCATTCTTTGTTCCACGGGAAGGCTGTTCAGCTGATCCACGTCGAAGGTGTTGCCGATCGTCGCATCCGTTGTATTGATGGTGACTTCTGAGGCTGAGGCGGTCACCTGAACTGTTTCAGCATGCGCGCCGACACTCAGAACTACATCCTGGGTGCGAACCGATGAAATGGTAAGGTAAATATTTTTGATATCGGTCGGGTTGAACCCCTTCACCGTATAGGTAGCCTCGTATCCCTGTCCCGGAGGAATCTGCGAAAAGCGATAGAAACCAATTGAATTCGTGTACTCGGTCAGCTTGAAACCGGTACCCGGGTTCCTGAGTGTAACGGCGACGCCCGGTATTGCCGCACCGGACTTGTCGGTCACCTCACCTGTCATGCCGGAGACGTCTTGTCCGAAGCAAGCCGGCAGAGATGTCAAAACGAGCAATGCCAACATAAAAGAGAGGAGTTTCGTTACGCTCTTCATAGTTCCATATCTCCTAAAGGTCTTGATTTGTGTGCTTAATGCAATTTGCCGGCTCGGTGAGTCCTACGCCAGCGGCTGGGATGCCACATTCCATATAGTGAATGCATGAAGAATGCCAATCTCGACATATGCAATAAACAATTTGTTTATTGCTGATAATAAAAGAGTTATGAAAACGTAATAGGATGCCTAAAATTGTACATAATATGAAAATCAGGAGAAATTTCCCCCCATATCCTAAAAATGGACACCCCCTTCCCGTTTTTGGTTAGCCCCAAATTAACCCCGCACATCCTGATTTCACCCCGTTAAGGTATCCTCCTCCCCATGCAGCTTACTCTGGCCCAGATCGGCGTCCGGCCCGGTTCATCAAACAAATCCCCTGCCAAATCTCCCACCAAATCCAAAGACGGATTTGACTCGCTAACCCAGCTCTATCTCGAACGCTGTTCCGTCTTCGCTCGCTGCCAGTCACAATCATTTCGCACCGAGCAGGACCTGCTCGAGTGGCTCGCGCGCCAGCAGGGCCGCACTCCCGCACTGGCTGTTCTGCTCGACAGCCGCGGCCGGCAAATGACCTCAGAGGCATTCGCAGCCTGGCTGGGTGAGCGCCGCGACCAGGGCGCACAGCATATCGTCTTCGCCATTGGTCCAGCCAACGGATGGTCCCAGGCCGCACGCGAGCAGGCTCACATGCTGCTCTCTCTCGGTCCCATGACCATGGCCCACTCGCTCGCCCGAGTCGTCGTCGCTGAACAACTCTACCGCGCATTTACAATTCTCACTGGCCACCCCTATCACGCAGGTCACTAAATAGTGGACAGTGAACAGCAAACAGCTTACAGTTGTCAGCTCAACCGGCCCGCCGTGAACTGTAAGCTGTTAGCTGTTAACTGTCATGACTAATTCCCGGCGAGGACTGATCCTGATCAACACCGGCCCCGGCAAAGGCAAGACCACCGCCGCCATGGGCACGGCACTGCGCGCCGTCGGCAACGGCATGCGAGTACTCATGCTCCAGTTCATCAAGGGCTCCTGGCACTATGGCGAGCTGGATGCGGTCAAAGCCTTCGGCTCCAACTTCGTCCTCAAACAGATGGGCCGTGGCTTTGTAAAAGTAGGCGGAGCGGAGACCGACCCTGAAGACGTCCGCCTGGTCGAAGAGGCCTGGTCCGAAGCCCGAGAGGCCATCTACTCAGGCGAATGGGATATGGTCATACTGGATGAGATCAACTACGCCATCAGCTACAAGATGCTGGACCCCGCTGTAGTTGCCGAAGCCCTGCGCAACCGTCCGGAGATGGTGCATGTTGTCCTCACCGGGCGCAACGCCCACCCTCTGCTCATCGAGCTGGCAGATACCGTTACCGAGATGCGTGAGTTAAAACACGCCTACCAAAAAGGCATTTTGGCCCAGCGCGGAATAGAATACTGAAGAGGCAGCTAACAGCAGACAGTTGACAGCAAACAGTTCGCCAATGCGCGCAGCGAGCTTTTAACTGTTATCTGTCAACTGTCTACTGTTTGCTGCATTTGCGAGGTTGCATGTCCTGGTTCAAGCGTGAAAATGGCGACTACCCTGCTGTGGGCGGCCCGGCTCCCGAATCCGTCGACGCAGCCGGCAAGACCGTGCGCACTGAAGGCCTGTGGATCAAGTGTCTGGGTTGTCGCGCCGTTCTCTATAAGCCAGAACTCGAAGCCAACCTCAACGTCTGCCCCAAGTGTCAGCACCACTTCAAAATCAGCGCTCGCCGTCGCATTGAAATGCTGCTCGAACCCGGCTATGAACTGGTAGACGCCGGCCTGCGCTCCACTGACCCGCTCAATTTTACCGATGTGAAGTCCTACAAGAAGCGTCTGCGCGCCGCACAGGAGGCAACCGGCCTCAACGACGCCATCCTCAATGCAGTTGGAAAGCTCGGCCCCCACCAGGTTGTCCTCAGCGCCATGGAGTACGGCTTCATCGGCGGCTCAATGGGCGCTGTGGTGGGCGAAACCATCGCCCGCGCCGTGGACCGCGCCCGGTTGGAAAGCAAACCGCTCATCGTCGTCGCCGCATCCGGTGGTGCGCGCATGATGGAGGGCGTAGTCAGCCTTATGCAGATGGCCAAAATCTCCACCGCTCTGGCCCAGTTAGACGACGCCAAGGTTCCTTACATCTGCGTGCTCACCGATCCCACCACCGGCGGCGTCACCGCCAGCTTTGCCATGCTCGGCGACCTGAACATCGCCGAACCAGGCGCACTGATCGGATTCGCCGGCCCCCGCGTCATCGAGCAGACCATCCGCCAAAAACTCCCTGAAGGCTTCCAGCGCTCCGAATTTCTTTTAGAAAAGGGCTTCCTCGACGCCGTAGTCCAGCGCCGCGATCTCAAATCGTATCTGAACCGCGCACTAGAGTTCCTCAAAACCCCGGCAGTCGCGTAATCTGCATTAGAAGCTCCATCTTCAAACCAACAAACACGACGGCCCGGCATCACTGCCGGGCCGTCGCCAACTCGCTACAAGCTGATAACTCCTAGAACCCCAGCCGCAGCGAAAGCTGCAGCACGCGTACTCCTAAATCGGAATCCGGAGGAATGTACATACTTGAAATTGTCCCGAACGGAATACCGGCTGCCTGAGTTATGTCCACAAGAGGCGGGTTGAAGTTTGGATGGTTGAATGCGTTGAAGGCATCGCAACGGAACTTCAGGTTAACCTTATCCTGATATATCGCGAAGGTCTTCCCGAGCCCTAAATTCAGATTAAAATACCCGGGTCCGCGCAGGTTGTTGCGCGTGCCTATGTCAAATCCCGTGGGACCGGTGAGCGCGCCAAGCGCGCCTGTCGGATCCGCGAAGGCATTCAGTGATGCTCCTCCTCCACCGTTTATCTTTGTCTTCAGTAGGCCGATCGGTCCAATCAAAGTTGCCGGCGCATTGTTGGCAAAGCCGGCGACATACGCATTGGATATCGAGTTGTAAGCTTCCCCTGTATGCCAGCCTGGCAGACCGCTGAGCTCCCAGCCGCCAATTGCCTCATCGAGCCAGAACGGCGCCATTGTGGCAATGCTCTTGCCCCGGCCAAATGGCAGTTCATAAATGAAGTTGCCGTTCAGGTAATTGGTCACGTCGAAATCAGAGTTGCCGCGGCATTCGCGAGGCCGGTTCACATCGCAGATATAGCCAAAACCCTCACTACTGGCAATAAAGTTGGCCACAGCCGAGACGTTGTCGATTGAATGCGCCCAGGTGTAGTTCAGGTCGAACTGCAAGCCGTAGCCCGCATTCTTATGCAGCGTCAACAGCAAAGCGTGGTAGTTGGAAGATCCCTTGTTTGTCCATACTGCGTTACTTGAGAACTGGGAATCCATGCCTACGTTTGGGGGCAGCTCACCTTGCACCGCGAGGCTTTGGATGGTATCGGAAAAATCGCCCCGTTGGGGATATGGATATGCCGAGTAAGCTACCGCCTGGGTGTTATTTGTGAGGCTCGTTCCATTTGCCGTGTTAAACGCGGCGACATATCCGGGAAACATATCTTCAAACCATGGCTGCGGACTTAGAGCATTGATCGCTCCCAGAGCACCCAGACCCACGTTGGCTCTTAGCTGTGTGGTCATCCCCGCCATCGCGCCAGACATCGACTGGGTCGACAGTCCGCTGATATCCGGAAAATCGATAAGCTGGCTGGCATCCGCCTCCGCAAGCAACCGCCTGCCCAGCCTGCCCATATAAGTCGCCTTCAATATGTAGCCTTGCGGAAATTCATGCTGAACCCCGAAATTGAACTCGATGCTATATGGGTTTTTCAACTGCGGGTTAATCAGAATATTGAACTCTCCGTATTGCAGGCCGTAAGGATAATATCCATCGTAGATATACGGCAGATAAGGCGTTGTAACATCAGGTGCATCCGGCAAATCCGGCGGTGAGCTGATGCCGGCAAATCTCTGTGTCCCACCCGTCCCGGGATCTAACGTCGAGAGCGTTGCGGTTGGATCACCGGGAGTCCCATACAAATAGCTGTTGTTCGCCTCAAACAAATAGGAGCTCTGCAGCTGTTGGAACTGCAGGGCGTTGATGATGGTGTGATCGTAGATGACGCCTGCCCCGCCGCTGATCACGGTTTTCTTGTCGAAGTTGGGGTTGTATGCGAAAGCGAACCGTGGAGCGAACAATCTGTTGTTCGGGTTATAGTAGCCCGGTGCATTATTAGCCTTGCCGCCGTAAATGTACTGGATGAACGGAATCACACCGTAAGAGGTGATGCCCGACAGGCTCTGCTCCTGGCGATCGGCCCAATATTGATCAAAGCTGAAAGGCGTAACACTCCCGTTTGCATACATCAACTGCGCCGAGGCTTGATCTCCATGCTTCTCATAGGGCACCGTGTAGTTCTCATACCGCAATCCGTATGAGAGTGTCAGCTCCGGCGTCACCTTCCAGGTATCGCCGTAATAAAGTTCGGTCTCATAGTAGCGGTAAGTAAGTGAGAGGCCTGAGGCGGTTGGTTGCACAGCGCCCTTGTTGTTGTAGTTGAAGTTTGTGCTGGTATCGGCAAAGGCTCCAAGTGCAGTCGAATATTGATAGTCGTAAATTGTGGTGGCGTAGGGATCGCTGCTGATGTCCGGAGGCCGCAGGTTGGGCGCGAGTGCTGTGAAATAGGTGTTGCCGGTAACGCCCACACTCGGGAAATTGTAATTCTCAGCCGCAAAATCCTGCGGAGTTTCCCACTTGAATGTACCGCCGAACGTGAAGCTATGCCTGCCCCTTTGCCAACTCAAATCGTCGCGTATGGTCGGAATCGGATACGTTCGCGACTGGGAATTGTTGCCGCCGCCATAAGGACCGCTCAATCCTGCAAAACTGTATTGGTTATTCCCATACGGGTTGTAGCTGATGTCAAAATTGAAGTCCTCGTAGGTTTCGCCGTAGTAGGCCTGGTTAAGCATTCTATTGCTGATTTGCCAGTTATGACCCACCACCCAGGTATAGCTCCGGTCATAAAACGGGTATTCAAATGTCGGATCAGAAGGGAATTGCTTCGCTGCTTCCAATGCACCGATTTTGATAAACGAGCCTTTCCCGAAGATCTTCATTTTATCGTTTATGTTGTAATCGACCCGTTGGACGAAATTGTCCTCCGTATAAGGATTGGGCGCATTGAATCGGAAGCCTGCCGTATTAACCGAATCGCCGACGTCGCCGGTCAGGTCATTTGCTATCGGAAAACGGCTCTGGAAGAGTGTGAGTTCGGTCGTATCCCAGCCGATTGACAAGGGATCGTAATAAGCTACGCTGTTAGCCCCCGTTGGAGGCATAGTTTCGACGTCGTCTGAGGAATTGATATACGATACGTATCCATCCCGGTATCCCGAAGATCCCTCATAGCCCACCGTGGCGCCAGGTACATCGCCCAGCGGTACCGTTTGATCGACAAGGGCGCTCCGTGCATCGCGCCGGCCGTTATAGTCGAAGAAAAAGAATGCCCTGTTCTTCAGGACCGGTCCACCAATGTTGCCGCCGAACTGATTGCGCACCAGTGGAGGCCGTCCCACACCTGCGTTATTGTTAAACCAGTCGTTGGCTTCAAGGTCGGTGTCACGATGGTACTCGTTAATTGAGCCGTGGAATGTGTTGGTGCCGCTGCGCGTTATCAAATCGAATTGGCCGCCGCCGCCCATGCCGCCGCTGGAAAGTGGCTCGCCGACAACCCCACGAAACTCCTGCACTGAGTCCACTGGCGCTGCGCCCACAATATAGCCGAAAGTTCCTGTGGCTTCATCGTTCACTTCAAGGCCATCGACCGTTACATTCGTCTGATCGGTGCGCGAGCCGGTGACCGATCCATCCAGCGTCACTCCCGGCTGCTGGTAGAACAGCGCTGAAGGACTGTCTCGATTCTCAACCGGCAAATCGTTCAGCATCTGGACTTGAAAATTGTTGCCAACCGTCGCATCGGTCGTGTCCAGCGTCATGTCCTCGTTGGCCGCCGACACCTGAATCGTCTGCGAATTACTCCCAACACTCATCCGCGCATTCTGTGTGCGCGTGGAGTCCACGTTCATGTACATCCCAGAGATGGTCACGGGGCTAAAGCCGTCATGCTTGAATGTGATTTGATAGCCAGGCCCCGGTTTGACTTCATTGATCGTGTACGAGCCTACCCCATTGCAATCGGTCGTATACTTGGCGCCGGTCAGGGTATTCTCCAGGATCACGTGGACGCCCGGGATCACGGCGCCTTTCGGGTCAGTCACCACTCCGGTTATCGATGCCGCAGCCTGCGCCGTCAGCCTGACCTGTACGGTGAGGGCAAGCGCCAATACTACAGAAACTTTGAAAAATGAGTTTCTCATACGGGGTAGCCTCCTTAATGACTGTGCCGATGGGGATAGTTGATTTGCTCTTCAAGAACTTTTGATTCTGCATTGTGAGCGCAATCAATACAAGTGTCAAGGTTACATTTTGCTGTAACGCGTTACATTTTCAGTAAACTATCGCTACATATTCCGGCTTGCGAAAATCCGTAATTTACTTTATTTGCAATCTAAATGAGAACCTGTAGTTACCGTTTAATTCTGTTAACCGGCACTGCATAGTGGATGTCTAATCCGGGACACTCCACACCGCACTGTTGAAGATAGGCACGAAAAGTAACGGCCCGGCATCTCTGCCGGGCCGTTACTTGCATCTCTTAACGCGCGTGAATGAGGCGTTGACCTGGCTGCTTCAAATCCGCATCGGCATCAGCACATACCGGTACTTGTACTCCGCCTCAGGATCTTCAGGCCGCATTTGCCCCGCCGACTGCGAGTCCTTGAACTCCAGCCGAACCTCGCCCTCGTTGCTCAGAGCCTTCAGGAAATCAAGAATGTAGCCGGAGTTGAAGCCCACCACGATCGGGTCGCCCGAGTAGGGCGTATCGATGGTGTCTTCGCTTTCGCCAGACTCCGCCGAGTTGGCGCTGATCTTCAGCTCGTTGCCTTCGAGGCGCATCCTTATGGCGCCCGAGCGCTCGTCGGCAAACTGCGCCACGCGCTCAATCGCCGCTGACAGCTCGCTCGACCGCACCACGGCAAACTTCGTGTTGTCGCGCGGCATCACCGCCTCAAAGTTCGGGAACTGCCCGGTGAGCCTGCGCGTGCTCAGCGTCCGATGGCCCACGCGGAAAAACAGCGTATGCTCATCGTCGGCAAACTCCACCTTTTCCGCGTCGGAGGACGACAGCAACTGCATCAGTTCCTGCAAAGCCTTGCGCGGAATAAGCACCCGCTTCTCGCCGCTGATGCCTTCAAGAACCTCGTTGGGTTTTTCGACATATGAGAGCCGGTGGCCGTCCGTTGCCACCATGGCAAGCGATTCCGCCTTGATCACCAGAAGCGCGCCATTCAGTGTATAGCGTGACTCTTCGTTTGAAATGGCAAAGATGGTGCGCGCGATCAGCGTCTTCAGCGCAACCAGCGAGATACTCGTCGCCGTCACGGCAGGGAACTCAGGCACCTGCGGATAGTTGGCCCGCGCCATCCCCACCATCTTGGTATTCGAGCGCCCTGAGCGAATCTGCACCCAGTGGTTCTCAAGCAGCTTGATTGAGATGTCGCCCTCGGGCAGCAGCTTGATGTAATCGTAAAGCTTCCGCGCTGGGATAGTGCACGCGCCGGGCTTCTTCACCTTCACCTTGGCGCTGGTGCGTATCGCCTGGTCGAGATCGGTCGCGGTTATATTCAACCGCTCACCTTCCGCCTCGATAAGAAAATTCGACAGAATTGGAATGGTGGTCTTGCGCTCAACCACGCTTTGTGTCGCAGTGAGTTCCTTCACCAGGTCCTGGCGGCTTACGGTTATCTCCATCGCTGCCTCCTTCGTGACCGGCTTCTCCACTTCGGTTTCCACGCTCGGCATAGCCCCACCCTCACTCCGTAGCCAAATTCCTGTACTGGCCACACTCTACAACACATTGCGGCCCCGCGAAAGTGGCTGCCTTTTCTTATTCTTATTGTATTCATCTATTCCTCGCCTTGCTCGTGGAAAACAGGGTGCTTTTCTGGATACCGCGTACCTTCACCTGTCGGCCCGCTAAACCACCACCCCAACTCTTCTCCTCACCACCCCCACCAGCTTTCCGGCGAGTCGTCCGTTCCGTGCGACGGGTAGTGAGGAAAAGGATAAAGGATATAAAGAAAAGACAGTAGTAACCGTAGTTCACGCAGGAAAAGTGGATAATCCTCCGAAATGATTGTGTGCCGGGCACTTGAGAGGGTGGATGATTTTCTAAATCTCAGCTGTGCAAATGAGGAGCCTTGGAAATCAAGTTCGAAGCGGGTCAGCGAGACCCCTGTTTCCCACCACTCCCACAGGCACGCAAAAAACGCCTGTGCAAAGCAGAATATCTGTGTGAGTAGCGCATCCAAAGCCGCTAGGGAATAGGGTTTGCCGGAGGCTGGTCTTCCACAAAAGGCTATTCTTCATGCATCAAGCGAGTTGAACTAACAGTAGTGGATAATTTGAAGGGTACGGGCTTAAGCCCGTACATAAATCGAACTAATTGATGTGGGCTTTAGCCTCTGAGGGAATGTTTTCCAAACTCACCCACTATTGACTAGCGGAAAATATGACAATCGCCAAAGAAGCAAATTTCCGCCCATCAGAGCGGAATAAATTCTTCCCATTCCAGCACCGAACACACACCAATACTTTTTGCTCCAGCATCCAGGCGCGGTTTCGGCTCCTACACTCAAATTGAGGAAGGAACTTTGGTCAATGACCATCGACGTTGGCTGCCTTGAAGACCAGCTTCTGCATATGTCCGCGGAGGGTGCGCCGGGACGGGATTTTTGCGAAGCAATCTCTGAGCTCGCAAGAACCGGGCGTTTTGAACAGTTGCGTGAGATTCTGCCAGATATTGTTTACGACGAGCTTTGGGCTCGCTACGGTCAGGACCCCGCGGCCTTTGTGGCCGGTTGGCGGATGCTTGCGCAGGAGATGCAACAGGGCTTTATTCAGCATGCCCGGCAGCGGCTCACCTCTCTTACCCGCCTGCAGCAAGCCGGCAGCGGTGAGGCCGCGCCAGCCTGGCAGGAGATCCAGCGCGCCCTCGACGGCCAGCAAAACGATCTGCTGCGTGCCGCCTTCGCCATGGAGCTGCTGGAGTTGGTCGAGCCGGCCGTCTTCCGCGCCACCCACCTGCGCGAGTGTGTCGTGGCATCGCCCAGCTCAGACGAAGCCGACCGCTATCTCGATGAAGCCACCCGTTGCTATTTCTACGGCCTCTTCACCGCCTGCGCCGTCATGTGCCGTTCCGTGCTTGAAGAAGCCATCAAGCAAACCCTGCCCGCCCCGCTCACCCGCCTGGTCCGCACCCGCTATCGCAACGCCGCCACTCTCGGCAACCTGCTCCACGAAGTCAACAACAATCTGCTTCTCTCAGGCATTGACGCTGACTTTATCCCCGTAGCCAACCAGGTAAACGACACCGGCAAAAAAGCCGTGCATCAGGGTTTGCTCTCTGAAGATGAAGCGCGTGCCTGCCTGCAAAACGCCCGCCGCGCGTTGCAACTGCTGCTGCGAACGCGGGTCTAGCCGTATTTCATGGGTTAATTATGCCTTGACATTTGACCCATGCAAACCCTTGGAAACAAGGGGTGGCGGTCGTGGGTCAAAACTTACCCTTTGTGGGACACGTCCTGCCAGCGCGGGGGCTCACCCCTTAGCCCAGACTACTCACCCAGCCTATTACGAACCCTGACTATTATCTTCGACGGAAGTGCGGGGCAGGGTTGATTAACCTCATCGGGCGCTGCGAGATAGGCAAACTCCACATCGATAACCTTATAATTGCCGCTTCCCACAAATTTTTGATCGTGGTACTCGCCAGGAAGGAGGACATTGTCGCCCGCCTTGGGAATCGCGGTAACCTCTGTCAAAGGAACCAGATTGATCCCCACCTTTTCGTCAACATCGTAGAATTCCAGGCATCCATGGCTGACGTTTTGTGGTTCACGTGCCTTCTTCGTGTCCTTGTAGAGTTTTGCCGTTGAGACAACGAGCGTGGGTATGCCGACAATCGCAATCACGTCGGCAACGAAACTGATCGGGTCTGGCCATTGGAAGCACATGTACAATACCCCTTCATAGATTACAATTTCACCCATGCCTATCGACTGGAAACGGCCCATGATCTTTGGTACGAGCTTTGGCGTCGCCGCTGTGGTGGCTATGATGGCATTGACAATTGTTATCGCAAGTCTCGCTCTCGGCTTGCCAGCATCGTCGATTGCCAAACGCGCCGATGAATTCGATAAAGCAAAACACTATGATTTAGGTGGCATACTCCGCAATCTGGCCTGTACGCGTGGCGACGCAGAAACGTGCAATAGCCTTGGAATAATGTACTTGGTCGGTCCTGAACTTGGCGTTCCGAAGGATTTTTTGCGCGCTGCTATGCTCCTCTCCAAGGCCTGCGATGCGGGCTATGCCGAAAGCTGCAACAGTCTTGGCCAGATGTACTTTGAGGGAGATGAGGTGGGACAGGATTACTCCCGCGCTGCTGCCTACTACATAAGGGCCTGCGACGCGGGAGACTCCCTGGGCTGCTCTGGTGCTGCCAATATGTATTATGATGGAAAGTTCGTTCAGGAAGATGATTCCAGAGCTAGAGAATTCTATGCAAGGGGATTATCAATTGATTCCAAGGACTGTAACGCAGGTAGATCCTTTCTTTGCGGCTTTGTAGCAACCGAGTACGAGTACGGTATTGACGGAGTCACCAAGGATACTGAGAAGGCGAGGCAGTTTTACCGCAAGGCTTGTTCCTTAGGGGAGAAGCATTCATGCGATGACTTGAAGAAGTTAGAGGGGTCAGCTCACTAAAACACTTCTCATGCCCGAAAGGAAAATCAGGTGAAGTGACTAGCTTTTATCGGCGGTGTTTCTTGGAATTGCGCTGCTTTTCCAAGTTTTCATGCCAACTGTTGGAAATTTCTCAGATTCGTGCTAACAACCCCTAATTGAAGCAATTGAGTGGCTATTATCCTGCGCATCTTGTTCAAAAAGCGCAGGATAACTCAAACTACGATTTGACACTCCCACAGGAAATTCGTATTTTACCTACAAGGGCCGAGCAGAGGCGGCGGGGCCTGCCGATAGCTTAGAGCAGCCACTAAAGGCCACGAGCTCACTCTTGGATAAAATTCCGCTGGTCTGGACTTACACTCACCTGAAAGGATGGCACTCAAATGACCGAATCAATGGGACCGTCGTACGATGCGGTAGGAAAGTTAGGAGAGGCGAGGCAAGAACTGGAGAAGGGTTTCAACGAAAGTGACCGTGACGCCGCGAAGGTGATTTTCAATGCGATGTGCGCCGCGAATTTGCAGTATTTGGATAAAGCAAATACCGTTCACCGCCTGGTTTGGGCGTCTCTCTTGTATTCCCAAACCGTCTTGCGCCAGCACATGAGCGCACAGGCTACAATGCAGGGATTAAGGTCCGCTCACTAAACGGGAAAAAACTGTACCCAAGGGTTTTAAGCCCCAACTTTTTTGACTAGAGGCCCAAGCCAATATCGAAGCGCTGCTCCTGCTTCGGCGCGATCTCCCGCTGCTGCGTGACTGCCTGCTTCTGTTCTGGCTTTATCTCCGGCGCATAGGCGCTGCTGTGCGAAACATCATGCCCCAGCGCTGTTCCCAGCTTCTCACGGTCGTTGGTAAAGATTTGCGCGTCGTATGCGCCGCGCGAAACGGCAACGTAGGCCATGCGGTTGTTGAGCAGGTCTTTCGCCCCCAGCTCGGTATCGGCGTGGATCAGCGCACGGTCCCCTTGCGGCCATCATGCGATTTGGTAGGGTTTAGCAACTTCCTGTTCCCTTTTCCCTGACCACTTATACTGAACTTTCCATGTCATACGCCGCGGCCATCGATCAACTGAACGCAATGGTGCCTGAGCTCTACACCAGCTCCGGCAAGACCCGGCGTAAATTCTCGCTCGACGAGATTCGCATTCTGCTCGATGCTTTAGGCAATCCGCACCACCGCTTCCAATCAGTTCTAATCGCCGGAACCAACGGCAAAGGCTCGACGGCCTCCACACTGGCCTCCATACTTACCGCCTCCGGAGTGCGCACCGGCCTCTATACCTCGCCCCATCTTGAGCGCGCCAATGAGCGCATCCGCCTTGACCGCGTCGAGATCGGCGACGATGCCTTCGCCGCCCTTTACTTTCGCGTCCACGACACTGCCCAGCAACTGGTGCTCGATGGCCGCCTGCACCAACTACCCAGCTACTTTGAGATCCTCACGGCGCAGGCATTTTTGTACTTTGCCGAACACGGCGCGGAGATTGCGGTACTCGAAGTGGGCATGGGTGGCCGTCTTGACGCAACCAACGTCGTCGATCCGCTGCTCTCCGTGATCACCGATATTTCACTTGACCACACCGAGTGGCTGGGTTCGACCATCGCCGCCATCACGCGCGAAAAAGCCGGCATCCTACGCTCCGGCGGAAAGCTGATTACCCTGCCCCAGCACCCTGAAGCCAACCAGGTTCTCGGCGAAATCGCAACCAGCCTCGATGTGCATGCGGTCAGTGCCGCGCCCTATATGCCGCCCATCGGCGCCGGCGCCTCTGCTCCCTATTCCATCCAGGCTCTCGGCGAGACCATTCAGGTTGATTCCCCGCTTACCGGCGCCCATCAGCATCGCAACCTGGCATTAGCCATTGCCGCCGCCGTTGAATTAGCCGGCAAGCCCAACTTTCCATCACGCCCGCCACCATCGCCAGGGGCATTCACGACACGCGTTGGCCAGGCCGTCTCGAGCGCTTCCAAAAAGATGGCGTGGAATGGATTCTGGACGTGGCGCATAATCCCGCTGGCGCCTGGGCCCTGCGCGCCGGCCTGAACCCAATCTTGCCCGCCGCTAGGCAGCTCACAGTCCGCGCACCCTCATCTTCGCCTGCCTTCGCGATAAGCCCATCACGGAGATGTCGCAAATCCTCTTTCCGCTTTTTGAACGGGTAATCTTCGCGCCCATCCACAGCGCCCGCGCCACCGATCAACGCGATCTCATGGCCGCAGCCGAAGCCTTGGGTACTCCAGCCGTCGCAGCCGAGTCGGTCAGCCAGGCTCTCGAACTCGCCCAACCCGCCAGTCTGATCGTCATCTCCGGTTCGGTCTTCCTTGTCGGAGAGGCGCGATCCCTGCTGCTTGCCGGGAAAGGTGAACCGCGATGAGCCGCCGGCCAAATCCGTTGCCCAGGTTCTATCGCTGGCGCACCAACATGATCCAGACTCCGCTTATGACCGTGATCACGGCCTTTTGTGCTTCGCTCTCACTCCTCATCTCGCTCGTGGATAAAAGTGGAAGTGCGCAACATCGCATCGCGCAAAAATGGGCGAGCCTTTGCGTATGGTGCTCAGGGTCGAAGCTCATCGTCCGCGGAGCGGAGAACCTGCGCAAGTACCCGGTAGCTGTTTACGCATCGAACCATACCTCCTACATGGATACACCGGTCATCTTTGCCGGCCTGCCCTTCCAATTCCGCATCCTCGCCAAAAAGGAACTGTGGCCTATCGCCTTCATCGGTTGGTACCTTGATCGTTCCGGCCAAATTCCCATCAACACCGCCAACCCTCACGCCACGCTCTCCAGCCTGGGTGTAGGCGTCAAGGCCCTGCGCTCCGGCATGCCTCTGTTCGTATTTCCTGAGGGAGGGCGCACCACCGATGGTGAGTTGAAGCCATTCCTCTCCGGAGCTGCCTACCTGGCCATCCGCGCCCAGGTGCCGCTGGTGCCCATCGCGCTCAGCGGCGTCTTTGATTTGCTGCCGATTCACACTCACCATTTTTATCCTGGAGATCTAACCCTCTCTGTAGGTGAGCCGATCGAGACCAAAGGAATGTCCCCGCGCCAAACCGAAGCCCTCACCGCGCAACTACGCGACGCCATCCACAACCTCATGCATCCGCAGAGCATGGAAGACAGCAACACGGTAGAAGAAAATACACTTCGCGCTGGAGTTTGATTCCTCGGCGTAATCAAAGATAGGTGAATAATGATGGGTGCCCCAGGTGCCTCGTCCGCCGCGGCGGAGGCACCTGGGAGATCGCGATACACTGGTGCTTCCATGCCCGTCCATATCGCCATTCCCGAACCCACCGGCAGCAATCCAGATTACAACCAGCGATCTTTGCCGCAGTATGTAAAAGCATTGCAAGCTGCGGGTGCTACGGCGATAGTCGTTCCGCTCAACGAGCCGCAGGAGAAAGTGGCGAAGTTGTTGGCAGACGTTAAGGGAATACTGCTTCCCGGCAGCCCCTACGACGTTGACCCTCAGCGATATGGAGAAGCACCCATTCCCGAGTGCGCCCAGCCCGACCCGGCTCGCACCGCCGTCGATGAGTTGCTCTTGCAGGATGCCTTCAACCTCCGCAAGCCCATCCTCGCTATCTGCGCAGGCACGCAAACTCTGAATGTCTGGCGCAACGGCTCGCTGGTTCAGGACCTCAAGACGCCGGTCAATCATCGTCCCGGCCGCGAAGTGGTCCAGGCGCACCCCGTTCGGATTGTACAGGGGTCGAAACTGGCGCGCCTTGTTCCGGCCGGTGATCCCGCCGAACCCCAGGTCAACTCCAGTCACCATCAAGCCATCCGCAACGTCGGCGATAATCTACTGGTCACCGCTCTCTCTCCACAAGATGGAGTGATTGAGGCTGTTGAGCTGGACTCGCCCAATCAATTCGTCCTCGCCGTGCAATGGCATCCCGAGCGGACCTACAACCAGAGCGAATTTTCCCGCGCTATCTTTGCAGCCTTCGTCGATGCTGCGGAAACATGGAAACCACTTCGGAATGAAGACGGGGCAACTCAGGGGTGAGCGAATCGATGGGCGAAGATGCAAACGCGGCAGGCGAGCGTCTCAACTCCCTCCTGATCCAGGCAGGCTACGACCCACTCACCCTAGAACTAACCAGCCGATTCGAGACTTATCTTTCGCTTATTCTTCGCTGGAACGCCCACATCAATCTCACCGCCATTCGCGACCAGGACGGCATCCTCTCCCGCCACTTTGTCGAGTCCATCGCCTGCGCACGAGTGCTTCCAACTGACATCACAACGCTGCTTGACTTCGGTTCCGGTGCCGGCTTCCCCGGAATCCCCATTGCCCTCTGCCGTCCCGAGATCACCGTAACCCTTGCAGAATCACAAGGCAAGAAGGCCGCCTTCCTTCAGGAGGCGATTCGCAGCCTTGATATCACTGCCAAAGTCCATGCAAAAAGGGCTGAATTGCTCACCACCCCGTTCGATTGCGTCACGCTTCGCGCTGTCGACCGCATGGATCTGGCTGTAAAGGCTGCATCGCAGCTAGTTCGCCCCGGAGGCTGGATTGCTCTGATGACCACCCGCAACGAACTCTCCCACCTTCAGGCCTCGGCCGGAAGTTCTTTCACCTGGCCAACCCCGACACCGCTTCCCGGCGGCGAAGACCTGCTGCTTGCTCTAGGTGAGCGTCAAAAAGTTAATTCTTAAATCTCCACCAACCAAAACGATCCTGCCCCTAAGTAATCTGAATCAATACCGCGCTGAGTGCAGGGACATAGAACTGCAGTTGGTCGCCACTTGGACTGAGGATGTAAGCATCCGACGGAGAAAAGCTCCCGTTGAGATTCACGCTCGCGCCTTGAATGCTAACGCCACTGGTCGCAGTAATGCTTGGTGCAGAGGTTCCTGCACTAAGCTGCGTCATTTCAATCAACGTGGCTGAACTCGCGCTCTGCGGAAGCTGCGCAGTGATCTTGAGATTCTGAGTCGAGTCCTTGTTCACCACCACAAGATTCAGGCCGCCCGAAGAAGCATGCACTGCGTACGCTGTGGCGTTGAGCCCTCCAACATTAAGCTGTGTCGTATACAAAGTTCCCTGGCCGGCGAGCGCGAAAAGAAGTATGCCGTAGTACTCAGGCCGCACGTCAACGACAGTGCCGTTGTTATCTGCGATTGGAGTATAGGCAGCGCCAGCCCCGTTTCCGCCGCCCATCATGTTTGCTCCCACGGCTCCGCCCAGTGCGCAGTCGAAGAGAAAGTCGATCACCCACAGTGATGATGCGTATGTATCGCTGGCCCCAGTTGCGCCGCCGTTGTAATACGAATTGCACTCCGTCATCGCAAATGGAACGCCGATGGATTGAGCCCCAGCCAGCAGCATGGAGAGTTCGGTCACCAGGTTCGTGTCAGGCGTAATCAGGTATGCCGAGGTCGAAGTGGACTTCTCTCCGTTGGCGCGATAGTAGTGCTGAGTCAATCGTGTGATATCACTCTTGGTAACGGCCTGTCCGAACGGAATCGTCCAATTTACAAACCCTGTGTACGTCAGATCGTAAGCGTCTCCTGGTCCCGTGACGGCCACATTAGGCGTCGCGGCCACAATCGCGCTGCGAAACTCCTCCCATAGAGCAATAAAATCATTCACCGTCCAGTTGCTGGGGAAGTGCGTCCCAGGGAAGAGGTCAGGCTCATTGCCGATCTCAATAGCAAACAGCGACGAACCAAACTGCTGCGCTGCATAAGCAACCTCCTCAGCGGCGAGTGCCGGTGTGGTCGCCCCCGTGGCAGCTCCGCCCAGGTTGACCCCATAAAGACATTGCCAGCCAGTGGCCTGGACGAAAGCAGCAACCGAGTCTACATCGTTGGGTGCAATCTGCCCCGGAGTCTGCCCGGCGCCATTCGGAGTCCAAACATTCTGATCCACCGAGCTTCCGCCGATACGCAGCAAGCTCGAACCCAGGCGCTTGAACAGTCCGATGAGATCCGCATTCGAAGGCGTAAAGAGAGGTTCGTAGAGTGAAGCCTTCTCATACGAGAGCCCCGCGAAGGCGGGACCGATAGATCCAGCAGACGTCGCACTTACGCTCAAAATAGCTTGGGTAACCGGTCCAGTCGGGGTTGGCTGCGGATTTGGATTCGCCGGGGGAGGAGGAGGTGGCGGAGTCGTTGATGAACTTGAAGTAGAACCGCACCCCGGCAGCAACGACGAAGCAGCAAACGCAATGCCTCCCTGAATGACCCTTCTGCGCATCAGAGCATCTGAGTTAGAGAATGACGGTAGGATGAGCATAGTCTTGACCTTTCTAAAACGCACCTTTATACCACAATTTTGAGCCAAAGGAATGGCCCCTGTTCCACGTGGAACACATCGGGATCCATGCCCAAAACGGGAAATGTTCCACGTGGAACACATCAATCCTCCAGCCCAAAATGGCACAGTCCTATAATTGGAACATCCCTCGCAAAATCATCGCTTCCAATAACAAATTTCAGCAGTTTTCCACCGCAACGCCGCTTTTCCATGCCTCAATCCCCCTGCGCCCGCCCTACTGTGAAACCCTTCCCTTGCTTATATTTGCTCGCTTTTCGCCCCCCTCCAGCAAAATAGCTTTCCACAGTCGCCCCCCGTTCTCCACAGCGCAACTCCCTACCCTCAATCCGCCCTTCCCTTTACTCTGGATTGCCATGGGAAAGATTCTCGGCATCGTCAACCAAAAAGGCGGAGTCGGCAAAACCACCACTGCCATCAACCTCGCCGCCTGCCTCGCTCTCGAAGGCCTCAAGACCCTCCTGGTCGACTGCGACCCCCAGGCCAACGCCTCCTCCGGCCTCGGCTTCCAGCGCGACGACAATCGCCACTCCATCTACGACGTCCTCGTGGGCGACTCCCCCGCGGAACAGGTCATCCTCCCCACCGAAATCGATCTGCTCTTCCTTCTGCCCGGATCCAAAAACCTTACCGGCGCCAACATCGAGCTCGCCGCAGCAGCCGATCGCGCTCTCCGCCTGCGCCACGCCCTTGCACCCATCCAGGCCAACTACGACCTGGTCATCCTCGATTGCCCGCCGGCGCTCGACCTGCTCACCCTCAACGTCCTTGCCGCCGCCGACACCCTCATCGTCCCCATGCAGGCCGAGTACTTCGCCCTCGAAGGCATCTCCGAGCTGATCTCCACCCTCGAACGCGTCCGCGCCGCCTTCAATCCCACCGTTACCATCGAAGGCGTCCTGCTCACCATGTACGACGACCGCACCAACCTCGCCCAGCAGGTCACCGAAACCCTGCGCGAGTACTTCCAGCGATCGGCTCTACCGCACCGTGATTCCGCGCAACGTGCGCCTGGCCGAAGCGCCCAGCCACGGCAAGCCCGTCGCCCTCTACGACCCCCGTTCCCGCGGCACCGAGGCCTACTTCGAGCTGACCGGCGAGTTTCTGGCCCGCAACCACATCGAAAGCCCGCGCAGTACTGAACGCAAAGCCGCCGCATCAGCCAAGCACCGGAGCTCAGCACAAGGTCACCTTCTGGCCATACTCCTGAGCTGCACTGACCGCCTCGCCAAACGATGCCACCGCACACCGCCGGAACACCGGCATATGAAATTGAAGCTCCGGCAGTCACTTGCCGGAATAGAGGATTTTGAATCATGACCACCGCCGCCATCGACCCCAAACGCCGCGCCCTGGGCAAGGGCCTTGACTCCCTTCTGCCGCGCGTGCCACGCCGCCTCCGCCACTCGCCGCCGACGACCGAAGGCGGCAAGCCCCGCGAGATCCCTCTCGATCAGATCGATCGCAATCCCTTCCAGACCCGCTCCCATGTGAACGAGGAGCAGTTGGCCGAGCTGGCCGCCTCCATCGCCGCCAACGGAGTCGTTCAGCCGGTCCTGGTGCGCCCGCTCGCCAACGGCCGCTTCCAGCTCATCGCCGGCGAGCGCCGCTGGCGCGCCTCGCAGCTTGCCGGCAAGACCACCATCCCCGCCATCCTCCGCCAGGTCTCCGACGAGCAGGCGATGGAAATCACCATCGTCGAAAACCTGCAGCGCGCCGACCTGAACCCCATGGAGCAGGCCCGCGCCTTTGACCGCCTCGCCCGCGAGTTCCACATGACCCAGGAGCAGATGGCCGCGCGCACCGGCAAAGATCGCGCCACGGTAGCCAACTTCCTGCGCCTGCTGCGCTTGCCTGCCACGGTCCAGGCCCGCGTCGAGTCCGGCGAGCTCAGCTTCGGCCACGCCCGCACCCTGCTGGCCTTCGAGCACGCCGAGGAGATGGAAAAGGCCGCCCAGCGCATCGTCGAACTTTCGCTTTCTGTTCGCCAAACAGAGACCTATGTCCAGGGCCTTCTCCATCCCGAAAAGGCCGCAAAAAAGGAACCCAAACCCGAGCCGCCCATCGACCCCAACGTCCGCGAAGTTCAGGAGCGCCTGCAGCGCGCCCTCGGCCTCAAAGTCCACATTGAAGACCACAACGGCCGCGGCAAAGTCATCATCGAATACGCCAAGCTCGAAGACTTCGACACGCTGCTCGAGCAGTTGGCAGGCGAATGACAGCCGTATCCAGAAATTTTATTGAAAAACCGAGTCGTTCAGTTCGCAACCATCCCTGCGAACATCGCACTGTCTACCAAAATCCAACCATGAGCAGGCAAGCATACAGGGATGACAGCGCCAGCGCCCGCTGGCCGACCTTTTTCAGCGGAGCCTGGAGACGTGCATAATCCCGTTGGCCGCGGAGATCGTACCAGTAGCCCATCACAGCCACCAGCAGGGCCAAAGCGATCCAGCCTTGCCGAAGGATGATGGCAACCACAGCAGCACAGAAAATCACACTGAGCGCTACTTGAGCCGCGCGCCTGAATTGCTGCTCGCCGGCGCAGTTCCACGCAATGCAATGCGCGCGTCCAACCGTGCGTGTACCACCAGGATTCCCGCTGTGGCCTGCATCGCCATCAGGAGCCACAACCACCAGCACCAGGGCGCGATGGCGCCGGTTGCCGACAGGCACATGGCCAGCGAGCTCGATGTGAGAGCCGCCGCACTGGGAATCTGAAACAGCGTCGAGCGCTGACGGTTCCTCACATTGATAGCAATCGCCAGCGCCGAGAAAACACCAACTCCCAGGCCCATTGCCACAATCGCTTTAAGAGGCCACGCAGCCAATAGCACCAGCCCGCTCAGAACAAAAATCACCATCCAACCGGCAAACCACTTCGCCGCGCACGGTGTCTCAGGACGCTTCTGCTTCCAAACAAAGCGTTGTCGCGCCAGCACCACCATCGGATCTTTAGCAGCCAACGCCGCAAACGCTGCTGTCAGCGTCGCCAGCTCGCACCAGCGCCACTCTCGCGCAAGAATTGCGACGCATACGATTGGTGTCAGCAGCATAGCCGTCGCCCCATGCTCGCGCGGAAAATACCAAGCGCCTTGATGAGTTTCCCTGGCCCTGCTCACGATTACCTGTTCCGGCATTCGGATCTCCTAAGTCTGTTCAATCGCCGCCAGGGGAATCTGCGAGCCTTAGCAAACGCGAACCATGCTGCCTGTCACATTCGCATATTTCGCATTCCAAGTGCTGTGACTTAAGTCCTATTCCGGATAATTTCCGCGGGCTATCGTAAGTTGTAAAGGATGATCCGTTGACTGATTACGCGTCCACCGCCGGCATTGCAACGCCCCAAACCCCTCCGCCAAAGCAGAGGAATCCTCTCGTGCGCCGTCTCAAGCCCGACCGCTCGCAACAGATTCGCCGCGCCGTGCAGTTCGCCTTCCTTCTGCTCAATACCTAGCATCGGGATCAACTTTTTTCTCTGGGTCCGATCTTTTGAGAGCCAGGGCAATTCACTTTATATCGAGCGGCCTGCCGGCGTAGACGGCTGGCTACCGATCGCCGGCCTCATGAACCTGCGATATTTTCTCGTCACCCGCCAGATTCCGGCCATCCATCCCTCGGCGATGGTTCTTCTTTGCGTCTTTCTTCTCTCCAGCCTGCTGGTAAAAAAATCGTTCTGCTCCTGGCTCTGCCCAGTCGGCACAGTCTCTGAGTATCTGTGGAAGCTGGGCCGCAAGCTCTTTCGCCGCAGCTTCGTCTTGCCAACCTGGCTCGATCTTCCCTTGCGCAGCCTCAAGTACCTTCTTCTCGCCTTCTTCTTCTTCGTGTCTTCACCATGTCCGCGCAGGATCTCGGCGATTTTCTCGCCGTCCCCCTTCGGCATCGTGGCAGACGTCAAGATGCTCAACTTCTTCCGCTATATCGGAGCTCGTCGGAATCGTCGTGATCTGGCAACACTCGTCGTTCTGTCCGTCTTCATCCAGAACTTCTGGTGCCGCTTTCTCTGCCCGTACGGCGCGCTGATGGGCATCGTCTCCGCCCTCAGCCCAGTCAAAATCCGCCGCGACGCGCAAGCCTGCATCGATTGCGGCAAATGCAACAAGGCCTGCCCATCACATCTCCCGGTCGACAGCCTGATCCAAATCCGCTCGGTCGAGTGCACCGGCTGCATGGAGTGCGTTGCCGTCTGCCCCGCGCAAAACGCGCTGCAGCTCTCGCTTCCGCCGCGCAGGCTTCACGACTCCCGAAGCCAGACGACCCACAGCAATCGCGATCTCGCTGGCGGCAGCGCGCACTCAAGCCGCAGCTTGTCGCCGCAGTGCTGGCGCTGGTGTTCTTTGGATTGATAGGCGCAGCGCGCGCCACCGGCCACTGGCAGACCAAAGTCCGCGCGACATTTATATGCAGCTTGTTCCCGACGCCGCGAGCTACGGCCATTGACCACCTGCTAGGAACTGCGCGTCAGCAGCGCGCTCAGCCCATTCTTATCTTTCAATACAATCTGCCGCGCATCCACGTCCAGCAATCCCTCGGCTTGCAACCGCATCAGGTTCCGCGAGACTAATTCGCGAACAGTTCCCAGCTGGCTGGCCAACTCCTGGTGGCTTGCCGGCAATTGAAATTCAATCCCGCGCTCGCTCTGTTTTCCCTCGGTCTCGCCAAGCGCAAAAGCATCGCAATCAGCCGCTGGCGAATAGTGCGTGAAAGACAGCTCCTCGATAATGCCCACCAGCCTTCGCAGCCGCGCTCCTACCACCGCCAGCATCTTCAGCGCAACCTCGGGATGCTCCATGCAGAATGCATGAAAATCCTGCCGCGAAATAAACGCAATCTCCGTATCCTCAACCGCCATTGCGGAAGCCGGGTAGCGCCCGCCGTCAAACACCGGCAACTCCGCCACCGACTCGCCCGCATGGTTCATCGCCAGCACCTGTTCGCGTCCGTTCACCGACGTCTTGAAGATGCGCACCTTGCCCCTGCGCAATAATGTGCAGCCCGTGGCACGGCTCATCCTCTGAGAACAGCAACTCGCCACTTTTAAAGTGCTTGCGCACTGTCCGCGCCGCCAGCAACTGGACTCCGCCTCGACAAGCTCGACAGCAGCGCGGTTTTCTCCAGTACGGCTTCTAGGTCGATGCGTTCCCTGTCCATGGAAAGAGTCTAGCGCAAAGCCGGAATGTGCGTAGTCCATAAGAGCGAAACGCAGAGTTGCTGTACCCTGATGAATGTTGTTGAAGTGTGAGTGTGAGTGTGCCACAGTTGGGTCATTCACACTCGCACTCACACTAATGGGTACATCGACTCTGTATCCGCTTTAATTCAATCCCAGTGACTAAAGTCGCTGCACCTATTCCGCAGCCCTCCTAGAGTCATTCTTGAGGAGACCATCATGACTGCTTCTACACTTACCGTTCGCGACATCGCTCTTGAGCAACCAACGTCCATTCGCGTCTTTGAGCACTTCGGCATCGACTACTGCTGTGGCGGCCGCAAACCCCTGGCTGAAGCCTGCAACGCCAACAATCTTTCCATCGACGAAGTTCTTGCCGCGCTCGAGCAGCCGCAAGACTGCCGCGCCGCTCCCCGTCGACTGGTCGCAAGCCACCTTCGTCGGCTGATTGACCATATCGTCGCCACCCATCACGCCTATGTGAAAAGGGAACTGCCCCGTCTGGCCGAGCTGGCGCAAAAAGTAGTCAATCGCCACGGCGATACGCAGCCGCATTTGCTCGAACTCCAAAAAGTGATTGCGCAACTCGACGACGAGCTTACCCATCATCTCGCCAAGGAAGAAAATGTACTCTTTCCCTATATCGCGGGCCTTGAAGCCGCACTGGCCTCAGGCACCACGCAGCCCGATGCATGCTTTGGCACTGTGGCCAATCCCATCGCCATGATGACCAGCGAACATGATGCCGCCGGAGCGCTCCTGGCTCAGATTCGCGGCCTGAGCAATCACTTCACTACTCCCGTCGGCGCATGCCCCACCTACCATGCTTACTACGATGGCCTGAAAGATTTTGAGCAGGACCTGCACCAGCATATTCATCTGGAGAACAACATCCTGTTCCCCCGCGCCATCGCTCTGGAGGCCTCAACCATCAGCACAGCCGCCTAACCGCCGATCAGTTTGGATGGATTGGATAGCTACTGCGTATGTCCGCGCCTTATCTCCGCTTCGACTTTACAGGCGGAGCTATCGCGACGGCTGCCTCATCCGTCAACAGCAGAAACGTAAACGTCTCCTGCAGGTAAAGGCCGACCGTAGCATCGGTGTGATTCAAATAGCCGATGGAGACGTCCTGGCCAATGTGCAGATCGAAATCGCCGCCCCGGGTGGTCACCACAAATGCGCCCTGAATTGCCGGCGCCCAGTAAATTTTATCTTCAACCAACCGCTTCACATGATCCAACACGGGATATCCCTGATCGCTGGTCTCAGCCAGCTCAGTGTAGGCGTCTGCGCCCAGCAGCACCGCATAAGGGCCGTTCACTCCCACCAGCCGCAATTGGCTCAGCCCCTGGGCAATGGTGTCCGGATACTTTCTTACATCGCCCGGCAGCGTCATCTTCGGATTGCTCGTTCCCTCCCGTATGCCCACAATTCCGGCCGCGGAATAGCCCTCGAAGATTGCCCCATCCTCGGCAAAAGCCATCTTGCGCGCTGCGTCCTTTGCCGCCTGCCAGTCTGAGTCGTTTGAGCCGCGCTCAACGTCGTCAATAGCCTGCCGATCCAGCGTGAAAGGAACGCGCAGCTCAACCATCGCCCTCACTTCGCGCTGCCTGCTCTGGATGCCGTCCGCCTGCGCCTTGATCTTTCTCAGGTGCCCGGTGCCGACTGCGGAGAGCCCCGTACCCGCCGGTCCCTGCACATCAACCACGCGCCTTCCAGCCAGGTGGCGCTTCAGTGTGCGCGTTGCTTCCTCTTCAATCTGCGCCCACGCTTCATCTGAAATAGGGGCAAGCTCACGATACAGATTATTCATCTTTGAATCTCTCCTTTGAGTGAACCGATACCCAGCGAACCATCCTTCTCCCGTGCAACAGATGGTGCGGGTTCGGCATTTGTCTTAGTCGGGGAATTCGCCGCAATCTCCTGCGGACCTGCATCTACGTTATCCAAAAATGTCGCCGTCGGCACAAAGAATAAATTTCCCGTCACGGCGCGGCTAAAGTCAAGCAGCCGGTCATAGTTGCCTGCCGGCCGGCCGATAAACATATTCTCAAGCATCTGCTCAATCCTGCGCGGCTTGCGGCTGTAGCCAATAAAATAAGTGCCGAATTCAGCAGTCCCAACCTTGCCAAAGGGCATATTGTCGCGCAGAATCTTCACCTCTATGCCATCCTCGGTGATGGTCGTCAGAGCGTTGTGCGCCGAGGTTGGTTTCACGGCGTCGTCCAATTCAACATCAGCTAATTTGGTGCGCCCAATAATCCGTTCCTGCACCTCCGTCGGCAATCGATTCCACCCGTCAAGATCGTGCAGATATTTCTGCACAATCACATAGCTGCCCTGTGCGAACGCCGCATCCTCATCGCCGATAATCGCGGCCTCAATCGCCGCCTGGTTTTGCGGATTCTCAGTTCCATCCACAAATCCCAGCAGATCGCGCTCGTCGAAGTAGCGAAATCCATGCACCTCGTCCGCCACGGAAACAGCATCGCCAATTTGCGCCATGATTTGCGTCGCCAGCTCGAAACACAAATCCATGCGCTTGGCGCGGATATGGAAGATCAGGTCGCCCGGCGTTGAAACCGCGTGGCGCTCCCCTGCGCGTATCTCATTGAAGACATGCAGGTTGGCTGGCCGCGGCTGCCCAAAAAGCCTGTCCCACGCATCGGCCCCAAACCCCATCACGCAGGTTAGTCCACCCTCAAGATCGCGAAATCCAACCGCGCGCACCAGCTTGGCCAGGTCTGCGCAAAACGACCGAATGGTGGTGCGATTGTCTGCTTCAGGGTTGATGGTGACGATCAGGAAGATCGCGGCGCGAGTGAGAGGCGAAACGATCGGCTGCGCAACAGCGCTGCCAGCCATTACAGGCGAGCTAATCTGATTGGGCTCCATCGGATCTCACCCCTCCGGGGCTGGCAGAATCTCACTCTTTTTCAAATTTCCAGATTGCCTCGCGTGCGAACAATCAGAACGAAAGATTACCATTGCCTCCCCGTCAAAGTCCACGCAATATGGGGTTGCTTTGATACCGTTCGGTGCTGATCAATGACCGGGTATTAGAAGGTAGTCTCGAAAGGATTCAGACCGATTTCATCACCGCCGCATTCGTCCGCGCAGTCACCTTCCAATCCAGCACTTTGGTCTCCCCTCCAACGGTCAGCGCCAGCTTCTCAATTGGCAACTCGCCTTCAATCATCGTCACCTTCACCGACCCGCCATCGAGTTCGATAGTTCCAAACCCTGAAGCCGTGAGAAAAAGCTCTTGAATGGCCGTGCATTCAACTGCGGCCCAAACCAGAGCGTCTTCTCAACAGCGGAATATCGGAAACCTGAAAGCGCGCCCAACAGCGCATAGCTCGACATAGCACGTGCATACCAATTGCCGCATTCATATTCGTTCCAGGGGTTGCGCGTCTTTCCGTCGTAGCGGCTGCGCGCGGCCTTCACAATACTCAGGCCCTCTTCAACCAGGCCTTCGTGGATTAGATGAGAGGCTACCTGGTATTCAATACCCGTCCACACTTCGTCGGAGTAAGGAAATGGCAGGGTAGGCTTGCCGCCATTGGGCCAACTGCAAACCAGCAGTCCCGGCTCACGGCCCAGCGCATATCCCGGCCGCTGCGCATTGGCATGCTGGCTTAGATCGGTTTTGAAATTATCTTTAAAGATAGCCTGCAGGTTCGATCGCACATGCTTGCGCGCCAGCGGCGTTTCAATGCCGTAGATACGCGCCATCCATGCGCCAATCACGCCGTCTGAAAGGCATCCGCTCCCATACTGGTAGCGCGGCCCCTCCCGCTTCAACAGTTGCTGCATCTCGCTGCTCTTCTCGTCCACGTTAGCCACGGATTTGGCAAACGAACTATCGCGCAGGTAAAGATATTGCACCTTTTGCTCGTAGTACTCGCCATTGAAAAGCTTTTCTTCCATAAGCTGCGCACACTTTTCAGCCAGCTCCGCATAAAATCCCGCATCAGCTGGCTGGCCTACAGCCTGCGCCATCTGCGCCATGGCCGAAAGCGCGCCCAGGTAAATGCTGGTGCACATCCCATCCGGACCCCAGAACCATATGTCGTAGGTATTATGATGCGGCTCGAACAGCCCTCCCTTGTGATCCGGGTCCCACGCGCCAATGCAATAGTCCAAACTGCGCTTGGCCAGCGGATACATCTTCTCCAGCCAATCGCTATCGCCCGATATCTGCCAGTCGCGATAAACCTTCATAATCCCGCCCAACTGCCCATCGGCAGCGGCCGGTCCGTCGTGATCTTTCGTCGGCCCGTCGGGAAGCGCTCCGCGAAAGGTCACATGGCCGCGCTCATCCATTGAGCGCCCCAACTCCAGCCCTCGCAGAGTTCGCTCCAGTTGCGGATAAAGATGCGGAAAGGCCTGTGCGTAATTCCAAACGTGCGTGCATGCGCCATGGCAGCAACCCTCATCCGGAGAGCAACCCTCCCATCCCCACAAATTCCCATTTTCCTCGCGCAAAACCGTAGGCGATTTAAGAATGCCCAGGTTTGCCGACACTGCATCCAGCACATACGCCGGCAAGGTAGATGAGAACAACGCCTCCTTGAACTTCACCGTGCGCTCGCGCAGTTGAACGTATTCCTGCTCCACATACAGCGCAACTTCGCGCGCATCCTTCCAAACGCCGGCATAGTATGGTCGCCACAGTGGCGGCAGCCCTTCCGCACGTGTGTGGCATCCGCGCTTGCCTTCCACATCCGTAGCCGGTTTTCCGCCCTGCTCAAGATAGCAGTTAGGAAAGTGCCAGGTGATCACAATCGGATAGGTCTTGAACTCGCCCGGCGCCAACTTTCCTTCCATCAGAATGGAGGCTCCATTCCGGCCGCTTGTGTCCACGCTGTTCGATCCCTCATTGGCGGTAAACGTCCCCGTTGAAACCTCGCGCCACACCGCAGACAAAGCGTCAAACTCCCACTGGCTGCGCACCCACATTCCCTTGATCAGCGGTTTTTCGCCAATCACGGTCAGCGTGGCGCTGCCGAACCCCTGCGCGTTCAGTCCTTCATCATTGCTAAGAAAAACTCCCTTGCCGGGGATCACGGTATTCGTTGAGCCAGATTCCTCCTTCTTGCATCCCGCGGCAAGATGAGACAGATGGTATGAGAACTCATACTCCACCGCCCGGTGCGTGGTATTGCGAAGCGTATATTCCAAAATCACGCACGGAATTCCCGAGTTCTTGTCGTCCAGCGGGATAAACGGATTCCAGCCCGTCAACTTCAATTCGAGCGGCACCAGCGGATCGCTCAACTGCGCTTCTCCAAACGGATACTCCCCTTTAAAGATGCATTTTTGGAAGCGAGGAAAGCCCTCGAATCCACCGCGGCGCAATCCCTGTCCCTGTAAACCCTGGTCAAAGATCTTGAAAGGCGGAAACGGCCCCTCAACCAGTTTGGTCACGCTCTGAGATCCCTTGATGTGCAGCACTGCGAACGCCGCCTCAGGAGAATTGGCATTAAAGCCCTCCGGCAAAGCCGTCGTCTCTGGCCGCTCGCGAATTGAAAAGTCCTGCAATCCCCCGTACCCGTTCAAACAAACGCTGCCGGCCCCGATTCCCCCCATCGGCATCGCCACCTGGGTAGTCTTGTCTCCGCTGAAGGTGCGTTGCGCCGCGCCCTCAAAGAGTTCCTTTGCTGAGTAGTGAGCCGGCGTGCTTGTTGGCTCTTCCGTAGCGCACTGCCCCGGCGTGTCGGTCTGCGCGCCCACTGCCGTCGTTGCCGCAGCCAATGCCGCGGATGACCCCGCAACCAGAAACTCTCTCCGAGTGGACTTCTTGAAGAACGACATAAATATCTCCTGAACACGAAGATTGAACCATAGCAGCTAATGTCCTGTCTCTGAATTACGCATCATAAAATCACTGTCATCCTGAGCGGAGTTGGGCGCGTTCTTTGCGACCAACGCAGTCGAAGGACCTGCGGTTGCTTTTCCACATTATTCATCGAACTTCAGAGACACTACACAAGGCCATGATTTCGAATCACCGCAATTTTATTCCATTCGATACCGCTTCTGAACACCCGAGCCTGACTCACCCCCCGCCGACGCAGTAAAATTCTCCTTCGCCTCGATTCAAGGAGTCCCGATGCGCCTGTCCTTCTCTAGATCGTTCGGTTATCTTTCCGCGCTGGCCCTGTTCACCATCATCCCAACCCTCCAAGCCCAGCAAACCCCCACCCCCGGCCAGCGATGGACCGAGGCCCAGGCCAATGCCTGGTACGCCCAGCAGCCCTGGCCCGTAGGCGCGGATTTCCTGCCCTCCACCGCCATCAACGAGCTGGAGATGTGGCAGGCCGACACATTCGACCCCGTCACCATCGACCGCGAGCTAGGCTGGGCTCAAGCCATCGGCATGAACACCATGCGCGTCTTCCTCCACAACCTGCTCTGGGAGCAGGACCCCAAAGGCTTCCAGCAACGCATTGACGCCTTCCTGGTCATCGCCGCCCGCCATCACATCCGCCCCGTCTTTGTCCTCTTCGACTCCTGCTGGGAGCCATTCCCCAAACTCGGCCCTCAGCATCCGCCCATCCCCGGCGTCCACAACTCCGGCTGGGTGCAGGCTCCCGGAGCAGCCGTCCTCGCCGATCCCACCCAATACCCGCGCCTTGAGACTTACACCAAGGGAGTCATAGGCGCCTTCGCCAACGATCCCCGCATCCTCGCTTGGGACCTGTGGAACGAGCCTGACGACGGCGACGCGGACTCCATCGCCAAAGGCGATCCGAAAAACAAAAACGAAATCATCATCGGCCTACTGCCGCAGGTCTACGCCTGGGCCCGCAGCGCGCATCCCACCCAACCCCTAACCAGCGGCCTCTTTCACGGCGACTGGAGCTCGCTCGCCACCATGCCACCGCTCGCCCGCATCCAGATCGAGCAGTCTGACATCATCACCTTCCACGACTACGGTTGGCCTGAGCATTTCGAGCAGAGCATCCGGCAACTCGAGCAATTCCACCGCCCCCTCATCTGCACTGAGTACATGGCCCGCAACCTCGGCAGCACCTTTGACACCATCCTCCCCATCGCCCGCGAGCATCACGTCGGAGCCATCAACTGGGGCCTCGTAGCCGGCAAGAGCCAAACCTACCTGCCCTGGGACTCCTGGCAACGCCCCTATGTTGAGCACGAGCCAGCAGTCTGGCAGCACGACGTCTTCCACGCCGACGGCACTCCCTACCGCGAGCGCGAAGTGGAAATCATCCGCAACCTGACAAGAGGCAAGTAATCGCTAAATCTGAAAAGCTCGATCCGGAGGGAGGCGGAGGTTTTAACATCCGCATTAAGCCAATAGAATTAACAATGGCTTTAGCCCCGGAGGGAAGCCGACCCACGACCGAAACCTGGAATATTGAGAGGATTCGCGATGAAAGCTCTAAACATCTGCCTAGCAATTGTGACCGCAGCGCTGGCAACCGGCTCGGACGCGCAGCAATCACCCATGAAGGGCTTCGCCGCCATCCACCCCATCGACGCCCACGTTCACGTCTATCAGGAAACCCCTGCCCTCAACGCCTTCCTGCATCGCTATAACCTTCACTTTCTCGATATCGTCGTCCTCGATGACCGCGACCCCTTCTACAAAAGCTTCTCCGCTCAATACAACGGCGCCGAGAGCGTAATTCACGGCACCCCCGGCCACGCCTCCCTATGCACAAGCTTCAGCCCCTACGACTTCGAATCCCCCGCATTTGCCGATCGCGTCATCAAGCAGTTAAACGAGAACTTCGCCCAGGGCGCAGTCGCCGTAAAAATCTATAAAACCATCGGCATGGAAATCAAGAAGAAAGACGGCACTTACCTCATGGCCGACGATCCAGTCTTCCAGCCCATCTATCAGGACATCGCCGCCCACAACCGCACCGTCATCGCCCATCTGGCCGAGCCCACCTCCTGCTGGCAGCCCCCCAACCCCGCCAGCCCTGACTTTTCCTATTACAACGAGCACCCCGGCGAGTATGCCTACAATCATCCTGAATGGCCTTCAAAGGAATCCATTCTTGCCGCCCGCGATCACATCCTCGAGCAAAATCCAAATCTCCGTCTCGTCGGCGCTCATCTGGGCAGCATGGAGGTCGATGTAGACGAAGTAGCCCGGCACTTCGATAAATATCCCAACTTCGCGGTAGATACCGCCGCCCGCGTTCAATACTTCACCTTGCAGCCCAACAAGAAAGTCCGCGACTTTCTCATCAAATACCAGGATCGCGTAATCTACGGAACCGACACTGAAATCATGCCCGATTCAAATATTGATAAGGTGCTTTCCGATCTACAGAACACCTACGCCCTCGATTGGCGGTACTTCGCCACCACAGAAACCTTCGACTACAAGGGCCGCCAAGTAACCGGCCTCGGCCTTCCCCAATCCGTCCTGCGCAAGCTCTACCACGACAATGCAGTCAAATGGTTCCCCGGCATTCTCGCCGAATCAACGATAAAAAGTTCCCAATAAGAAGGAGCTAACTAAAGGTCTTCTTTTCGCAACACGGAACGCGTGGGGTCGCGAGGGTCTACGTGGATCTTGACGGTGTTGCCTTTATAGGAATTCGCCCAGGCCTTAGCGTCGTCCTCGTTGCCAAAACTGCGGCTGTAGTCGCCCATCTGCTGCTCGGGATTGTTATAGAGATAGGTTAGCGTGGCCTTGTAGCAGGATTGGTCTGGATAGGCTCTCATGCCTGGCATATCATCCTCGACACAGGCGACGCTTACAATGTCCACGACGGCAGAAACTGTCGGCCAGTTGCGGCCGTGAATGCGTTCAATCCAATTGTCAAAGAGCTGCCAGCAGATGGCCACGAGCATAATGGCTCCGGCGGCCAGCAAGATCAGAATGATCTCAGAGCGCGTAATTGGGCCGCCACCACTGTGGAGGATAATGGCGACTAGCTGAGCTATTGTTGGGCACATTTGCTTTGAGCTCCCATTATTCAAGATCAAGGCCCTGCAATCTGACGCCACAATCCTTTATCAAATCGCCTGACAAATTCTACTTTCCAATGCAAAACGTCGAAAAAATCAAATTCAAAATATCGTCTGAAGTAGTCTGCCCCGTCAACGAATCCAGCGCCCACAGTCCCCGATAAAGATCCAGCAAAATCATCTCGTGCGGAATCTTGTTCGCATTCGCCTGCGCCGCATCCCCCAGCGCCGCCAGCGTCGTACTGATCGCCTGGTGATGCCGCAAACTGGTCAGCATCCCCGGCTCCGCCGCCGCCCCGCCTGTCGCCAGCGCCAAAATCCTCTCCCGCAACCCCGCAATCCCTTCACCGGTAAGCGCTGAAGTAGCCAGCGCCGCCACTCCGCCAATCTCCCCCGCAATCGCGCCCGCTTCCGCCAGATCGCATTTGTTCACAGCCACCAGCGCCGGCCTTCCCTGCACAGCCTCCAGCAGCCGATGCTCCTCGTCGTTCAGCGCCTGCGTAGCATCCAGCACCACCAGCACCAGCGCCGCGTCGGCCAGCGCCTCGCGGCTGCGCGCAATTCCCAACAGCTCAGCCTCTTCGCGTCCCTCGCGCAACCCCGCTGTATCCACCATCTCCACCGGAATCCCGTCCAGAGAAATCCTCTCCTTCACCAAATCCCGCGTAGTCCCCGGCGTCGCCGTCACAATCGCCCGTTCCCGCTCCACCAGCCGATTAAACAGCGAGCTCTTGCCCACATTTGGCCGCCCCACAATCGCCATGGTCAGCCCATCGTGCACAATTCGCCCGCGCGCAAAGCTGGCCTCCATCGCCCTCAGCGGCGGCGTCAGCTCCCCAATCCGCCGCGCAATCTCGCCCTCCGCCGTCACGTCCACATCGTCTTCCGCAAAGTCGATCCCCGCCTCAAGCAGTGCGATCAACTCCACCAGCGCATCCTTCACCGGACTCACCCGCCGGCTCAGCGCTCCGCCCATCTGACTCGCAGCCTGCGCGCGCCTGCGTCAGCGTCTGCGCCTCAATCAGGTCGCGCACCGCCTCAGCCTGCGTAAGGTCCAGCCGCCCGGCCAAAAAAGCCCGCTGTGTAAACTCGCCCGGCTCAGCCAGCCGCGCTCCCAGCTCCATCGCCCGTCGCAGCAGCAGCTCCAGCACCACCGGCGATCCATGCGCCGCAATCTCCACCACGTCCTCGGCCGTATAGGAGTTCGGCGCCGCAAAAAAAGTGACCAGCGCCTCGTCAATCAGCCCCGCATCGCCGCCCGCCCCATCCAACACATCCGCCAGCCGCGCACGCCCATGCTCCAGCGGCTGCCGCAGCCTCACCAGTTGCGCCGCAATCTGAGTCGCCTCCGGCCCGCTCAGCCGCACAATCCCAATGCCCCCGCGTCCCGGCGGCGTTGAAATCGCAACAATAGTCTCCGTGCTCAGCCCTGCTCCATCCATCAATAGATAGTGTAGAGCAGGGCAAACGCATCCTGATTTCCCAGCAATCCTTCGCTGTAACAGCATGGACTTTGCTATTACTTATTTTTCGGAGGGAGCAGGGGCATTCATGCTCCTGAAACCAATGTCCAATATGACCGGGCTTTAGCCGCGGGCTTTTTCTTCCCTGTCAAAAAATGCCCGCGCCTGAAGGCCAACCCTTCCATTGCTTTTGTCAGGGGCATAAATGCCCCTGCTCCCTACAGAGCATGTTTGCCGCGCAGTAAGGTTTGCCGCGCCTCACCGATCTTGGTATAAAGGGTGCGGCAAATCCGCGCGCAATCTCCGCGCCCCACCATGAGGGAACCCTATGACCAATCGAATCGCAATCACCGCCCGCATCGCCCTGGCCGCAGCCATTCTTCTCCTCGCCGCCCATCCATCCCCCGCGCAGCAACCAGCCCCGGCAAAGATCGACCTCACTCCCGTCAAGCCAGAGTCCGTAGGCTTCTCCACCGAGCGCCTTGAGCGCCTCCACGCGCTCATGCAAAACGAAGTTGACCAGAAGCATTTCTCCGGCATCGTCACCCTCCTCGCCCGCCACGGCAAAGTCGTCGACTTCCGCACCTACGGCACCCGCGACATGGTCTCCGGCGCGCCCATGACCAAAGACACTATCTTCCGCGACTTCTCCATGACCAAGCCCGTCACCGGCGTCGCCTTGATGATCCTCTACGAGCAGGGCAAGTGGCTCCCCTCCGATCCCATCTCCAAATTCATCCCCGAGTTCGCCCACCTCAAAGTCTTCAAGGGCGTCGATGCCAGCGGCAAAATGATCCTCGTCGATCCCGATCACGCCCCCACCATGGGCGAGCTCCTCACCCACACCGCCGGCTTCAGCTACGGCAACAGCGGAACCGTGGTCGACGACCTGTACAAAGACCAGCACGTCCTCGGCTCAAAGAACCTCCAGGAGATGGTCGACAAGCTCTCCAAAATCCCGCTGCTCTATCAGCCCGGCACCAAATGGATCTACAGCATGTCCATGGATATCGAGGGCTACATTATTGAGAAGCTCTCCGGCCAGTCGCTCCCCGACTTCATGCGCGACCAGATCTTCACGCCCCTCGGCATGCGCGACGCAGCCTTCTACGTCCCCGATGAAAAGCGCGACCGCCTGGCCACGCTCTACAAGGCCGACGACGACGGCAAGCTCATCGTCGACCCAGCCGCCTGCTGCGGCCTCCACGCCGGTTTCAAAGCCCAGCCCACCATGCCCTCCGGCGGCGGCGGCCTGGTCTCCACCACTGAGGACTACTACCGCTTCTCCCAAATGTTTCTCGACCACGGCCAATTGAACGGCGTGCGCATCCTGGCGCCCTCGAGCATCCAAATGATGGACGCCAACCACATCCCCATCAACATGCTCACCGGCGAGTATCACATCGGCACGCAATTCCTGCGCCCCGGCTTCGGTTACGGCTACAACGGCGCCGTCGAATACGATCCGCAGCAAGCCGATCTGCCCGATGGCAAAGGCACCTACGTATGGGGCGGAGCCGCCGGAACCTGGTTCTGGATCGATCCCGCCAACGACATAGTTTTTGTAGGAATGATTCAGCGCATGATGGCCGACTCCAGCCCCAACCTCGAATACATGAGCCGCGCCCTCGTCTATCAGGCCCTGGTCGATCCGGCGAAGTAAGTCTTGCGAGTTATCCTCACCAACTAAGTAACAAAAGTGCCGTACTAACTAAGTAACAAAAGTTCCGTGCCCCATCCATCCGCAGCTTTATCGCGGATGGGTGGGATACCACAGCATAATAAGTGAATCCCACCCTTGATAAATCCAAGGGTGGGGCACCCTGCCAATGTACTCACTGCTATTGCGACGTATTCCGGCATTTTCTGAGAAGATGGAATGAGTAGTTACTAAGTCAATTGCATGGGGGAAACTGATAGCAATGTTTGATGAGCTAAACACTGAAGAGCAAGAACCCGAACAGCAAAAAACTACAGATTATTCAGGCCTCATTATTCTTGCCATCACGTTGCCTGTTCTAATTCTGTTCGATTACATAGGTAGAATGGATATGGGGCTCTCAGTAACTATTTGCCTGGGAATGAACCTGGTTGCCATCAGACTCCGCTGGAAATTGAGAAAACTTTTCTGGTTTTGGGCGACTATCATTTTTGCATTTGGACTTGAGTTGCCATTGATTCTTATGATTCCGTGGCCACAAATAAAGATTAATAGAATTACGCTCTTGCCGATCGGATTTGCAGTTTTCGTGATTACCTGGGGAGCCATCAATTTCATCGAGAAATTCGTCGTGAAATACATTCCTCCAGATGAAGAGGAATGATCTGATTGCACGGCGGGTGGCCCGTGTGCCATGAGAAGTGAGCACAACCACTGAAGATGGGTGCCCCAGGTGCCTCGCATTTGGGCACCTGGGATACCACAGAACTAGGAAGTCCGCGGGTGGCCCAGGTCTCGCTTCTGAGACCTGGGATGTAGCCCTATCCTACTTCAACAACTCAAGCGCCACCCCACTCATAGCCGTAACTCCAGTCGTAATCGCCGGCGCATAAACCGGATAAAACAGCGCTGAGTGCAACCCCGGCAGCGGCACGCCCGTCTTCCTGCTCTCCGCCAGCTTTTCAGCATCAGCCGCGCCCAGCCAATACATCACCGCTGGAATCTTCCCATCCAGCGAAAACAGCCCCACATCCTCGCTGCCCATGATGGCGTGCGCCTCAAGCACATGCTCCTTGCCCAGCGCCGCCGCCGCATCCGCGCGCACCCGTTCAGCCAGCGCCGCATCGTTGATGGTCACCTGTGCTCCGTAAGTGACGTTTACAATCGGCATCCGATCCGCCGGAATGCCGTACGCCTCCGCCAGCCCATTCGCCGTGCGCCGCACCGCCGCCACAATCTGGTCTCGCTCCGCAACCGAGTAGGTACGCAGAGTCATTCCCATCGTCACCTCGTCGGGAATGATGTTGAACTTGGTCCCGCCGTGAATCGTTCCCACCGTAAGCACCGCCGGTTGTTGCGGATCGATCTGCCGGCTCACAATCGTCTGCGCCACCATCACAAACTCCGCCGCCAGCACAATCGGATCCTTTCCCGCCTCCGGCCTCGACCCATGCCCGCCGATGCCGCGCATCGTTAAATTGATCGTCGTGGACCCAGCCAGCATCGGCCCGCCCTTCACGGCAATCTCGCCCGCCGGCACATCGGGCGAATCGTGCTCCGAGATCACAAAATCCGGCCTGCCGAAGCGCTCATACAGATGATCCGCCAGCATCGCCGCCGCGCCCTCCACCTGCTCCTCGGCGGGCTGCCCGATCAGCATCAGCGTTCCGTGCCACTCGCTCTTTCGCGAGGCCATCTCCCGCGCCACGCCCAGAAGCACCGTCATATGCAGGTCGTGCCCGCATGCATGCATCACGCCCACCTGCTGCCCCTGCGCATTCGTAGTCGTCACCGTGCTTGCATAATCCAGCCCGGTCTTCTCCACCACCGGCAGCGCATCAAGCTCCGTCCGCAACAGCAACCGCGGCCCCGCTCCGTTTTCCATCACAGCCACAATGCCGAATGCCTGCTCGCCATCCGCGTACTTGCCCACATGCTCAGTCACCGTATAGCCCAGCTTGCGCAACTCCCCCGCCATATAAGCCGCAGTCTGCTCCTCATGCCGCGAGAGCTCAGGGTTGCGGTGCAGATGCTTATAAGTCTCAGTAAGCGCAGGCAACTGTTTCTGCACTGAAGCACCCAGATCGGATGCGGTGGGACCCTGCGCAACCAGCGGAAACGCGCCAACCGCCACAGCAGCAACAACAAGAACTCGTAACATCATGAATTAACTCCTCACATACAAACCGAAAATCGCCTTCAAGTGGCGTCAATTTCCGTACAAAGCTCCGTGCCCCATCCATGCGACTTTTTTCTGTCGCATGGGTGGGATACCACAATCCTCAACCAGCCCCGTTCAAAGAATCGCACACCTCACTTCGCGCCTCTAGCCCGCAGCAGCGCTGCCACTTCAGTCTTGTTGTTGCCGTCAGCCAGTTTCAGCGCCGTGGTGCCGTCGTCGCTCTTGGCATCAATATCCGCACCCCGTTCCAGCAGCAGCTTCACTATATCCATCAACCCGCCGCCCGAGGCCGCCATAAGCGCCGTATGTCCTTGCGTATCCCTGAGCTCAGTCTTAGCGCCATGATCCAGCAGCAACTTCACCAACTCCGGCAAGCCTGAAACCACCCCCAGCATCAACGGCGAAAGTCCGCCCTCCTCCTGAATGTTGACGCTGGCGCCGCGCTCCAGCAGCAACTTCGTCTCGTCAATGTTCGAGGTCATCACCGCATAGTTCAGCGCCGTGTCGCCGCGCTTATCCACCAGGTCGACGCTGGCGCCCTTGTCCAGTAGCTGCTTCACAACCTCCGTCTTTCCCATCGCGGAGGCGGCAATCAGAGCCGTCATGCCGTCGGTTCCCTGGGCATTGATGTGTGCGCCTTTCTCAATCAGCTGCAATACCGTTGTGAATTCACCCTTCTCGATAGCGTCGAACATCTGCTCATCCAGGCTCGCAGCGCTGGCCTGGCCGGCGCTACTGGTCGCAGCCTGCCCCCCAGCCAACTGACTCCACGAGCAAGCCATCACCAAAGCAGCAATTGCCAACACGACTTTCTTCATACCTGCCTCCCGGCGCAAACAGCAAATCCACCGCGATTAAATCTTGTTCCGTTGTCGATTCTGAACCGAACCAATTGTTAGCAGAGAATTCTACTCTCATCGCGCGAATGGTAAACTCCGGCAAAAGGGAGAATCGGATGGGAGCAACAAAACTCGAATTTCGCCTGCGCATGGTGATCCTGGTCATCGTCATCACACTGGGCTTTTATGCCCCATGGATCGAACTCCTGGGTATTGGCGCCCGCATCACGCTGCTTGAGTGGCTTGCGCTCCAGTTGAGCCGCACCGGCCTGATGCCTTTCGCCGTGGCAACCCCGGTTGTCATCGTGCTGGCTTCTCTCATCGCCGCTGTTGGCATGGTCTTTCGCGTCTGGGGCACGGCCTACCTCGGCTACGGCACCGTTCATCATGCGCAAATGCAGGCCGGCGCAGTCATGGCCGACGGCCCCTATCGCTACCTGCGCAATCCGCTTTATGTTGGTGGCTGGTTCATGATGGCTGCCATGGCCTTCCTCATGCCGCCCACTGGCGCGCTCTTTTCCATGACCCTGGTTACCATCTTCTTTCTGCGCCTCATCCTCGGCGAAGAAGCATTTCTCTCCAACCAGCTCGGCGAGCCTTATCGTGAATATCTGCGCACCGTGCCACGCCTATTTCCCAGCCTGCGCCCCGCCCTGCCGCCCGCCGGCCACAAGCCCCACTGGCTCACTTCAATCATCTCTGAGCTCAACCCCATCGGCGTCTTTCTCACCTTCGCTGTCCTATCGTGGAGTTATAACCACTGGCTCATGATCCAGGGAATTTTGGTCAGCCTCGGCGCCTCGCTGGTAGTGCGTGCCTTCATGCATGGCAAACCGCCCTCGCACGAAGCCGCGTAAACAAATCGCACCCTGCCTGCAGCGAATCCAGAGTGGCTTTACCCTATTGAATATTGTTGAAGTGTAAGTGTGCCAAATCCGGGTCATTCACACTCACACCCACACTCACACTCACACTCACACACGCACCGGACACATCAACTCTAGATCCACTCTAAGCACCCTATCCGCCAAAATTCGCCCCAACAGAAAAGGGAGAGCGCATAGCTCTCCCTTTTCCTGGTCAACTGCGAGCCAATGAGCCCGAAGTTACTTCTTGGGTGGGGCGATCATGTCCTTGGCGGCCTTGGCCACGCGGAACTTGACGACCGTCTTGGCCTTGATCTTGATAGCCTCGCCGGTTTGCGGGTTGCGGCCCATGCGGGCCTTGCGCTCTGCCTTCACCAGGCGGCCGATGCCGGGGATTACAAAGACGCCGCTCTTCTTGGTTTCCTTGATGGCGGTCTCTGCCAGAAGGTCCAGGAAGGCTGCTACTTGCTTGTTGGTCAATTCCATCTTCTCGGCCAAATGCCGTGTCAGAGCGGTCTTGGTCAATCCAGTTGCCATTTTGATGTTCTCCTTTTTTTGGCGAGCCCTCGGGGCCGCCAGTCTTGCCAGGGTTTCTGCCGCGAAATGCGTACCGCATGAGGGAGTGCGACCGGAACAGCTTTCGCAGGAAACCCTAGCGTTCATGCGGGTTTTGCAGAACCCATCGATGGTTACAATGCGGCTAACACCCAGGCAAAGTCAACCGAAAAAGCCCGTTTTCCACAAGTTTCTTTGGTTTTTATGCTGATTTTGCCTATTTTAGCCCGATTTTGCCCGGTTTTGGCTTTCGCCAACCGTCTCGCCGAGGCTCAAAACCCGGATTCGAAAAAACTGCCCGGGCAGCCTAATTCAGCCCGAAAAGTACCTTTTTCCTGGCCCCAAGCGCCTCGGTTATCGGCGTGTTCAGGGCATCCACTACCGGCGCAGCCAGCCTGAAATGCCGAATCAGCGTCGCGGCAAAATCCTTCTTCAGCGCCGCTGAGGCCGGCAGCGTCGTGCTCAGCCCCCATTGCCTGCACTGAATCAAATCCAGCGCTGGATGTTCGCACGGAAACCCCTTCGGCGGCCTGGTCAGCGCATTCCCCTCGAACTCCTCAAACGTTTTGCGCACGGCCGGCTTATTCAGCAGGCGCCGAAACTCTTTATGATGATCCAGCAGCCAATGGCGAATAGCGGCCAGTTGTTCCTTCTCCGGCATATAAGCTCCGGCCGCGACAACAATCTCTTTTGCGTTGATGTGAAAGTAGTATCCAGCCCCCGAAGTCTTTTCCAGCCCGCTATACGACCACCACGCCGCCACATGCGTCTTATAGGGCCGTTTGTCGTGGCTGAACCGCGTATCGCGATAGATCCTGAACAAACTCTTCTCCGCCGGCCTCACGTGATGTGGCGCAAACTCCGTCATCGCATCCGTTACCTTGCGAATAATAGCCAGCATCGGCTCTTTCAATTCCGCCTCAAAGATCGCTTTGCGCGGTACAAACCAATCGCGGTCGTTGTTACGCGCGATGCCGCGCAGAAATTTGAGGCCTTCGGGGCGAAGATAAGCAGGGGAAGATGCAGCAGCAGTTTTAGTAGCCATAGCGGTTTATTTCTACTTGCCTTTCAGGAGGTAGATCCAGTAGTCCTGCCTGCCAGAGAATTCCAAATCACCAGACCTTATGTTTGAGATTGGAGCAAATCCCCCTGTCACATTGCATTTCAGTGACGCAGGAGAGAGAAACCAGATTACGGTCGTATCAGGTGGAGATTCAATAACGCAATAAGGACGGCCATCGCGCTTCCTGATTTTCTCCGGTAAGAATGTCAAACTATCACTCCATGCTGCCCATGGATTCGCAGTGTTTTGCTGTGCAGCCAAATGAGCGATGTAGTCAGAGTCTGACCAGACCTCAAGCACATTATCACCCTTTCGCTGATCCGGATGCGTTCTGTGGAATTTCATCGCATGACGCGTATATGACTTCTCTTCTTCAAGCCCTTTCGTGAGCGAAGCGTTGAAAGCACTGACGCCTACTATCGCTAACAAAACAGCGGTTAAGAGGGCAACTGCAGATGCGGTGAACCATAGCCAGCGTCTGTCCATTTTTGTTTCCTTTACCCAGACGGTCATCTTGTTCCATTCTTATCGAATCACCTTCAGCGCCCCGCGGAAAAGCCCATCGAAATCGCCCGCGAGATTCTTCTCTTTAGCAATCGCCTGCTCGATAGCCTTCTCCGCCCCCACCCGCTGATAGCCCAGGTTCACCAGCGCGGAAAGCACATCGTCCACGGCCGGACCCTGAACGGAAGCCTGCACCGGCGCAACGGCAAAGTCGTCCAGCTTGTCTTTCAGCTCCACCACCAGCCGCTCGGCCAGCTTTTTGCCAACCCCCGGAATCCGCACCAGTTGCGCGTGATCCTGGCCTCGAATCGCCTGCACCGTCCGCTCCGCCGAAAGCCCGCTCAGCATCTTGATCGCCAGCTTCGGCCCCACGCCGCTTACCGTGATCAGCTTCTCGAAAAGCCGCTTCTCCTCACTCTCGAGAAACCCAAACAGCGCAATCTGATCCTCGCTCACTTGGGTATGGATGTGCAGCGCCGCCTCAGCGCCCACCTGGGGCAGCGCTGTGAATGTAGGCACTGAGATGGTAACGTCATATCCCACCCCGCCCGCCTCAACAATGGCCTGGCCGGGCTGTTTGTAGATGAGCTTTCCGCGCAAATGAGCGATCATGGTGCCCTATTGTAGAATCCCCGGCCGCCTCAGCGACACACCATTCTTCCCACCATCGCGTCCAAAGAATCGAAGCAGGGCATAGCCCCGGCCCGCCCCCGCCGGATACAATAGGGTTCTAGGCTGCGGCAGACGGGCGGCAGACGATTTTCTTGAGATTTGGAGCAGGTGCACGTGAGAGGTTTATCTGCCGCAGTCTGCGGCTTGAGTTGGTTGCAGGACTGGGTATCGCGCTGGCCATGCCCGCGCTGGCATTGGCTGCGGCAAACTCGCGGTCCCTGGCGACAGGTCTTCGTCGCAGGATCGATAAACCCGGTGGCTTGGGCACGCAAACCACGCTAAGCGTGGAAACCAACGACCAGGGCGGCCGCACGCAGGCCACCGTCACCGTCACCGTAAACGGCGACGACAGGCTTCCCGCCGCAGGCACCGTCGTCATCAGCGACTCACGGCAGCCCCATGGCCGGCGTGGCGCTCAACGCCCAGGGCCAGGCCAGCACTGTGATTCCCCTCCCGGCCGGCGATCACTATCTGCGCGCCGTCTACACTGGCGACGACACCCACGTCGTTCGGTCTCCGAGCCGTCAGCTGTGCACGCGCTCGATAGCTCCACCCCCTCATTCCAGCTTTCCATCGCGCCGGTCACTCTCTCTCTCACTCCCGGCGAAACAGGAACGCTCATAGCCTCAGTTACACCGGTAAACGCCAACGCGCTTACTGCTCCCATGTTCGTAACGCTCTCCTGCTCCGGCCTTCCCGATCAGGCTTCCTGCACCTTTACCCCTGAAAACATCGAGATCCTGCCCAACACCACCGCCGCGGTCACTAGTAACGTGGTCCTCGTCACGCAGGCTGAATCCGCATACATGCCCGCTGAGCCCCGCTCCAATCCTGTCTCCTGGGCATTGCTGCTTCCCGGTATACTCGGCCTGGGCGGGCTGGCCTGGGGATTCCGCGATCGCCCCTGGCTCAACCGTCTCTCGTTGCTGGCTCTGGTCGGGTTTGTGTCATTGCTTGGCACTACGGCATGCAATCCCCGTTACGACTATTACAACCACGGCCCGCCCATCCCTCCGGTAACTCCTGCGGGCACTTACACGGTGCTCGTTGCCGCCCAGTCCAGCAACGGCATCACCGCCACCACGCTTACTACCCCGCTATCGCTGACGATCAAGTAGTCTTGCATGCATGACCGCTGGCATTCTCCTCCCGCGGAACTCTACGCACTGGTTGAGCAAACGCCGGCAACGGTGCTGCTTGAGTGCGCCAAGCCTCCCTGCTCTGAAATTGCTACCGGGCAATCCGATTCTGAGCACCTCACCCGCCTCTTCACCGCTCCTCTGCGTGTCTGCATAGCCAATCATTCCGAGGAACTTCCCGACCTCTTTGCGGAAATCGAAAGCGCCGTAGCCAACGGCCATTTTGCCGCGGGCTATTTTACCTACGAGTGCGGCAGCTTCTTTGAGCCCACAGTCGTCCTGCCGCCCCAGCCAGCCTCCTGGCCCAACCTCTAGCCTGGCTTGGCATCTACACTCGTCCCTACCTCTTCGACCATCGATCGGGAACCTTCCTCGACGGCGATCCTCCAGCCCTTGCATCATTCCGCTTCAGGCGAAGTCCAAACCGATGCACCGCTTCCTGAAGTCGCCGTCTCCACTCACAAACCAGCAATACGCCCAGCAAATCGAAGCCATTCACGAGTGGATTCGCGCCGGCGATATCTATCAGCTCAACTTCACGTTTCCCTTGCAAGTCCGTGCTCCCGGCAGTTCCGCCGCTCTCTATCAGCGCCTGCGTAGCCGCCAGCCCGTTCCCTACGCAGCTTTCCTTCATACGCAGCCCAACCGCCGCATCCTCTCCTTTTCTCCCGAGCTCTTCTTTCAAATTGAAAATCAAAACTCCACGCGCCGCATCACCACCCGACCCATGAAGGGAACCGCTCCCCGCGGCCGCACCAACCGCGAAGACCTGGCCCAGGCAAATTGGCTCCGCAACGACCCCAAAAACCGCAGCGAAAACGTGATGATCGTTGACCTTCTGCGCAACGACCTGGGCCGCCTCTCAAACTTCGGCTCCGTCCAAACTCAGAACCTCTTCGCCGTCGAGCGCTACCCCACCCTTTGGCAAATGACCTCCACCGTCACCGGCGACCTGCGCCCTCAAGTCAACTTCCAGCAGATCTTCCGCGCGCTCTTTCCTTGCGGCTCCATCACCGGCGCGCCTAAGGTAAGGGCCATGCAGCTGCTGGCGCAAATCGAACAGCAACCAAGAGGTGTTTACACCGGCGCCATCGGTTTCTTCTCGCCTCAGCAAACCGTCTTCAATGTAGCCATTCGTACTCTTGAGCTTGAAGGCGAATGTGGCACAATGGGCGTCGGCAGCGGCATCGTCATCGACTCTGTGGCCTCTGATGAGTTGCGCGAATGTCTCCTGAAGGCTGAGTTTCTCGCCCGCCCGTCAGAGCCGTTTTCCTTAATCGAATCCCTGCTCTGGCATGGCGAATATCCGCTTCTTGAGTTGCATCTCGACCGTCTTGAAGATTCAGCCCGCTATTTTGCATTCCCCTGCAACCGCGGCGAGGTCAAAGCCGCGCTCCTGAACTACTCCAGCGCTTTCTCAAACAAGAAATCACGAAAAGTCCGCCTACTGCTCAACAGCGAGGGCAACCCATATATTGAAAGCGAACTTTTGCCTCGCACCTCAACCACCAGCAAGACAAAGATTCCCCGCGTCCGCATCGACTCCCAGAGCACCGATCCCCAGGACCCCATGCTCTTCCACAAAACCACCCACCGGCCCATCTACTCTGAAGCCCTCAAAGCCGCAACCCAGGCCGGCTGCGACGAAGTGCTCTTCCTCAACCTTCGCGGCGAGGTCACTGAAGGAGCCATCAGCAATATATTCATTGAGAAAGGCGGCCGGTTGTTCACGCCGCCCATCGAGTGTGGATTGCTCGCAGGCATCCAACGCCGCCACATTCTTCAAACGCAGCCCAACGTCGAAGAAAAAGTACTCTATCCGCAAGATCTCCGCCAGGCCGACGCCATCTATCTATCCAACGCCGTGCGCGGCATGCGTCCCGTAGTCATCGATTGGGAACTCTGACCTCAAATTGAAAATACTTTGCCTTTAGGTATTGAGTGATTCATTGCTGGCAACAAGATTACCGGTCCCGGCAGGAATTAGTAGCGCCGGCCTTCTGGCCGGCTGTAGCGTGGACCTCCCGGTCCACGCCGCTCTACGCCTTCAGCAGAACTGCTCTAAGTCCCAACTTTATTTCTGAGGCCGTATAGCAATAAACTGCCCAGTCCAGTGACCATTATTCAACGAAAGGCCGCCAATTACCTTTCCGTCATCGGCAACGGCCAGGCGATATTTGTCGAGCACCAGAATTTGATTCGGATCATCCAGCTTGTAACCGTTTAGTACCAGCAATCCTTTTCCCCTCATCTGGCCTTTTACATACTCCGTGCCGATCTTGCCCACCTTGCCGGCCATTCCCGGAGCTGCCTTCATACCCGCACTTCTCAGACCCCAAACAATCTTTCCCTGGATCGATCCGTCGCCCGTCGCCGTGCAAGCTTTGCAACTTGCGCCGGTTTGCAAAGTCATTTCTCCAGTGAAAACAACCCGCTCCGGAGTGTTCTTGATTCCCTGCCACTCCCCCTCCACTCCACTGCTCTGAGCGGAGCAACACATACTACTCAACAAAACAAAAAGAACGGTATAAATCAGCTTCTTCATACATCTCCCTCCAACCCGCACCACTATTCTTGCGCCTCGTTCACTATCATCGCAAACGCTTCCACAATCCTTGTGCCATTGTAAGTGAGCGATGAGCATCCCTCATAATTCAAGCGATCATGCACATTCCACCCACAACTTCCTCACTTCATCCACGCCCGTGTAAACTGGTTTCGCTATGAGCTGCCTATTCTGCAAGATCGTTGAAGGTGCCATTCCCTCCACTCCCGTTTACCAGGATGAATTCAGCTACGCCTTCGCCGACATTCATCCCATGGCGCCAACCCACATACTCATCGTCCCTCGCCGTCACATAACCTCCATGGCCGATACCAGTCAGGACGATCGCTCACTGGTCGGTCACCTGCATTGGGTGGCATCAGAACTGGCCCGCACCATGAAGCTCAACTCTGGTTACCGGATCGTTGTGAATACCCGTAGTGATGGCGGCCAAACCGTAGACCATCTCCACCTACACCTGCTAGGTGGCCGCCAGCTAACCTGGCCACCCGGATAAATGATCAAACCACAGCAAATAAAAAGGCGTCCGCGGCATCGGACGCCCTTTTGCATTCTTATTCAGCCTTGCATCCCTACACCCGTAGTCGCAATGCAAAAACTGATAGCTGATAGCTGAAAGCTGACAACTGTTTTTCAAACCGGCTGCTGATAATACTCTTCTTCCTCTTCCATCCCATACCGTCTCAACAAACTCGGCAAACTCTGCGAGAAGGCTGACCGCGGCATTACCGTATCGCACCCCGCCTCAATGGCTTTCATCTTCAAATCACCTTGCAGATGATTCAGAAAACCAATGATCGAGGTAGCCTTCTTCAGCTTGGCCTTGAATTTGGGAATCAGCGACATCGGCTTGGCGTTCAGGTTATTCAGATCGAAGACCAGCAATGTGGGCCGTTCAGCGTCCGGCACGTCAGCCAGCTTTGCTACTGAATCCTTGTCGCCCTTCACAAACTCCACCTTCACACCCAGCTTGCGCGCTGTCTCCTGAATCTTCGCCAAAAAGAACAAATCCTCAATGAAGCAGAAGATCCGCGTCGGGGCATCTTCGCGGATGGGAACCGGCGCCTGCGACATATACGTGTCCTGGTAATGGCCACCGTGGCCGTTATTGCTCGTAATTTGAATCGTGGAGGGCGGACCGTCAGCCATGTTGCCGTTGACCGCGCGATAGCTGTGATCCATGGGGCCAACAAACTCCCGCGGCCCTTTTTGCTTGCCCTTGCGCTTGCCCTGCGACGATCCCTGTGAGGACGAGTACACGCTATTGCCCGGCTGCGCAGTTGTAGCCGACCCCTTTTGGAAAAACTTCTTCTTCTTCCTTCCCTGGCCCTGGTGATTCTGCTGCCCTTGCGCAGGCACGGCCCTGGGAGGTTGGGAAGTTTGTAGGGGAGGTTGCGCCTGAGGTTGATTCTGGGCCTGCTGGCCCTGCGGTGCACCAAGTTGGCTGCTCTTGTTCTTGCGGCGGCGCCGGCGGCGTCGATGCCCTTGCGACTGTCCCTGGCCAACTACCGGGGCTGGCCCCAGTTCTGACTCAGGCTGCGTCGATTCTGTCATCATGCTTTTGCTTCCTGGCACTTTGCTATTAGGTGCAATGCGCTCTTAGGTTAAGTCGTTGTCTCGTCCAATGCTCTGATCGGCGCCGAGATTCCATTTACCTGCCACTTGTCCAGTCTTAGGACGGGGAGCACTTTCAGCAGGTGGTTCAGTCAATTGAACGATATCGGCCAAATTGCATCGCAGTTGAGCACGCAATCTGCCATCATTCAAAAAAGAGTTGCTGCCTTGCCGCCTACTACGCGGGAACCCCACAGGAGCTCCACCCGGTTCTCTAAATCTCAGGATCGATGCGGTGCGACAGGCGCTTTCCTCTGATGACGCATTCTTATTGAAGCCTTCGCCGCTTGCAGCCTGTTATGGAATGAATGATGCGACGATACTTCCTGGCTCGGCGGCGAGCTTGCTCTACCCGTTTAGGGTGGCTCGCATCAGCCGCTTGATAAGCAACTTAAATACTACAGCTAAGCCCCCCTGCTGGCAAGTGAACTTTGGTGTAATAAGGGGTTCCGGGCTCAGGCGCCCAATTTCCTCCCCTTATGTACAAAACGCCACTCCTTTTGGAGTGGCGTCTCGCTGTCCTGCTCTGGGCACTGGCCTCCCAAATTTCTTGTGGGCTGTGGCTTATGCCACCGCACCTTATTCAGACTTTTCCCGCTGGTCTTCCCTTTTGAGGGCCGCATCGTTGGCGGTTGCTCTTGCCGGGTGTCTGCTCTTCTTTGGGCTGGCCTGGCTCTTCCCCAGCAGCCGGTTCATCACTGGCACTTATCTATAAGCAATCCACGTGCCGTTTGAAATTCTACTTGTTTTCAATAACTTAAGTGCCAAATTACGAGCAAATTTTCTGCATTCTGGTAGGCCGTAAAAATGTAAATTCAAAAAATCATAGAAGCCTGCATTAGTGCTGGCAATGCGGGCAATAGTGCGTTCCCCTTCCACCCACCAAATTCCTCCTGATCGGCGTCTTGCAGATGCGGCATGGCAGCCCTGTCCGCTGGTAGACGCAGTGCTCAAGCTGAAAAAATCCCCTCACCCCGTCAGCATCCACGTAGTCTGAAACCGACGACCCGCCCAGCCGTATGGCGTGTTCAAGCACCTTTCTAAGCCCCAGTCGAAGCCGTTCAAGTTCTGTCCTGGTCAGCCGTCCCGCCCGCCTGCTCGGCCTTATGCCGGCACGAAAAAGGCTTTCATCGGCATAAATGTTGCCCACCCCGGTTAGCAGATTCTGATTCAGCAGCGCGGCCTTGATCGTCAGTCGACGCCCGCGAAACAGAGCGGCAAACTCCTCCGCCCCAAGCGTAAGCGGCTCTTCTCCGGTTCTTGTGAAGCCTTCGCTGCGCCCCAGGTCGCGGAACTCCAGCCGCCCAAACCGCCGCGGATCAACAAAGCGCAGCTCACGTCCGCTGGCCAAACTCAGCCGCGCGTGCGTATGGGCTGCAACAGGTCCGTCAGGCGTAGTCACCAGCAACCGCCCCGTCATGCCCAGATGAACAATCCATTGGGCGCTCGGCTTTTCGATGCACTCCCCCAGATGGCTGCTGCATGCAATGCCCAGCTCGCAAACAATGTGTTTTCCGGTGCGATGAACGGCAAGAATAACGCGCCCTTCGAGCTCCTTGCTCTGCCGTCCCGGTGGAGTTTTGAAGGGTTCTCGATAGCTGCTGAACCAGGCCTGAACAATGCGGTCGCCACGCACCCGCTCGTGGACGCCACGGGCAATGGTTTCCACCTCAGGCAGTTCGGGCATCCGTTAATTGTAGAGGAATGTGCCTCAGTGTAGAGGGCTTGTATGTTCCGGTTCGAACTCTGAATTCACCGGCATGCCATCGCTATAGCTTTCTTCCATCTCTATCTCTTCGTCAATTTCTGCACCCAGCGCCCTAACCAGACCCCACTTTGCCAGGTAGACAAAACCCAGTCCGAGCCCTAACAAAAAGACACCCACCGATGTGTCTTCCAGAATACTCAGCCGCCGATCCTCTTCCACTGACTGGTAAACAAGAGTCCCATGAATATTGCGCGGAATAATGCGCATCTGGTCCGGTGCCGGTGACTTCGGCAGGGTATCCACATAGTGCGTCGAAATCATGGCGGAGATGATCAGTCCTGCCAAACCAGGCAGAAGAAACAACAGCGAGAAAAATTTAAGCGTCGCCATTTGCGCGGGCTTCATCGCGGATACCTCTCGGTTGCCCCGTAAACAATGGTGCGTGCGCTAGTCAAGTTACCAAAGCTAAACCGCACGGTAACGCCTATTGAAATGTTCCGTTTGGTAGCTCACGGCAATTCGGACTGTTGGTACAGCACTTAAGCTGCCACACCTTTGCCTTACGGAGTTTATATCACAATTTGGATCGCACACCATATTACGCGGCGATTAACTTCCTCGCATAAAAGTAACTATAATAAAGACACGCAAGTCACCTGGTCGGGTTACTTCTTCACAATGTGCTATCCAATGTCCAGACTGTCTGCCGCTATTTATGCTCTTCGGCCTCGCGAATCCGGTTGGCCTCAAAGCTCACAATCTTCCACTTCCCCCGTGCATCGCGCACATACACGTGGCTATAGCGATAGCTTCCGCTGATGTCTCGCTCACCACTTGTCCCCTCTACCTGGGCCAGGGAAGTGACCAATGCCGTCGACCCGTAAAAGCGCACTTTACGATCGGAAATATTCAGCGAGTTCAAATGCGTCTGGCCGCTGCGAAGGTTGGCAAGTTCCTGGTCCCTGGTTTGCAGGGTGCCCGAGGGGGTAATGGCCATGTAGTCGTCTGCCAGCAAGGCATCAATTGCCGCGACGTTCGACTTCAGAACCGCGTTGCGCCACGCATCCTCCAACTGGTCAATCTCGTGGCGGCGCTCATGCTTCTGCGTCCTGGGCATTCCGGCCTGGAATGAGCTGGCAAATACTCCCTGCGCGAGCATTGGAACCAGCACCCCAAGTGCTAACCAGCGGCTGAAAACCATTAAGCGATGAGTCATGGCGCCCTGCATAGACGTATCGGATAGTAGTCTTGGCTGTGCCAGCAGGTCAATCTAATCCGGCACACATCGTGCCCGATTGATCTCATTTTCATAAATAAATTGCGTATCCCATACCGGGAATCACGTTTTTGACGCAGGCCGGCACTCAAACGAGAGCAATCAGGTTCTCAACGCTCCGCTCTTTCATCCACTGGTAGAGTCCCCCCACCACGTGCTTCTTAAAGTGCTCGCTCGCCCGATGTGCCTCCTGCGCAGCTGCGTCCCGGTATTGCTCATAGATGAGCACCGTGTCCGGGTCGCCCTCCAGATAGTGGGCAACATAGTTCGCGCACCCAGGCTCCTGGCGCGAAGCTTCAGTCAGCAGGCGTAGTGCTTTTGCTACTTCGTCGCGCTCTTCGGGGGCAAACTTCATGCGTACTATAAAGCTGATCATCAATTCGGCCTCTCTCGCCCTGAGGTCATACATCCCAGGCCGCTGTTCAAGTCTATGCGTGAATCTCGTTCAAAACAGCCTCAAACTCCGGCAAAACCATCGTCTGCTCGCGGTCCGGCCCCGTCGATACCATTCCAATCAGCGCTCCGCTTTCTCTTTCCTGGAACCTCAAATATTCTTGCGCCGCCCGAGGCAGTCGCTCGAAATCTTTAATCCCTTCGGTCGAGCTCTGCCAGCCTTTCAGCGTCGCATACAGCGGCTTAATCTGCTCCAGCCCCTGCACGTCCGCTGGAATCACGTCCGTCACCTTGCCGCCGATCTCATACCCGATGCAAATAGGAATCTCGGCCAGATCGTCCAGAACATCAAGCTTGGTCACCACCAGCCACTCCGCCCCGTTCACCTGATTTGAGTAGCGCAGCAGCGGAATATCCAGCCATCCGCACCGCCGCGGCCGTCCCGTCACCGCTCCATATTCATTGCCCCGCGCCCGCAGATGGTCGCCCGCCTCACCGTGAATCTCAGTCGGGAACGGTCCCTCGCCCACCCGCGTCACGTACGCCTTGGTTACAGAGACCACCGTGCCAATCGCCGTCGGCCCCACTCCAGTCCCGGTAGATGCGCCGCCAGCCGTCGCCGATGAAGATGTCACAAAAGGATAAGTTCCGTGGTCGATGTCCAGCATCGTCCCCTGCGCCCCTTCAAACATCACGCTTCCGCCCTCGGCCAAAATGGTGTTCAGCAACCGTCCCGTATCCGCAACAAACGGCCTTACCTGCTCCGCCGCCGCAGCATACTCCTCAAACATTTTTTCCGGGTCCAGCGGGTCCGTCCCCGTCCCAAACAGCGCCCGCGCAATCGCATTCTTCTCCGCGCAAGCCGCCTCAATGTGCGCCTTCAGCAGCTCCGGCCGCAGCAGATCCACCACCCGCAGCCCGCTCCGCGCCATCTTGTCCTCATACGCCGGACCAATCCCACGGCTCGTCGTCCCAATCTTCTTCCGTCCCGGCGCGCTCTCCGCCGCCAGCTCAATCATGCGGTGATAAGGCAAAATCACCTGCGCCCGGTTCGACACAAAAAGCTGCTCATCCACGGCCACGCCCAACCCCCTCAGCTTGGCCACTTCTTTCAGAAACGCAATCGGATCAAGCACCACGCCATTGCCGATCACGCCCTTGCATCCCGGCCGCAGCACCCCACAGGGAATCAGTTGCAGCATGAACTTCTGGTCGCCGTGGATTACCGTATGCCCGGCGTTATGCCCGCCCGCGTACCTGGCCACAGCGGCAAACCGCTCGCTCAGCACGTCCACAATCTTCCCTTTGCCTTCGTCGCCCCACTGGGCGCCCAGCACTACCGCAGTCTTAGCTCGCATTTCCGTCCTGTTCCTGGTAAACGGTACCCAGGATTCGTAAAAAAGTTAGTTTGTCATCCTGAGCGGAGCGTAGCGGAGTCAAAGTATCTGCATCTCTCACACTAGCCCGATTGCGCCGACCACCCTAGCTAGCACCATCTTCAATGATAAACCTTAGGCGGTTAAGCGCGAAGAAAGGATAGCTTTGCGGATAACGAAGGCCAGTTGCCCCAGGTCTCGCTTTTGAGACCTGGGAAACCACCAGACCCGCTACCCCGCCGCCTGTGCAAACGTACAAGGCCCTCCGGCACCAGCGCAACCCGCGCCCCAGCCGGAAGCCCCTTCAGCGTGGCCGCCACAGCCTCATCCAAATCCTCAAACGCCCGCGCCCCCAACTCGCCAATCTGCTTCTTGCTCACCCCCGGCGTATAGAAAAACAGCTCAAACCTCAACCCCACCAGCGCTACCCGCTCAATCTGCCACTGGTCAATCTCCACCGGCGCGTCATCAATCTCATCCAAATAGTTCTGGTACCCCTTGAACGCCTCCATCATCCTCGTAAACTCCGCCGACCCCATCCCCTCCGCGCACTCCGCCACCAGCAGAATTCTTCCGCCCGGCTTCACCATATGCTGCGCCGCTGTAATCCCCTTTGAAGTCTGATAGAAGGTCAAATCCAGCGGATACCCCGCTGAGCTGGTAATCACCGCATCCATCGGTTCCTCCAGCCGTTCCAGGCAAGTCTTCTCCACAAACTCCACTCCCGCCGCATGAGCCTTCACCGCATCCCCGGCAAACACCCCAGAAATCTGCCGCTCCTGCGTCAGCGCCACGTCGAGAATAAAATCGTGCCGCGCCATCCGCGCAATCTCCAGCAACTCCGCGTGCAGCGGATTATCTTTAATCGATCCCTCCGTCGCCAGCGGCTCTCTCATAAACTTCGGCGAGTGGATCACCTTAATCGTCTCCTGCGCCGCCAGTCCCGGAGCAATCAGCTTCCTCCCACCGCTGAATCCCAGCATCAAATGCTGCTCAATAAATCCCAGCGTGATGTGCAGATCCGCCGCCATAAACCGCTCGTCGATAAACACCGGCGTTCCCCGCCGCGTCGAGCCAAGCCCGCGATGCGCCTTGAACTCCCGCGCATCGTGGCTGACCACGCGATACTTCGCCGCAATCTCCGGCCCCACAATCAGCTTCACCTCGTCTTCCGTCGCGCCACGGTGCAGCCCAGTAGCAATCAGAATCGTGATCCCGTCAACAGGTATCCCAGCCCCATGCAGCCGTTTCAGCAGCGGCGGCAGCGTAACCCTATTCGGCGCCGGCCGCGTTATATCGCACACTGATATCGCCGCCGTCTTCTTGTCCTTGGCCATCGCCGCCAGCGGCTCGCAGCCAATCGGATTGTCCAGCGCCGCCCCAATCGCCGCCGCCTCATCCTTCAGCGCCGCTCCCGTCCGGCTCCTGATCACCCTGCAATCAAACCCCTCCGGAACCGAAACCTCAATCCCGTTCTTACCGAATGCGAACTGCGTTTTCATCCGTCTTTTCCCCGCCCCTCCGCAAGCTCAGCCCGCGAAATCACCCACGTATCCACAATAAGAGCATATCTGTAAAGAGTAGCGCCGGTCTCCTGACCGGCTGTACGGGCGGCATCCAGCCGTCCGCTACCCTGTTCGCCTTCACAGTCAACCCCGGGGAATCGCTGGTACAATTTCCGGCATGGAAACCAATCCAATATAATTTGCCGCAATCTCGCATTCCTGTCTCTTGGTACAACATCGCTGCTGACTGCCCAAGCCCCTGGCGCCGCCGCTCCATCCCGGCACCCATCAGCCCCTCGGCCCCGCCGATCGTCGGCGCCTCTGTTTCCATGGCCCTCATCCTTCAGGAAGTCAGCACCGAGCGCGATATCGAAATCCCTGATCCTGTCCGTCAGGTCTACGCCCAGTGGCGTCCCTCGCCGCTCTTTCGCGCCCGCCGCCTGGAGCAGGCTCTCGATACCCCCGCCCATATCTATTACAAGTACGAGGGCATCAGCCCCGCCGGCTCGCACAAGCCCAATACCGCCGTCCCGCAGGCCTATTACAACAAGATGGAAGGCACCAAACGGCTCTCCACTGAGACCGGTGCCGGCCAGTGGGGCTCAGCGCTCTCCATGGCCTGCGCTTTCTTCGGTCTGGAGTGCAAGGTCTACATGGTCCGCGTCAGCTATGACCAAAAGCCTTACCGCCGCGCCTTGATGGAGGCCTTCGGCGCCTCCGTCACCGCCAGCCCCAGCACCGAGACCGAGTCCGGCCGCGCCATTCTCGCCCAGCATCCCGACTCCAACGGCTCCCTCGGCATCGCCATCTCCGAGGCCGTCGAGGTCGCCGCCAAGGATCCCAACACCAAGTACGCCCTGGGCAGCGTATTGAATCACGTGCTCCTCCACCAGACCGTCATCGGCCTGGAAGCCATTGAGCAGATGGCGCTTGCCGGTGACGAGCCCGACGTCATTATCGGCTGCGCGGGCGGCGGATCGAACTTCGCCGGACTGGCGATGCCCTACCTGGGCCGCAAGCTCAAGGGCAAAAGCCACGCGCGCATTGTGGCCGTGGAACCGGCCGCCTGCCCCAGCCTCACCAAGGGCCGCTTCACTTATGACTTCGGCGACACCGGCCATCTGACGCCGCTGGTCAAGATGCATACTCTCGGCAGCACCTTCGTGCCTCCGGGCATTCATGCCGGCGGCCTGCGTTATCACGGCATGGCGCCGCTGGTCTCGCACGTCATCAACCTCGGACTCGCCGATGCCGTCACCGTGCAGCAGCTCGACGCCTTCGCCGCCGGCGTGCGGTTCGCGCAGGCCGAGGGCATCGTGCCCGCGCCGGAAGCCAATCACGCCGTCGCCGAAGCCATTCGCCAGGCCCTCGAAGCTAAGGCCGAAGGCAAGCCGCGCGTCATTCTCTTCAACCTGAGCGGCCACGGCCACTTCGACATGCAGTCCTACATCGACTACCACGCCGGCAAGCTCGAGAACTTCGAGTATCCCGAGGAGGAGATCGCCATGGCGCTTGCGGGGCTGCCGTCGTTCGCTTGATTGAGCAAGATCGGTGATCTCCCAGGTCTCATCCGCCGCGGCGGACGAGACTGGGGAGCCCGGCCACTTCTCCTTCGTAAAGACAGGACTGGCTATTGGCCGGTGTCATCGCTCCTTCTCCAACCGAGATTAGTCAGATGCATCGTGTCCGTTGCCGTTCGTTCTTTCTCAGGAAGAATACCCTTGACCTCCTTGGCAAAACCCCAACCCGAAAAGGGTTGGGTACTAAAAGCCGACTCCGCCGAGTCTTGGATACTCGTCAAAGCCCATACGTATGTTACCGATGACTCTTGGTTCCCTTCGCTACCGGACTTAGAGAAGTTTACGATTCTTTCAACCTTTTTGGTTCCGAAGCATAGCTTTGATGAATCGCTTGGAGAAACAAAGTGACGTCCAGTTTCAGAAAGGTCATAAATTGTATAGCTAAGGGTAATGTCAATAGGACTCCCGGCGCGTTTGGTCAATACTCCGATTTTCACAAGTTCGTCATCTTGGGGGTCTTCTAAAGTTGTGAAGGGGAATGTTTGATTGTAGCATTCCGGGTTGTTTTGAAAATAGTGGTTCAGTCCAACCTCAAAATTAGAGGCCGAGGCTGAGTTCTTATTGCAACCAACACAAGTGGACAAGATGAGAATTGCAAGGCAAAAGACATTGAGTAGATACTTAATCATCGTACGTCTCCTTTCGTATCATCGCGTGGTTTTCAGATTCACCTTCTGAGACAAATTCCTCATGCAGCACGGTAGTTCATTCGACGACACAGCATTGGGATTTTGATTGCTTACCATCATATACCCGATCACAGGCGATTCACGCCGGCAGGTGCCCCAGGTGCCGGGATATGTCAGCACAACCACTGATGCGGGTGCCCCAGGTGCCTCGCCTTTGGGCACCTGGGATAGCACCATCCGTTTAGACAGTGTAAGGAATCCGCACCCCTGGGGTGCCTGGGGAAAAATCGCGGGTGTTGCGGGTGATGAGAATGCGTCCGGCAACTTCGGAGGTCGCCTGAATAATGGCGTCGGGCAATTTGATCCTTCCTGCTCTTCGCAGGAGGAATGCCCGTTCGGCAACCTCCGCAGTGAGAGGCAAGGTGTAGAAGTTGAGCAGGCAGGAGCGCGCATCCGCCTCGTTGGCTGCGGTTGAGCCGGCCATGACTTCCATCCAGGTAACGATGCTGACCGCGCGGTCGGAATGTTTGTCGCACTCGGCGCGAGCTTGAGGGATGCCGCGAAGGTAATCGATGAGGATGTTGGTGTCGAACAGAACCGGCGTACTTACCATTCCGCGCGCATCCTCTCCTGATATGCAAGTCCGTCCTCGGGAAAACTGGACCATGCCCCAAAGGCCGCATGGTTCATCTTCCGGCGGTGCGGCGCAAGAGAGGCTGCGACAGCCTGCCGCACGAACTCGGCACGGGAGATGGTGAGCTTTTTGGCGACTTGATTCAGCAGCTTGAGGTCTTCTTCCGGAATGTCAATGAGAGTGCGCATAACGCCTCCACCGATGATATATAATAAGTATATCAAAATAAGACACAAAAATATATCATACAGGGCGCACCACATCTCGCTCTTGAGCAAGAAACTGGGTTGATTCTGAAACAACTTATACGAAGTTGCTTAGGAGATGTGGATCGAACCCCCTCACGCCGCCTTCTTCACTTGCAACGTCACGCGCAGACCGGCGGCGGAGAGCATATTGACCAGCATATCCAGGCCGAAGAGTTCAATCTTGCCGCGCATCAGGTTGGAGATGCGCGGCTGGGTCACGCCGAAGACCCTGGCCGCCTCGGTCTGGTTCAATCCTTCGCGTTCAATGTGCCGCTTGAGGGCCAGCATCAGCGAAGACCGCAGCTTCAGGTTTTCCGCCTGTGCCGGAGTCTTCTCAATCGCATCCCAAACGCTTGCGTAACGCTTCCTGGTCATAGCTTCAACGCCATTATACAAAATAATGCATAGAGGAGCTTGGCAAGCTGTTGAACGGAGGGAGCGTGGGGCTTTAGCCTCACGAAATTCGGTCTCAAAATCAGATGGCCTTTAGGCCCGGGCCTGAAGGCCGCGTCGATTTATGTATCCGATTTCAGGAGCCTGAAGGCTCCTGCTCCCTCCGTCCTAATTGCGCCCCTCTACACAAATGCGCGAACCACTTTACCCGGCAGCCACAATCGCATCCGCAATTAGCGCCGCTTCCACCGCGGGCCTCACCGCGTGAACTCTCACAATCGAAGCCCCATGAAGAATCGCCGCCACCAACGCCGCGATGCTGGCCGTTTCGCGGGCATCGACGGGCGCGGAAGAACCCCATTCAGACTTCCACTGCTGACCGGAGTAGAGCGGAGCCAGGGCGTGTCCCAGGAACGATTTGCGGCTAAGCCCGGCCAGCAGAGGACGGCCCAGCGCGAGCAACTCCGCCTGCCGGGCAAGCAGCGCAAAATTCTCCTTGGACCGCTTGCCGAAGCCATAGCCGGGATCGAGCACAATCGCTTCGGGCTGAATGCGCGCGCCTTGACGAGGCTCAAACTCGCATCCAACCGTCCGCGCACAGTAAAAATCAATTCGTCGGACGCGAGATGCCGCAGGTTGTGCCATTCGTCGGGCCTTCCGCGCGTGTGCATCAGCACCACTCCGCAGCCCACTTCGGCGCACACGTCGCCATTCCCGGCTCCCACAAAAGCCGCTCACATCGTTGACAATCTCCGCCCCGGCGTCCAGGGCCGCGCGCGCCGTCTCCGCCTTGTACGTATCCACAGAGACGATTGCTTGGGGCCGGGCTTCAAGAATCCATTGAGCACCGGCAGCAGCCGCGCCTGTTCTTCTTCCGCGCTACCGCCGGCGCAAACTCTGAGCCCGGCGAACTCATCAAGCTGCCCGCGCGCGGACCGGGCCTTGTGCTCTCCGCGCCCAGGTCCGGCAAGTCGGCGCCTTCGTCGAGCAGGGCCAGGCACTGCGCAATCGCGACCTCCGCATCTTGCGGATCGAAAAACCGCCCGCCGTCGCTGAAGGAATCCGGCGTAATGTTCACCACGCCCATCACAAGGGATCGCCTGCCCACTTCAAGCGTGCGAGTGCGCAATCTCCACGAAGCAACCGTTCGCACTGGACTGTGGTTTCACGCTGTCACCGGCCACTCATCCGGGCTACTACACGGCGGCTGTCACGGGCGACTGCAACCGGAGGCTTTCTTTTACTGGTCCGCACACTCGAAACGCCCGCGGAGCTCTCACCTACGAGCAAGTCAACCGGTATATAAAGACCGGCGCGGGCAGGCGGCGAATCATAGGCAGGGTCAGTGAGCGTTTTCCGGTGAGCACCTCTGAGACGCGAGCGCGGCTGCCGATCATCAGCTCAAGGTTTTTGCGCGTCAGCCCTTGCTGCTCCATTAGAAATTTAATGATGGTTACGGGATCGGGTGTATCGATGGGGAAGTGTTTTGTCTCATAGGCATCTACAAGCGTGGCCAATATGTCGAATTCGTCGCCTGCCGCAGTACCCGGCTCGGCGTCCATCAATCTGCGTGAGTCAGCTACCGCGGCATCATACTCTACTTCAGTTCGAACCGGTTGGATCCGCATATTGCTCCTTGACATTTCCATCGGTTATGTCGATTCGATCGTATTCCCGGTGTGTTCCCAACCATAGGATGAAAATTGTACCGAATTGATAGTTCACTGAAACAACAAGCCGGAATTCATTGCCCTTTATGTTGAAGATCACACGATCGAAGAAACGATGCTGGCAGTTCGTTTTTCCCTCTTCAGAGTTCCGCGGAATTCTTCCACGTAGCACGCGAGGCCATTGCATACCAGGCATTGAGTTGCTGACCGACGGCTTGTTGCAGTCGGGGCTCAACTCTGTTTCGAACAAAAGCGTTCAATGCGCCCCAGAGATGATTCTCACAAACCCAGAATACACCGCTCCCGCCTTGGGAGCAAGGACCAAGCCGGAGATCGGTCAATTCCGCTGAAGCCATCACCTTGCCGCGGCCCGAGCC
>CAWAEU010000013.1:0-35239 GCA_963780975.1 uncultured Acidobacteriaceae bacterium | reverse complement strand
GGGTGTGTAGCCCTCAAGCATCGTTGCGCCCGCCTTGAAGCTTTTGTAGGCGTCTGCAGGGTCGTATATGCCCCCGGTGGCCACGATCACAGCGTCCGGGAACGCGGACCATGTCCACCAGGCTGCGGAGCCTGTATTCGCTGAGCCACCTCCCGCTTCGTCCGGCGCTTTGGTATCCCCAGCTTTCCTTGAGTTCCGCCGGGCAGGTCCGCCTTGGGTATAACGTCGGTGTTCGTGGTCACGATCCCATGGCCGCCCCCGTCGACGAAGCTCTTCACGAGTTCGAGCATGGCACCCTTTTGCTCCGGCTTGTAGGGACCGATCTTTATCAGCCTGAGTTTCGTGCTGGCGCGCTCTGCGAGCACCTGCGCATGCGCCTTGACTATCGAAGGCTCCCTCAGGCGCTTCAGCGCCTCCGTGTTGGGTGAGAACGGGTTCCATACGAATCCCTCCACGTAGGAGCTTAGAGCCAACACCAGCAAGCGGGTCTCGGTGATCGCGTCGGTTATCCCGTCGGTCTCCGACTCACCGGGCAGCCCGCATATGCTTGAGTATATTACCGCCCTTCCGCCGCTCCGCCTGTAATCGGAGAGGTTCTGCTGGGAGTATAGGATGCCCTTGCTCGGGAATCCCTGGGAGTTCAGCACGTCCAGCTCCTTCTCAAGAACCGCCATCCGGATCCTCGGTTCCCATCCCTTTGTTGGAGTACAATCGTGCCTGGCTCCTGGAAGCCGAAGATGTTTCCGAATGCGGCAAGCGCATCGCAGTTCTTGTCCATCCCTGCTGCCGTTCCGAAGGGGGGAGATTCTGAGCCCGTTTATTCTCAGCATTATGTTCCCGGGGGGCTTGAAGAAAGGAGAGAGAAGCTTGGTGAATGTGCCTTTGGAGTGCATCTGGTCCAATACGAGCTCGTGCACCGCCTCGGGGGTCGCCCCCGCATTTCCGGTAGAGGAGAGGCCTGACTTTGGCCTTGAAGTAGTTTGGGTCCAGAGAGCCCCTGAGCATCATGAGGTTCTCAAACATGCCCAGTTTTGGCCTGTGCGATGGGCTTCCCGCCCTAGTAATAGTGGTTTGTGACGTTGATACGGCCATAAAGTCCCTGTTTGGAGCGTTCCTGAGATAAAGTCCATACTACAGCAGCAGCCCCGGTTAGACTCCATATTTCCAAATATATAAGCATTTCCCAACATAAAGTAGTGTACATTGGTTAACATGGCAGAGGAGAAAAAGCCCGAGAAGAGGCCGGACAAGAAGGCGGCGCTTGAGTCCAAGCTCGACGAGTACAAGAAGGAGTACTCCAAGACCAAGCACAACAAGGCCACCAACCTGCACCTCGGGATACTGAGGGCGAAGATAGCCGATGTCAAGAAGGAGATAATAGAGGCCGGGAAGAAGCACAAGGGCGAGGGCTTCTTCGTGAAGAAGAGAGGGGACGCCACCGTGGCCCTTCTGGGGTTTCCCGAGCGCGGGAAAGTCGTCACTGATAAACCTGCTGGCCAACACCAGATCGAAGACGGCGGCCTACGCCTTCACCACAACGACGATAATTCCAGGAACCATGATGTACAAGGACTCCCACATCCAGATATTCGATATGCCGGGGATAATAGAGGACGCCCACAAGGGGGTAGGAGGCGGGAAGGCGGTGCTCAGCGCGCTGAAGACATCTGACCTGGTGGTCTTCGTGGTGGACGCGGCCATAGTGAGCCAGCTTGACATGATAATGAGGGAGCTTGAGGCGCTCCATATAAAGATAAACAAGAAGGCGCCCCGGGTGGACGTGATAGAGATCCAGAAGAAGACGGGATCGAGATCGGGTTCAACAGGTCCGACATCCCTGACGACGACATAAAGGACATACTGACCGAGCTGAAGTTCCATGACGTTTTCGTGAGGATAGGGGACAAGCTGACGCTGGACGAGCTGATAGAGATGGTCATGGGGAGGTCGTCCTACATGAACGGCATAGTCGCGCTGAACAAGATAGACAACGTTGCCGGATTATCAGGAGGTCGCGGCGGAGATTTCGAAGAAGTGGAACATGGAGGTCATCCCGGTGAGCGCGAAGGACGAGCTCGAACATAGAGAAGCTGAAGGAAAGCATCTACAGGAACCTGGACATAATGACCATCTACCTGTCGCCGGACGGGAAGGAGAAGAACCCACTGATACTGAAGAAGGGTGCTGACGTGGGGGACGCGGCGATGAGGCTGCATACGAAGCTCATGGACGTGGCCAGGTCGGCCTACGTGACGGGACCCAGCGCCAAGTTCGACAGGCAGAGGGTAGGGGCGGAGCACGACCTTAAGGAGGGAGACGGCTTGACTTTCATACAGGGGAGACAGGTAGCCTATAACTGCTTCGAGGTTTGACGAATTCTATCTCCGGCCTGTCACCTTCAGGTCGTGCGAAGGTGAATGTCCTGCGTCTTCTTGTCGAAGTGAGGCGCAGCAATCCTTTATGACAGTGATCTTGAAGTCCCCTGTCGTAGGCGTCCTGAATCGTGCTCCTTACGCAAAGATTGGCCAGTATGCCCGAGACAACTATCTCCTTCATCCCTTAGTTCCTCTCAAGCCTAGTGTTATAGAAGGGGCTTATCTTGTTCTTCTTTATTATAGGATCGTCGCTTATCCCTGTGAAGGCCTGTCGACTATTTCGACGTTGCGGAGCCTGCGCGAAGGAGGAGTCTGATCCCTTCTCGATGTGGGTTATGAAGACTATCTTGTAGCCCCTCTTCCTGCAGGTGTCGATCAGCATTGTTTGTGCGCTTTAGCATCCCTGAGATGTCGCCGACGAAGTAGTCGGACTTCCGGTCAAGCCATTCGTTCTCCAGGTCCACGAGCAGCAGCGCCTTCGATGCCATATTCCATATTTGTAGCAACGTTTATATAATTCCGGTGCTTTTCCTCTTTGATGGCCATAAAGTATTGGGAGTTCGAGGATGCGCCGCTCAAGGAGAAGCTGAAGAGCGTCAACATACGCGAGATAGCCAAGATATTCTTCGACAACGAGACCGAGGCCTACAGGTTCGCCTCGCTTCTGCTGGACGTGAAGAAGAGGAAGGGGCTCAGGCTCAAGGACGTGGACAAGGGGATACCGATATCGACCGCGAAGCGCTACCTGGACTTCGCCGTGAGCGCCGGGATGCTGAAGCACGAGGGCAACGTCTACATGCTCACCGACAGGTTCAGCAGGCCCTTCAGGAACATCGCGACCTATGTGAAGGCCTGGATGGACTCCGAGACGGCAGAGGACCTCGACATCGAGTTCCCGAGCGCGAGGAAGGGGGGCGAGGAAGATGCCCGAGACGGCGGAGCCCGCCGAGACACCGAGGAAAGCCGAGGAGAAAAAGGCGCGGATCAAGAGCGGATGACAAGGTGTAGGATGGACGAGATAATCATCTATACAAGGAACCCACCTGCCCCTTTCTGCAACAAGCTGAAAGGTATACTGGATCAGAGGGCATTAAGGTACAGGGACTTCAACGTCCGAAAACGAGCCGCCGCGCTATGTTGTCGACCAGGAACGGCCACATCCCTGTTCCCCAGGTCGAATACGCGGGCAGGATAATCTACGACTACAAAGACGAGGAGTCTCTCGCCGACGAAATAGAAAGATAATGAAAGAGTCAACTGATTCTATTTTTGTCGTCGTAGAAACTAATTTAAACAAAAGCCTTATATATCTTGTGCGTTGTGTAGATTAGTGAACCGTATAAACGAGTTGGTGTAAAAATGCAGCAATCGCTACATATAGGTAAGGTGGACTACTTAATGTTAGCGGAGCTATTTGCGGTGTTTCGATTTGGGCCGGAGCTTCATGTGAACCTTCGGTTCAGGGGTTAGGGATTAGGGGTTAGGGATTAGTTTATCCACGATGAGTGATCTTTGTGCTAATAAATCATGCGTCTTTCGGTAATCGCTGAAAACTCAACAGTTGTTGCATTTCCCTAACCCCTAACAACTAATCCCTAATTCCTATCGTTGCAGCACCATCACGATTTCATGCGTGGGAATAGCGCCCTCGCGCAGAATCTCCCAACGGCCGGCCCCGAGCGAGAGATCGACGATGGTGGTGGGCTGCGCGCGGCCGGTCGGCCCGCCGTCGATGATGAGTGGAATCCGTTCGCCGATCTGGTCACGTACGCAGGCTGCATGGGTGCACTCGGGCTCCCTGCAGGTTGGCCGAGGTAGCCGTGATGGGCAGCCCGAAGCGCTCCACCACCGCGCGCGGAATGGCGGCATCCGGCACGCGCAGTGCCACGTTGCCGGTATTCGCCGTTGAGCGCAGCGGCAGCTTGGTGCCGGCCCGCACGATAATGGTCAGCGGACCCGGCCAGAAGCGATCCGCCAGCTTGTCCAGCATGGGTTCGGTGTCGCGCGCCAGCTCATAGGCCTGGGCCACGAAGCAATCAGCAGCGAGAGCGGCTTGTGCTTCTGGCGGGTCTTGATCTGGTAAATCTGCTCCACGGCGTGCAGGTTTACAGGGTCCACGGCCAGGCCGTAGAAGGTGTCAGTCGGCAGCGCAATAACGTTGCCCTTGCGCAGGCAGGAGACAATATAGTCGATCCGGTCCGGTTGGGGTTCGTCGGGATGGACACGCAAAATTTCCGCAGACAAGAAAGCCTACCTCAGTACCCGAATTGAAGGTGCTTTAAAGCGGAAGCTATCACAGTCCAGCCGCGGCGGACAAGTTGGCCGCGGGTACGGCCGCTCACAACCGCGCAAAACAGACTAAAATCGCGCTAGCGAGGAGACGGTTCACCCGGCATGCCTGTCGCATTGTACAGAGTAAGCAGAATGCCCGCCTGAAAGAGCTGCGCCGGGCGCTGGCCCACCCCGGCCCGCGACGGGCCGCGGTCTGGCCGGTATCGAAGGGCCGAACCTGCTCGAAGAGGCTCTGCGCGCCGGGCTGCGCGTGGCCTGTGTCTTTGTGGCCCAGGGCGCGGAGCCTCTGCTGGAGGCGCTGTCGCTGCCGCCGGAGACCGAGATTCTGCTGCTGCCAGAGATTGCTTGACTCGGCTCTGACCACCGAGACCCCCAGCCGGTTGCGGCCCTGGTCGAGCCGCCGGAATGGACCTGGGCGCATTGCTCCGCAGCCAGGGAAAGCCGCGCCGCTGATTGTGGTGCTCGCCGGCCTGCAGGACCCCGGCAACCTGGGAACGATTCTGCGCTCCGCCGAGGCCTTCGGCGCCACTGGCGTCCTGAGCCTGCCCGGAACCGTCAGCGCCTGGAATCCCAAAGCCGTGCGCGCCTCTGCCGGCAGTGTCTTCCGGCGTGCCGCTGCTTACCGTAAGCGCCGAGGATTGCTTTGCGCGCCTGAGAAAGGCCGGCGTGAAAATTCTGGACCACCGCCGCTCCACGGAGCCGAACCGGCCGACCAAATCGACCTGGCCGGCCCGGTCGCCCTGCTCATCGGCAATGAAGGCAACGGCGTGCCGGAGGAACTGGCCGCGCAGGCCGATGGCGCAGTCACAATTCCCTGCCCCGGTCCCGTAGAGAGCCTGAACGCGGCCGTCGCCGCCAGCGTGCTTCTCTACGAAGCCAGCCGGCAGGAGAGGAGGCCACCGATGAGTCTCTTCGACAATACTCGATTCCACGACTGAACTCCAAAGGGCTGCTCCATGGAATGGCGCCCCTGGCCGAGCGAATGCGTCCCCGCAGCCTGGATGAGTTGGTCGGACAGGAGCACCTGGTCGGACCCGGCAAACCGTTGCGCGTCCAAATCGAGCGCGACGATTCCGGCTCCATGATCCTCTGGGGTCCGCCGGGTGTAGGCAAAACCACCCTTGCCAAAATCATCGCCGAAACCACCAAGGCCAACTTCATTGAGTTTTCCGCAGTCCTGAGCGGCATAAAGGAGATCAAGCAGGTGATGGCCAAGGCCGCGCAAGGCTTCGGAGATGCACTCGCGCACCATCCTCTTCATCGATGAAATTCACCGCTTCAACAAAGCCCAGCAGGACGCATTTCTACCCTACGTAGAGCGCGGCGCCATCCGCCTCATCGGCGCGACCACAGAGAATCCGTCGTTTGAAATCATCTCCGCGCTGCTCTCCCGCTGCCGCGTCTATGTTCTCCAGCCGCTGAGCGAGGAGCAGATCACCACCCTGCTTCGCCGCGCGCTCAGTGACCGCGAGCGCGGCCTCGGCACATTGGAAATTACCGCCGACGATGATGCGCTTGAACTCATCGCCGGCTACTCCAGCGGCGACTGCCGCAACGCCTACAACACTCTCGAAGTTGCCGCGCAACTGGCCCAGGAACCTGATCGCGCCGGCGGCAAGCACATCGACCGTGAACTGGCCGGCGTGGCCGTGCAACAGCGCGTGCTCATGTACGACAAATCCGGCGAAGAACATTACAACCTGATCTCCGCACTGCACAAAAGCGTCCGCAACAGCGACCCCGACGCCGCGCTCTACTGGCTGGCGCGCATGTTCGCCGCCGGCGAAGACCCGCTCTACCTGGCCCGCCGTGTGGTACGCATGGCTGTTGAAGATATCGGCCTGGCCGCACCCGAGGCCCTCAACCTGACTCTTTCCGCCAAAGAAGCGATCGACTTTCTCGGCTCGCCCGAAGGCGACCTGGCGCTGGCCGAGGCAGTGGTCTATCTCGCCCTGGCGCCCAAATCGAATTCGGTTTACACAGCCTATGGCGCCGTCCAGCAGGAGGTGGAACACACTCGCCAGGAGCCGGTTCCGCTGCACCTGCGCAACGCCCCCACCCGCCTGATGAAGGAACTCGACTACGGCAAGGGCTACCAATACGCCCACAACGAAGAGGGCCGCGTGGCCGACATGGACTGCCTGCCCGACTCACTCAAAGGCCGCAGCTACTACCAGCCCACGCAGGAAGGCCGCGAAAAACTCCTCGCCCAGCGCATGGAAGAGATTCGCAAAATTCGCTCAGGCAAACGCAGCAAAGTCTGAATGTGCGGATTCCATTCATCCACAACTTGATCCGGCCTAAAATCTGCGGCTCATTTTTTGCCGCATCCGCTACAATCCTCATGTATCCCACCCCGCCGTTTTAAGATTGAACGGAGATCGCCGACGATGGCCAGGAAATCGCGACAGCGCAAAATCCCGGGCAAGCGCCCGCCTGAAACGCAGCGCCCCGAAGGCCGCTCCCATTGCGTCCGGAAACGCCAGGTCATGGCAGATTGCCGTCGTCTGCGTCGTCCTGGTTTTGGCCACAGCATTCTGCTATCGCGGCGTGCGCAACAGCGATTTCGTCTCCCTCGACGATAACGACTACGTCGTGCAAAACCCGAGCGTTCAACACGGCATCAACGCGCAGAGCATCGATTGGGCCTTCACCGCTTTCCACTCCGCAAACTGGCATCCGCTCACCTGGATCACTCACATGGCGGACTGGAAGCTCTATGGCAATCATGCCCGCGGTCCCCACATAACCAATCTTTGTTTGCACGCCGCCAATGCGGTTCTGCTTCTCCTGCTGTTTTATTACATGACTGGATATTTATGGCGATCGGCGATGATTGCATTTCTATTCGCGTTGCATCCCGCGCACGTCGAATCCGTTGCATGGATCTCTGAGCGCAAAGATGTATTGAGTACGTTTTTCTGGTTCGCTGCGTTGATCGCCTATGCATGGTACGTGCGCAAGCCATCGTGGAAACGGTACGCGCTGATCATTTGCGCCTTTGCACTGGGCCTTCTGTCGAAGCCGATGGTCGTCACGCTTCCCTTTACTTTGCTCCTGCTTGATTTTTGGCCGCTGCGCAGAATATCGTTCGTGCAAAATTCTCGCGAGCAATTTTCATCGGCTCTTTTGAAACTCTGCATTGAAAAATTGCCGCTGTTCCTCATGTCTATTCTCTCCAGCATCATTACTTTTTTCGCACAGAGAGCCGGCGGAACAGTAGCTACACTCGAGCGCCTGCCCTTGTGGGGAAGAATCTGCAACGCGACCATTAGTTACTGCCACTACGTACTGCTCATGTTCTGGCCCGATCCACTTACGGCCTATTACTACTATGCGTCGAGCAACATCAATGTTTTACTGGCAGTGTTATCGGCCATTGCGCTTACCGTTGTAACTGCCATCTGCTGGCGCATCCGTAAGGAAAAACCATATTGCCTCATAGGTTGGTTATGGTTCCTCGGGACGTTAGTTCCGGTTATCGGCATCATGCAGGTTGGCGAACAGTCCATGGCCGAGCGTTACACTTACATTCCATTCGTCGGCCTCTTTGCCGCCCTGGTCTGGCTGGTCGGCGATGCCGTGGCTAACTCACCGAAAATCAGAGCCGCCATTGTAGTGCTTGCCTGCGTGGTGATTGCTGCGTGCGCCGCAAAGACCGATGCACAGGTAAAAGTATGGAAAAACACGATAACCATTTTCAGCAATGTGCTTGAGGTTGACCCGCGCGGCGAGCTTCCTAACTTGAGCCTGGGCATTGCCTATCTGCGGGATCAAAAGATGGTCGAGGCGCAGAAATATTTTGATCTTGCACTCAACTACAAGCCTTCAGGATTCCTGGCTCTTTCTTATTCCTCCTTTTGCCTGATGATCTCCTGCGATCCCAGTCAGCCACATAATATGCAGCTCGCGGGCGAACGCCTCCAGCAGGCATTGCTCCTTAATCCTGAAAGTCCCGATGCTCTAACCAACATGGCGCTCTGGTCTGGGATGATGGGCAAGCCCAGGGATGAGGAGATGTATTGCCAAAAGGTGATCGCCACGGATCCGAATTTTTTAACCGCTCGGCTTTATCTTGGCGATGCTCTGCAAGCGCAGAACAGGCTTGACGAGGCGGCACAGCAGTACCGCCAGGTGCTTGTCATCGAGCCGGATAATTACTATGCGTTTAACGATCTGGGAATAATTTTTGAAAAGCAGGGATTGACGGAAGATGCGATCAAGGAGTACAGGCTTTCTCTGGCCAGCAAGCCCGATCAAGTAATGCCCCATTCCAAAATCGGCAGAATCTTTATGCAGACGCATCGGCTCCCTGAAGCGATTGAGGAGTTTACCCAGGCGCTGCGCCACGAGCCCACAAACGCAAATGCGCACGATGACCTCGGCGTAGCCCTGTATCAGCAGGGGGATTTTGAAAAAGCAGCCGAGCAGTTCAGCGATGCGGTGCGGATCGATCCGTCCTATACCGGTGCAAGGCAAAATCTTGAAGTTGCTCAATCTCATATGAAAAACGGGAATGGAAAAAAATAAATTTCCGGACCGGTTGGTCCACGTCTAAAGAGTTCTGATACTAAGCACAACAGGTTCGGAGATTGGCAATCATGGCAAAGAAATCGCAACAGCGTAAACTTCAAGCCAGGCGCCCGCCAGAAGCGCTGGCCGGAAAAACCATTTCCAGCGCCCCCGCAATGTATAAGCCCTGGTGGATTGCCACCGTCTGCGTTTTTCTTGTACTGGCCACCGTACTTTCCTACCGCGGCGTGCGTAGCAACGATTTCGTTTCGCTGGACGACAATGACTATGTGGTGGAGAACCCGCCAGTACAGCATGGGGTAAACGTACAAAGCATTGAATGGGCGTTTACCGCCTTTCATTCCTGCAACTGGCACCCGCTGACGTGGATCTCCCACATGATCGATTGGAATCTTTATGGCAAAAATGCCGGCGGACACCACATCACCAATCTGTGTTTGCACTCCGTCAATGCTGTTCTTCTCTTCCTTTTGCTCCTGTACATGACGGGCTTTGTCGGGCGATCCGCAATCGTCGCATTTCTTTTCGCGCTGCATCCAGCCCACGTCGAATCTGTTGTCTGGATCTCCGAGCGCAAGGACCTGTTGTGCACGTTCTTCTGGTTCGCTTCGTTGCTGGCATATGCATGGTATGTGCGCAAGCCATCCTGGAAGCGGTTCGTATGGGTAGTCTGCGGCTTCGCCTGCGCCCTTATGTCAAAGCCGATGGCCGTCACTCTTCCTTTTACCCTGTTGTTGCTTGATTATTGGCCGTTGCGCAGAATAGGGTTTGCATTAGATGCACGCAGGCAGTGGCTCTCCCTGTGGAAGTTATGCGTTGAAAAATGGCCGCTCTTTGTCATGACGGCCCTCTCCTGCGTCGTCACCTATATTGCGCAACGAGTTGGCGGCGCGGTTTACTCGATTCAGTTCCTGCCTTTGTGGGCAAGAGTTTGCAATGCGGCTGTCAGTTACTGCCGCTATATACGGATTATGTTCTGGCCCGATCCGCTTATTGCTTATTATTTTTCAGAGAAAACTAATATCGCGATTACAGCCGTCGTGTTATCCCTTCTGGCACTCTGCATTGTAACTGCCGCTTGCTGGCGCTTCAAAGAAAAAAGACCGTATTGCCTGTTCGGTTGGCTGTGGTTTTTGGGAACTCTTGTGCCCGTTATCGGCATCGTGCAGGTTGGCGATCAAGCTATGGCCGAGCGCTACACTTATGTTCCTTTTATCGGCCTGTTTATCGCCATCGTATGGTTGATCGGCGATGCCGTTGCCAACTCACCAAAGATCAAAGTTGCTACTCTAATAATTGCGGTCGCAGTCATTGCAGCCTGCGCCGTGCAGACCGATGCGCAGGTATTGGTTTGGAAGGATACGATAACACTGTTCAGCCACGTGCTCGAGGTCGATCCGCGCGGAGAACTTCCAAATTTAAGCCTGGGTGTGGCTTACGTGAGGCTGCAAGAGACCCTGAGGCACGCGAATATCTCGAACGCGCGTTGGTCTACGATCCCTCCAGCGCTCTGGCACTTTCTGATTCCGCCCTTTGCCTGATGCAACCCGTGATGCAATCCAACGATAGAACGAACCTGCCGCTTGCAGGAGAACGTCTCGAAAGAGCATTACGCGTCAAACCCAACGACCCAGACGTACTGACTAACATGGCAGTATGGTCCTCTTTGATGAACAGGCCGAAGGATGAGGAGTTGTATTCAAGGAGAGCTATCGACTCAAAACCCGATTTTATGCCCGCGCGGCTTTATCTTGCCGATTCACTCCAGGCGCAAAACAGACTCGACGACGCGGTTCAGGTGTACCGCCAGGCGCTTGCCATCGACCCGACTATTTATCAGGCGCACAACGATTTGGGAAATCTTTTTGACAGGCAGGGTTTCACTGGGGAAGCGCTGAAGGAATTCCGGCTTTCACTTGAGATAAAACCCGATCAGGCAATGCCTCATTTTGAAATTGGAAAAATCTTTGCGCAATTGCATCGCCTTCCCGATGCGGCCGGTGAGTTTAACGATGCACTGCAGTTCGATCCCGCAAACCCAAATGTGCGCTATAACCTTGGCGTGATCCTACTTCAACTCGGGAGATATGAAGAATCGGCCGAACAATTCAGAGACGTGGTGCGCATCGATCCATCCAATGCTGACGCAAGACAAAGTTACTATCTAGCCGTAGAGCGAATGAAAGACGGAAAAGGATGAAACATTCGAGGTTTGGATGAAGCTGACGTTTCTTTGGCAGAGTGATAAATTCTCTGAGCGCGAATGGATTCGAGATATCTTTGCCTCCGTGGCAGGCGAACAGGTATTCGATGGTGAGCATCGCGTCGTCCTCGACAATTGCCTGCTCATCGATAACTACATCCACTCCAAGCCGCGCGATTATTATGCGCAGTTCCGTGGCAGAAGCACATGGCTGCTTCATCTCTCCGATGAAACCTATGAAGGCGGCTACGACACCTATCAGAATTTTCGCGGAGTGTTTCGCAATTACTGGTCATCCGTCTTCAATCCCCGGCGCGTGTTGCAACTCCCGCTCGGATATACCAACGGTTTTACCCATGAGGCAATCGAATCGGATATTGACCGCCGATTATATGTATGGAGTTTTCTCGGTGACGCCGGCAAAAGTTCGCGCCCGGAGATGATTGAGGCATTGCGGCCCATGACACCAAACTATGTTCATACCACTGAGCAGGGGCGCCTTAAGCCAGTCGGCAAGAACGAGTATCAGCGCATCCTGCGCGATTCAATCTTCGTACCCTGTTCGATGGGCAACATCAATCTTGAATCCTTTCGCGTTTATGAGGCGCTTGAATGCGGCGCAATTCCCATCCTCGAAAAACGGCTCGGCCTCGATTACTTTGTCAGACTATTGGGCCCACACCCTCTGCCCACCTTCGGCAGTTGGCGACAAGCTGCGCACTTTATCACTCTCATTCGCGACGATCGCATTGCACTGCTGAATCTGCAGAAACAATGCATGGATTGGTGGGCCACTTATAAGCAAAACCTGCGCGAGCACGTTGTGGGTTTTCTTGAGAACCCTATCGGCCGAAGAGGGCAGTTATATCGATTGGCGCCATTCGCTTCCCGGATGGCAGTCAGCCGAATTAATGCGGCACCACACCATGCGCGCCATTGCTCGACGCGTGAAGTTGCATTTAGCTCGTTTGAGCAAAGAGGGCAAGCTGCGCCAGAAATCTGGATAAATAGCTAATCCCAGGTTGCTTCGGTCAGTGCGCTATATATGCGAATTCATTCTCCGGTTCGCTGGGAAAGCGAAGAGTGAGAATCGCGAATATATACAGACTAAAAATAATCAGCAGCTCCAGATTCTCTTCGCGTAGTAACAGAATGAAGAGTAGTTTGTGCCGCAGAATACTTTGCCACATTGCATGATGCAGAAGGAAAGCCTGCGCCCGCGACTGGATTGAAACCATTGAGATTACAGTAAGAGCGCCAATTGTAGCGCCCAGAAAGCGGCGCTTTTGAAAAACAACCATAACTGCCGGAATGGTAAACAGGAGCAGACGGATATCGAATGAGCGATGATAGACCGGCATCAAAGTAAGCGCCGTCAGCGCTCCCAGCGTAAGTAAATTAATATCCGGGCTTGCATTCGTTCGCAGATTAGCCGTGATCAACACTGCTAGAAGCACCAGAAATATCGCGTATGCTGCATCGTTATATTCCCACGCCACAGGAAAGAAAACCGCGGTAATGGCTTGCAGATTGATAAGCGTGGTGCCATGCTCAGGTTCACTATTGGGAGTGGGATCATTCACGCCGCTCGTCGACTCGACCGCGATGAGATTCGCATGCAAAGCTGAAGGCCATTCTGCGCTGCGCGGATGCGCTTTGAGAATCAGGCCCGCTGAGAGAAGAATCGCCAGAGCGCCCGCCATGGCAATCACAACGTAACGCCAATGAATCCTCTTCACCAGCAGATAAAGCACGATCAAGCCGACCATCTGTGGCTTGGCAGTAAGGCTGAGCATCACAGCAGTGCTGCTAATGGAAGATAGCGGCCTTTAAGAAAGAGATAGCTGCTTATAATCAGCAACGAAATAGAGAAGAGCCCCGGATTACCCAGCGCAAGAAAAATTCCGCTCGTGGCCAGAATTACTGACACAAGGATTGCGGCAACCCACCGGTGCGACCGTGGGCACATGGATGATATGATGCCCGCTGAAAGCACATACAGGCAGCCATTCAACAGGAACCAGACCGCGTGCGCCACTGGAAACGGGAGCAGCGCAAGCGGGAAAAGCGTCAGAAATGTCGACGGCGGATAGACGGGTGGGGTGCGATTCCATAATGGCTTTTCGGCTAGGCGTCCGCCGGCCTCGTAATATTGCTGATCCAGCTGCGGTATGTCGTAGGGGTTGCAGCCATTGAGCAGGCAACGCGCACCCGTATAAACAGGAATGTAATCAATTGCGGTGTGGAACGCGTCAAATCTTTCAATCGCAATCGAAAAAAACAAGATGGCGGAGATACAAATTAGCAGCCAATATCTATCCGGTCTTTTAAACTTCATGGCTTTCTCCGCTCCCGGGCAGATTGGCAGCAGCCTCAAACTCCGGCATCTTCTTATAGGACGCACGCAAGCTGGTGAGCAAGTTATATTTGATTAAATACCATAGAGCCGCAATGCCATCTTTAGCGCCTATCTTCTTGCCTTCCTCATAAGTGCGGCCATAATAACTAATAGGCACTTCGTAGATGGCGCACTTAAGCTTCGCTATCTTCGCAGTAACTTCAATTTCAAATCCAAATCCGCTTGAAGTAATAATCATGTTGCGGATAATTTCACCCTTGAACGCTTTGTACCCGGTTTCCACATCTGTAAGGTTCAGATTGGTAAGCACGTCAGATAAAAATGTCAGCCCCTGGTTAGCAATGTAATGGTAGAAATATAGAACCCTGGCGGCGCGGCGCACCTGGAAGCGCGACCCGAAGACGACGTCGGCCATGCCGCGCACAATGGGATTGATAACGTACTCAATTTCATCAGGATCGTATTCCAGGTCGGCATCCTGCACAATCACTATGTTTCCCGTGGTGGCGGCGAAGCCGGTCTTCAGGGCTTCAGTTTTGCCGCCGTTTTTTTGGTGCCGGATGACCTTGATGACGGAAGGATTCTCAGCGGCCATCGACTGCGCAATTTCCTGTGTGCGATCTTGAGAGCAGTCGTCGACAATAATCACTTCATGCAGATGCGGTACGTGTAATAGCTTCTCGGCAACCGCTCGAATTGTGGATTCTTCGTTGTAAGCAGGGACGACAATGGACAGGCTGTTATTAGAGGAGCGTTCACTAGCCATCGAAATATAGACTCCCTCTCCAGTTATTCTCGTTAAATTACCAATATAGCCCAGTTGCTTCTGGCGGAGATCATTTTTGCATCCGTTTCAAGTGCAACGCGTCTGGTACGCGGCATCGCTGCGGTCACCGCACTGAAGACGAAGCGGCCTTCGGTAGCCTGCCCAGCGCATCGGTGACGATGCCGTTGGTCAGCACTTCAGGCAGCAGTTCCGGTTCGCTCTGGCCGGGCGTGTAGAGCGCATAGGCTGGAACTCCGCTGCGCCCCAGCGCGGCCAGCGCCCGGGTTATGTCTTCGTCGTGGCGAGTCCAATCGGCCTTCATCATCACCACATTTCTGGCCTGAAAAGCTCGCTCTATCTCCTGCCTGCTCAGCACCGCGCGTTCGTTCACCTGGCAGCTCAGGCACCAGCTCGCGGTAAAGTCCACAAACACCGGTTGCCCCGCTGCAAGCGATCGGCTCACTGCATCTGCCGACCACGGCTGCCAGAGTCCGTGCATCTCATGCGGCGAAAGCGTCTCCGGCGTAGTGTTTACGTTTCGTGAGGCAATTGCGCTGAGAACCACGACGCCCATCAGAAGCAGCACAGCGACGGCTGCAGCCCAGCGCCGCATAGGCCAGCGCCCCAGGAACCAGCCTGCAATAGCCAACAATAGAAAACTTGTGAGCAACGTCAACAGCGCGCCAGCGCCATAAGCTCCGGCCAGCACCCATGCCAACCAAATGACCGTGGCAAAAATCGGCACGGAAATAGCCTGCCGCAATATTTCCATCCACGCGCCGGGTTTGGGCAGTACCCGTGTCCATGCTGGATGTAACGTGAGTGCAAAGTACGGCGCAGCCAACCCAAGAGCCAGCGCTGTGAAAACTGCAAACGTCACTACCGCAGACTGTGCCAACGCGTAGCCGACGGCCGCTCCCATAAACGGCGCAGTACAGGGCGTAGCCACCACCACCGCCAATACGCCGGTAAAAAAGCTGCCTGTGTAACCGTGCTTTGCGGCCAGCGATCCACCTGCGCTGGTCAGCGTCAGTCCAATCTCAAACTGCCCCGCCAGCGATAGACCAAGAAAGAACAGCAGCCCCGCCATCAGCGACAGAAATAATGGCGACTGGAATTGGAACCCCCATCCCAGCGTTGCTCCCGCCGCGCGCAACCCCAGCAGCACGCCCACCAGCACCCAAAACGAAACCAGAATGCCGACGGTATAAACCATTCCATGCGCGCGCAGCTTATGCCGCTCCTCGTTGCCGGAGTTGACCAGTGCCAGCCCCTTCAAAAACAGCACCGGAAAAACGCATGGCATCAGATTCAGCAGCAGCCCGCCCAGAAAAGCCAGCCCGGACTGCGCAGCAGCAAGAACAACGAGAACGAAGACGCGGCAGCAACCGTCCCCGGCAATGCCGTCAACTCGAACGCCCGCCCGCCAGATAGCTCCAGAACCCCTTTCAACTGCGTTGGATTGGCGGTGAGATTCGCATCCTTCTTCAGTTCGAGAATGAATCCCTTTGCCGTCGGGCCGGCTTTTGCGGTGCAGGATTATCCAATATGTTCTGATCTTCCGGGAAAAATGTGGCAGTGGATTCACGCTGTCCGGTTTCTACACCGAGACGGAAACCATCTTTCTTCGGCTGAAAGGTAGCTACAAAATTGGCGGGCTGCGGCTGGGGAAGCGTATTGGCGAAACGCTTGACTAGCTCAGAATCCAGCGCTGACCCGGCAACCACCGCAGGCTCACTGGAAAATAACTGCAGCGTAGTTTCCAGCTCTGCCTTGCCAGGAATGCAAACTTCACGGCACACTAGCCAGTCGACTGTGGCATTGAGGTTGGCCCGGCCATCCTTAACTGCCGGGTCCACCTGCAACTTTACCGGAAACAAAACTTCGTTATCGTAGCCAAAGTCCATCAGCGGGCCAAGCGGCAACCGCTTCGGCGCTGGAAATTGCATCGGCCCCGCAGTGACGCCTTCCGGCAGCGTCCAATGAATATGCGGCGGCTCGCCTGAGTCCCCGGCATTCTTCCAATAAATATGCCAGCCCGGTTCCAATTTGAAATAGAGGCCAACGAAGTTGTTCCCGCCTGGATAAAGCTGGTCTTCGGGGGTCACCAGTTGTACATGCACATGCGGCACATCGGCAAAGTTCGACACAGCCAGCGCGGGCAAACCAGCGGCAAGCAACAACAACACGAAAATCAATCGGGAAAGGCGCATGTCTGCGGAACGCTGACTCCTCTTCCTTTGACTCAGTTTACCGAACGATCGTTACAACGAATTTTACTTTCATTGCCCGGAGTGCAAATCTGCCCGCGCCGCGTGCTGGCGAAGGATGCAATCGTTCTCGACGCACTTCACTCCAGCCGCCCGGGCACGTGCCACGGCCTCCTCGTGAATTACGTCATCCTGCAGCCACAAATAAGGAATGCTCAGCCGGATCACATCGTCCACTATCGCCGGAACGTGCTCCGAAGCACGAAAAATATCTGCCAGGTTGATGCCTGCTCCGGTCTCCTCGCGCACGGCAGCCTGCGCCGCTTCCAGGTTGGGATAGCATTTCATCCCCAGCACCTCGCTCAACGCTGGATTCACCGGAATCACGCGGTACCCATTCCCCGCCAGATAGCCCCCAATGTGATAACTGGCCCGCCAACTCTTGTCGCTCATGCCTACCACGGCAATCGTCCGCGCAGTCCTCAGCATCTCGTCAATCACAGCAGAATCGTTACTCATAATCCACCCTTAGTCCCTGCCTCTTACACTTCCAGATCGTCATCCGCCTCTGCCGCCACAGCCGTCCCCCGCCGCTTGGCCAGCAGATAGCCGCGCAAAAACGGCTCCAGATACCCGTCCAGCACCTTGTCCACGTCGCCCACTTCCACCTTGGTGCGGTGATCTTTGGCGATGCGATAAGGCTGCAAAACATACGACCGAATCTGCGACCCGAAGTTAATCTCCAGCTTCGAGTCTTCAACCTTCTTACTCACGGCGCGCTTCTTTTCAAGCTCGTACTCATAGAGCCGCGAACGCAGCATCTTCATCGCTTTGTCGCGGTTCTTGTGCTGCGAGCGCTCGTTCTGGCATTGCACAACGATGCCCGTCGGCAGGTGCGTCATGCGCACGGCGGAGTCGGTGGTGTTCACATGCTGGCCGCCCTTGCCGCCGGAGCGATAAGTATCGATGCGCAGATCCTCCACCTTCAAATCCACCTGGATGGTCTCGTCAATCTCCGGCGAAACGTAGACCGAGGCAAACGACGTGTGCCGCCGCTTGGCCTGGTCGAAGGGCGAAATGCGCACCAGCCGGTGCACGCCGCTCTCGCCCGGCCAGTTGCCCAAAAGCATACTCGCCGATGATGGTGAAGGTGGCCGACTTGATGCCCGCCTCTTCGCCGTCCTGCAAGTCATTGATCTCTGTCTTGAAGCCCTGCTGCTCGGCCCAGCGCAGGTACATGCGCATCAGCATCTCGGCCCAGTCCTGGCTCTCGGTGCCGCCGGCGCCGGGATGCACGGTGACGATTGCGTTGAGCGGATCGGCCTCGCCGTTGAGCATGGTGCGCGCTTCCAGCTCTTCAGTGAAGACGGCCAAATCCTTGATGCCACTTCTCCAGATCGGCCAGCACATCTTCGCCCTCGCGGGCCAGCTCGAAGTAGGCTTCAATGTCGCCCGTGCGGCGCACCAGCTCGTCATCGTCGGCGACCAGCTTTTCCAGGCGCTTGCGGTCGCGCATCAGCGGCTTGCTGCGCGCGGGATCGTTCCACAAGGCCGGATCGGCCAGCTTGGTTTCAATGTCGGCTAATTCCCTGCGGATGCGAGCAGGGTCAAAGATACTCCCGCAGGTCGCGGACTTGATCGCGCACGGGAGCGTAAGCGAATTCGAGATCGTTCAATGACATGCTTTGCTCTTAAGACCTGGCTTGTTTTGAACTGTTTGCGCCGCGGAGCTGACCAGCAACGCCCAGCCAACTACGCCCAAACCCAGTATGGCACAGACCCACGCAAAGACGTCGCCGTGCGCGGTATAGAAGGTCACATCGTCGCGGAAGCCATATTCCGCCGGCAGCGCGTCCACAGCGTGGCGGGGAATGCTCTGCCGCACGCGGCCATACGGATCGATCACCGCAGTCACTCCGTTGTTGGTGTCGCGCAGAATCCAGCGGCGATTTTCGATGGCTCTCATGCGCGCCATATTCAAGTGCTGCCAGGGAGCGCTGGTATCGCCGTACCAGCCGTCGTCGCTGATGTTCACCAGCACCTCTGCGCCGAGTTGCGCAAACTGCCGCACCTCGTCGGCAAAAACCGACTCATAGCAGATGAAGACTCCGTAGCGATGCCCATTCAGCCGGAACACTTTGCGCTCGTCACCGCGCGTGAATGAAGAAACGCGCCCGGTGAGCTTGTGGGCGAAAAAGAGCAGATTCTGGAATGGAATGTATTCGCCGAAAGGAACCAGGTGGATCTTGTCGTAGCGGCCCACGCGCGCTCCATCTGCGCCCACAACCAACGCGGAGTTGTACTCGTGCCAGACGCCCTCCTCGGCCGAAAAATCCGCGCCGATGTTGCCCACTACCAACGGCGCCTGTGTTTGGCTGGTGATCTGTTTGAGTGCCTGTTGAAACCGCGCGTTCTGCTCAACGAACGGCGCCGGAGACTCTGGCCACACCACCAGATCGGGATGCGTGGGATAAGGCGGGCAAACAATTTCGCCGTTCGGCGCGCCAGTCTGCGGAATTCCGGCGATGTATGTCTTGCACTGCTCCCCGGCCAGCTTGATGAATTGCGCAACATGGCGGTCCCATTCGCCAGGCCCTGCCCAGTAACCTTCACCGGAGACGTTGAGATTGGGTTGAATCAGTACGGCTGTGGCTGTGGGCGCAGGTTTGGTTGGCATATAGGAGAAGCCACAAATTATTAGAAAACCCACCAATAATATGCCAAATACGGTCCAAACATTCTCGCCGATCAGCGGTTTCAAACTCCATCGCGGCTGCCCTGGCTTGGTCGCTTGCAATGGAATCAGATAGCGGCTTGCGATTAGCGCATTCGCGGCCACCAACAAAAAGCTAATCCCATAAACTCCTGTCCAGGGTGCAAGCTGATTCACAATCGCGTTATCCACTTGCGAATAACCCAATTGGTCCCAGGGAACAGAAGTAATGCGCGCAGCAGCCAGTTCCAGCGCAGCCCAAAAAAAGGGGCCGCGACCAGCGCCAGCCGCGTGCTTCCGGTTGCACGCCGCACCATCACGACAAACAATCCGAAAAAACCAAAGTAGAGCCCCAGCACCATGCTGTATCCCAGCAGCAACAGCGTCGGAGCCAATGGCGGCATATCGCCATAGTGGAGCATCGTGTCGCGAACCCAGTAGCAGTTGCCCGCGTACCAAAGCACTCCGCAGAAATAAGCAATCAGAAAACCGCGCCGCAGCGGCCTCGGGCTCTCAACGCAGGCAGGCGAAAGAATCGCCCAAAGCAGCGGAACCAGCCCGAACCATGCAAAAACCGCTCGCCAGGGCGGCATCGGCCCTGCCAGCGGAAACGGCAACTCCAACAGGACGGCGGAGAGAGCCGCGGCGCACCACAACTTCCAGTTCTTAAAATTCCAGGATGGTCGCTGCATACTGGCCCCAAGTTTATCGCATCCTGCTTGAAAAACGCATGAACCGGCTCATGGTGAAACAGGTTATAATCCTACCCATGCTACTGGCCCTTCTGGCAATGCGGCTGCTTGAGTGGATGTTCTTCATTGGACTCGCAGGGTCCACCGTGGTCGTCCTCATCAGCTTCTATGAGGATGGAAAGAGCTCTTCGGCGAGGACGAAAAGCCTCAACCGCGCTCTTGACCGCCTGGCATCTCCTTCTTCTTTCGTTGGCGCCAACATCCGCTGCGGAGTATAGTTTCTCTGCAATCCAACAAGTAGATTTTCAGCAGGCCGGGAATTTGCAACGTGAGCCCCCGCAGATCATTTCCGTTGACTCTCTCGTGATTCGGGGATAAACTCATCGCAGCGCGGGTGAGCTTTTCCGCTCGCGCTAAAGAGAATGCCGGCAGTCGCGCCGGCGCCTATACGATGGCATCCAACCGAACGATCGTAGCCCCACCTTCAAACCGCGTCCGGCTCATTGTGGCATCCTCCGTGATGCTCACCTTCATCTCCTTTTGGCGCGCGGCGGCAGTGGTTCTCTGCGATCTTGGATCGTCCGCTTTTTATGCAGGTGGCATCGCCGAGCAGGCGATAGGCGCGGCCGCGCCCTGGTTCATTCTGGCCATCATGCTGTTCAGCTTTGCGGTGCGCGCCGTCTACGTCGAAAGCTGTTCCATGTTCACCCGCGGCGGCGTTTACCGCGTGGTCAAGGAGGCCCTGGGCGGCGGCTTTGCCAAGCTCAGCGTCTCCGCGCTGATGTTCGATTACATTCTTACAGGCCCCATCTCCGGCGTCTCCGCCGGGCAATATATCACGGGCCTGATGAACGAGCTGATGCAGGTTGCGGCCACTAGCCAGTGGCTCCCTCCGGCCATGATGGACGCGCATCATCATCCCTACCAGTTTGATATGAACTACACCGCCGCGGTCTTCGCGGCCGCGGTCACCATTTACTACTGGTGGCAGAACATCAAAGGCATCGAGGAGTCCAGCGGCAAAGCTCTGCGCGTCATGCAGATCACCTCGGTGATGGTTGTAATTCTGCTGCTGTGGGGCGTATTTTCCGTCATGGTGCGCGGCGTTCACCTGCCGCCGGCGCCCACGGTCGCCAACCTCAAGTTCAGCGACGATGCCCTCGGCTTCCTCAAGGGAACCAGCCTGGTGCCGATCTTCGGCCTCTTCGGCATTCTCATGGCCTTCGGCCACTCCGTGCTGGCCATGAGCGGCGAGGAGAGCCTGGCCCAGGTCAACCGCGAAATCGAGCATCCCAAGCTCAAGAATCTAAAGCGCGCGGCAATTGTCATTGCCATTTATAGCCTTGTCTTCACCGGCGGCGCCACGCTGCTTGCTTCCATGCTCATCCCCACATGGCAGCGGACCCACATCTACCAGGACAACCTCATCGCCGGCCTGGCCATGTACATGGTGGGGCCTCTGTTCTGGCGCATCGCCTTCCGCATCTTCGTCGTCCTGGTCGGCTTCCTGATTCTCTCCGGCGCAATCAACACGTCTATGATCGGCTCGACCGGCGTGCTGATGCGCGTGGCCGAGGACGGAGTTCTTACCGACTGGTTCCGCAAGCCGCATCACAAATATGGAACCAGCTCGCGCATCATCAACCTGGTCTTCATCCTCCAAATGATCACCATCGTCGCCAGCAGGGGCGATGTCATCCTCCTGGGCGAGGCTTACGCATTCGGAGTCATCTGGTCGTTCACCTTTAACAGCCTGGCCATGCTGGTGCTGCGCTGGAAATATCATGGAGAACGCGGCTGGAAGGTCCCACCCAATCTGCGCATCGGCAAGTACGAGCTTCCCATCGGCCTGTTCTCGGTTTTTCTGGTGCTGCTCTCCGTGGCTGTCGTCAACCTGTTTACCAAGTCCGTTGCCACAATGAGCGGCATCGTGTTTGCCGCAGCTTTCTTTATTGTCTTCACCATCTCTGAGCGCCAGAACATGCGCAAGCATGCGCTGACCGCCCGGCACATGAAGGACCAGTTCCAGCTTGAACATCAGGACACTGTCAGCCGCGAGTCGGCCGCCATTCGCCCCGGCGGCGTAATGGTAACCATGCGCGACGCCTCCAATCCCTTCGCGCTCAAGTGGACGCTCTCCCGCACCAGCACTGAGGAGCAGGATGTGGTTGTCATCAGCGTGCGCCTGATGGGCGCCGGCGGCCCGGAGTATCTGAGCGCTGAGGACCAGAGCTTCAGTGAGCACGAACAAATGATCTTCACCAAGGCCGTCTCCGTTGCTGAGAGTTTTGGCAAGAAAGTTTCGCTGCTCGTGGTTCCCGCCGGAGATGTCTTCGCCGCGCTGGTGCAGGGCGCAAACTCGCTGGAGATGGACTCGGTAGTCGCCGGGCTATCCACCCGGATGACCGCCGAGGAGCAGGCATTCCACATGGGACAGGCATGGGAGGCACTACCAGAGCCCAAGCGCCAGTTCAACTTCTATGTCATTGACCCGCGCGGCGAATCAAAAGTCTTTTACATCGGACCACACGCGCCAAAGCTGCGTCCCGACGACGTGCAACTGGTGCACCGGTTATGGCTGAATATGCGCCGCGACCCATCCGTGCAAGACCTGCATCACAGCGACATCATTACCTATGCACTCACCCGCCTGGCCGGCCAGTATGCCCGCGAGAAACAGGAGATACTTCGCGACCTGCGCAACTATCGCGCCGCTGAAGCTCCAGTCACCCTGCGCCTCGGCAACCAGGACCTATCAGGCAATGCCCCTGCGGCCGACCAACATCCCCTTCCGCCAAAGCCCTCGCGCACGCTCTAAGCACTTATAGTTACGGCTTAGGTTCCTGCTGCGCTGAACACCCACATTAGTGATTACTTTAGAGTCTTGCAGCGAAAGTATGTTGCAAAGTATCTCGGCAGCACTATATCGGCTTGACTGCACATAGTGCGATGTACAGGGCGCGATATATTGACTATAAATAGGAACTTCCCCTTGTACTATCGCGATAATGGCCGCAGGATATCTAGCTTTCTAACTTAGCTTACCCAACCTGCCTCTTCGCTCAAGGGATATTGACCTCCAGTAGTTTCCTCTTCGGTAACATTACTCAAATTTTCTTGAAAATTGGGTTACAGTTGCGTATTGTGTTTCTCAGGGCATGTGGTCGGCTGCACTCAAGTATTGACTTATATACAGCGCAGATTAGACCACTTATGAATCCCGACAGGAGGAACCGTGGGAGTTTCAGAGATACTGGCACAAATCGATCGCGAGATCGCTCAATTACAACATGCACGCTCCGTGCTGGGCGGCAAAGCCGCTCCGGCAGCTAAAAAGGCAAAGGCAGCACCAGCCGTTAAGAAAACCGGCAAAAGGAGAAAGAAGAAGAGGAATCTAACTCCTGAAGGACGCCGGCGCATTGCCGAGGCCGTCAAGCGGCGCTGGGCCGAACAGAAGAAAGCGTCAGGAAAGTAACTGGCACCACGGGAAGGTAATGGGCCGGCATGCCGGCCGGCCCACCTCCACCCCGTTCATAAAGCAGGACTGTATCCAATTTAAATAGTTTCCCCTGGCGACCATTGCACAACCTGAATGTTGGCATCGACCAATGCAGCCAGTTCCTGCGGCGTGCCTGTCAGTGGAGGAAATGTGCCGAAATGCAGAGGAAGAATCAATTCCGGCGCAAGATAGCGCGCCGCCAGCGCGGCTTCTTTCGGCCCCATGGTGAAGTGTCCGCCTATTGGAAGCATGGCTACCTTGGGGCTATATAGTTCGCGTATCAATTTCATATCGCTGAATACAGCTGTATCTCCGGCATGATAGAGCACCGGACCGTCACTAATGGTCAGCACATAGCCCGCCGCGACTCCCACATAGTGTGTGCCAAGTTCATCCTGCGCTCCCGCTGAATGTCTGGCCTCAACCATGGTGGCCGCCACGTCATTCAGTTGCACGGTTCCGCCCAGGTTCATGCCGACCGTATTAGCCACGCCCTTGCTCTCCACATAGGCAGCCAGTTCATAGATAGACACCACGGTGGAACCATGCCTGGCCGCAACCGGAACAACATCGGAGATATGATCCCCGTGACCGTGCGTCAGCAGTATGTAGTGGATCTTCGACGGCAGCGCGAAATCCTTCGGGTATTTTGGATTCTGGGCGATGAACGGATCGATCAGGACGTTTGTGCCTTTGGCGGTCTGAATCAGAACGGTAGCATGACCCAGCCAGGTTATGCGCGTTCCTTTCAATGAACTCATCGTGTCTCCTTGTCGTTTGCCAGGACATTCGAGCCGGCACGAGCTAGCGCATGATGATGACTTCAGAGACGCTATCCTTGGCCAGAAACTGGCGATAACCTGACCAGCCGGCAAACAGCCTCTCGATGCTGCGATTGGTAAATGCGCGCTGGATGGGAAACGGCTGCGTCAACTGCACCTCCACATCGTCTCCGCCGGTAACGTGGAAGCGGCAAAGCACCGTCTCTTCACCCTGAGTCCGGGTATGGAATAAAGCCAATATCTGTCCGCCGGGATTCATGGCTGAATACAAATGCGCCACCAGCGGCGCCACCAGCGGTTCAGGCAGGTAATCGAGCACCGTCCACAACAGCACCACGTCAAAAGTGCGCCCACAGAAATTGAGTGAGTGCTCAAGATATCCTTCGACATTCCAAATCGGATTGCCGTCCTCGTCTGTGCCGCTCTGCCAGTTTTCAGTCCAGGCATCGTGCACCGGATCGGCAAGAAAAACACTATGACCGAGGCCTGTGAGGTAGTTGAGATTCGCTGAGGAGGTGCAGCCCGCATCGATTACGCTCAAGCCGGGCTCGGCCTGCAGCCGCTTGCGCAATGCCGCCCAGCTGCCGGAGTGGCGCGGCACTCTAGGCCCGTTAAAAACCTGGGCTGAAGCGGGCGGTCTCACCTCCTGCTTCCTGTTCATCCAACGGCTTAGCAACCTGAAATCCCCTCTAAATAAAACATGAACCTGCCCGGAATGCCGGTATAAGAGCGCGCGGTCAGAAGATGCCGCCGGATTGGGGTGCGTGGACGCTATCCGGCCCCTTGGCCACGGCCTGCGTCAGGTCCACTTTGCCGCGGAAAACGGCATTGTCTTCAACAGCCAGCCGCAGCGCTCGAATATCGCCTTCCACTGAGCAGCCTGCGCGCAACTCCACGCGACCGCTGGCCACCACGTTGCCCTGAACCTGGCCCAGGATCAGCACGTCCTTGGCGGAAAGGTCTGCTGCAACATTTGCATTGGGTCCAATCGTCAGCCGGCTGTCAGAGAGGCTTACCGTACCCTCGACGCGCCCGTCCACAATCAAGTCCTCACTACCCTTCACTTCGCCGCAAATCACGACGCTTTTCCCGATGCGCGCGCAAGAGTTCTCCACAGTCATGGGGTTGATCCTTCCGTCGGCCAAAAACAAGGCCCTGCCCGAACTATACGCAACCCGGCCTCATTGCTTCAATCGGAGATATCCATCTCAACCCCACAAACCTGAAAATTCATCTGCCTCGGCTATTCTTGTAAGGTGTCCTATGCACGCTAAACACAGCGCAGTACGCAGCATTTTTTCGCTCTTCTTCATGCTCCCGTGGGCCGCCCTGGCGCAGGGTCAACCCCCGCCGGCGCTCACCCCCACTCAGGCCCAGGCTCTGGTGGATCGTGCGCTGGCCTCTGAATTGCGCTTTGCCCAGGACAAATCCCACCCCATGCGCTTCCGCCTGCGCAAGTCCAGCCCTAACCTCACCTCTACCAAGGAAATTGTCGAAACCAAAGACGGCGCCGTTGCCCGCCTGGTAGCGCTCTTTGACAAACCGCTGAGCCCATACGACGAGCAGGTGGAGCAGGCGCGCCTGGATGCGCTCTTGAGCGATCCCGGCCGCCAGCGCCATCGCCTGCAAGGCGAGGAGGGCGATTTCGGTATCGTCCTCAAGCTGCTGCGCATGCTGCCCGACGCCTTCTACTACGAATATGCGGGAGCAGCCTCCGGTCCCGCCGGCCCCGTGGAGAAGTTCACCTTCCACCCCAACCCCAACTTCAGCCCGCCCGACTTTGAAACCAAGGCCCTGACCGCCCTCACTGGGGAGATTTATGTCGACCCTACGCAGGAACGCGTAACCCGGCTTGAAGGCCACTTGCAGCAGGACACTGACTACGCCTGGGGCATTCTGGGCAAGCTCGACAAAGGCGGATGGATCGTGATCGAGCAGAGCGATGTAGGCGGCCATCAATGGCGGATCGTGCGCTTCAAGATGAAGATGGATCTGCGTGTGCTCTTCAAGGAAAAGAACTTCGACACTACGGAAGAGATGACCGACTACGCCCCGGTGCCCACGGGAATCGATTACAAGCAAGCCATTCAAATGCTGCGCGCGGGCCGATAATGAACAACCAACTGCGGGTGCCCCACTCCAAATCTCCTGCGCCCCATTCTTCTGGCCTTTCGAAGGGTGCGATCACGCAGTTCACTCCATGTCCACCTGCCCCTAAACCCGTGCCTCGTTCTCGCTCCCGGAGGGAGCAAATGAAAATAGCCCCGGGTGAAACCCGGGGAAAATCACCGCCCCAAAAAACATGGCGTCCCGTAGGGACGGCGTGAATCGTCCCCGCGCATACGTGGATCGAATTAAATCCCATCCACCCATCAATAAAACAAAACGGCCTCACCCACAAAGGATGAGGCCGCTTTGTGTAACAGCAATTCGCCTTACTTGATCTTGATGATGATCATGGCGAAGGTAAACAGCGTGAGCGATTCAATGAAGGCCAGGCCGATGATCATGAACGTCAGCAGCGCCGCACGGGTGCCGGGGTTGCGCGCCAATGCTTCGGTGGTTGAGCCCACGGCCCTTCCCTGGCCGAGACCGCACAAACCGGCTGCTAGTCCCATGCCCAGGCCAACGCCTACCGGCGCCAGATCCATGACGGTCGAGCCGCCATCCGCAAAGGCCGGAATGGCGAAGCACAATGCCGCCAGGGCCATGAATACATATTGCAGTTTCCGCATAATTCTCCAGCTTCTCTGAAATTTGCCGCCAGTGGGTGGTTGTAGCTCACCGTGCTGGCTACCTCACGCTTGCGGCCATCCGTTGCTCCAGAGCGGAAGCTCTCTCCGGCGGAATCCTTTTACTCCTCATCTATCCCTAAGCTATAGACTCGTCGTGCGCCACCGCCATAGCAAGGTAAATGATCGTCAGTAGCATGAACACATAGGCCTGAATTAACCCAACCACAAAATGCAATCCCAGAAACGCCGTCGGCGCCAGCAGCGGCAGCATCGAAAAACAGATCAGCGTCAGCAGATCGCTGGCCAGCATATTGGCGTAAAGACGAATTGTGAGCGACATGACGCGGGCCAGATGCGACACCACCTCGACCGGAAATAGCAGCCATGCCATCCACCACACCGGCCCGGCAAAGTGCTTCAGATAGCCCACCAGTCCCTGCACCCGAACGCCGTAAAAGTTGTAGTAGAGAAAGGTCAGCACCGCAATCCCCAGCGGCACCACCGGCTGGCTGGTCGGCGTTACAACCCCGGGAATCAGCCCGATAAGATTGTTGATCACAATAAACAGGCCGACACAGGTTACAAATGCCTGGAACCGCTCGTACCCATGACCGATCACCTGCTCTGACTGGCCGCCGGTAAACTCGTGAATCATTTCGGCAATCTGCTGCGCCGGATTTGGCTTTTCAACTGAAAGACTGAGCCGAACAATGATGAAAAAAACAATAAGCCCGCAGGCCACCAGCAGTTCCAACGCAAAGGTGTCGTCAATGGGAGCCGTGGGATGGGCGGGTTGGATGCCCACAATATGCAATATTTGTGTCACTGCGCCGCCAAATAAATGATTCAGCAAGCGTGTCAATGCTAAAGATTCCGGCATGAATACTTGAGTCTTACCCTCTCCGGGCTCTATTTACCGCATTCGCCCTGGACTTGTTTCTATCCCTTTGCCACTGTCCCCAGCAGCAGCAGCCCGGTCAGTCTCGAAGCAACCGCAGCCCCTCCCAGGAGATGGTAAATACCGCCAGACTGAGGCCGCACAGGAGAGCTACTGAAGAGCCATGGACAAACTTCAGGCTAACATAAATGGCCGCCGCAAAAACGCCCAGCCGGATCATGAAGAAAAACACCACCAGCGGAGTTCCCATGGGAATCCGTTGATTGTCCAATCTGGCACTAATCAGCCTGGCCAGACGCTGCCACTCCCAAATGCTCGCCGCTGAAATCAGCGTGCCCGTCAGCAGCATCGCGGCGTTGCGCCAGCCCGATGCAATCCCCACCACGATTGCGGGAATACCTCCCAGAATCAATGTGTTGCGCATGGCACGCCGCAGCTTGGCATGCAGGGCATCATCGTTCATTTCAGCCAACGGCTGGGCGTCTTGGGTCATGACTCTTTGCCGGAAATTCCTTTTTTAGTCTCTTGTCCGCTCTTGTTTTCCACATCGGAACCGGCAACCGCGTCCATCGCCATCCGGATCGCGCTCATCATCCCGGCAACACTTCCCAGAGCAATACCCGCCAGCGTAAGCCATGCGTGGTGAAAGTGCATATCCAGCCAGGCGCCGCCCCCCCAGCCGATCAATACCGCGCAGGGCAGCACCAGCGCAATTTGCACCAGCTTTTCAGCCTGAACATATGCTCCAAAACCGCTGCCAAGCCCACTGCCAGACTTGTCGCGCTGCTTCGTTTCCGGAATGGCTCGATGAAAGGGCATTCATCGTGTTTATACACGATCAGTGCCCATCCCCGCGAAATGTTGGTCTACTTATTGGGTTTGGAGATGGCAAGCTTCCCGGCCTTTACCCGGAGCCTCCCTCCAGTTCATCCACCTGCACAAAATCAAGATCTCGATCGATTTCCGTACTGTTGTTGCCGTAGTTATGCTCGTGAATCTTCGCCTTGGCTTCAAAATAGTAAACTTCTCCGCTTTCGCTGTGAAAGAAGTCAAGCCCACCATCTTTTTCAAATGGCCAAATGCGGACTGCCAACCACACACAATCATGCTCCCCCGGCAAAATGTCGAGCGAGAAGTATGAGGCGCCTTGAGTGGCGCCAATCCATACTCCATCCATGCCTACCCGCATGGATGGGGTTCGCATCCGAGACACATCCAGGACTTATCCAGAGTTTCGATAACAATAATCTGCCTTGCCGGCAGCCGGAGGCCCAGGCGGAGGCTGATTCTTTAACGTTTGAACATCGAATTGAATTTTTTCATTGCCGCAGGCATCCGGCAGGATCGTCTTGGCGCTCGCTTGCACCGCTGCGAGCAGCGACGCAATAGAAACAATAGAAAGAGTGCTGGTTTCAAGGGATTCATGGCAACCATCCTACAGGGCAGCATCCCGATCAGGTCAATGACTTCGCGCACTTATCGCATGTATATGTGCTGACTAACGTTTTAGAGGTGAGGATGAATGGATTGGACTTGATTGCACCGTAGGCGCAGTGTTGGTTAGCCCCGCGCTTCAGCGTAGGAAAGAACCCCAAACTTCATTACGGAGTCCCGTAGGGACGGCGCAACGACATGATTTATCCAGGAACGAATTGCCGACCTGACCCAACACTTCCCCATCGCCGTCTTCCCAACAAACGCTATACTGACGATTGAGCCTTCAACCGGTTCACAAAGAAGGAAATACCGAGTTCGATCGGCATTTGAGCGCAGCCTCTTCGACCTGCGCAACAAATTAGTGAAATACGCTGGCTATATCGGTTGCCATTGCAATAGGTTCGCCATTGGGAGGAACCGAGCCATCGCAACCGCCGCCAAGAAAATGAAACATGGAGCGATATCTGTTTTGGCAAAAGAGTAATTCGCTTGCGCCGAACCGCCGCCGGACCCGCCGGTGAACGTGGCGAAAGCAGTGGCAAAAGCGGAACAACTCGCTGCCAGAAAAAGCGCGATGGAAACGTGTTTGCACATGGCAGATTTCACGGACTCGACCGGGCACCACGTCCGCCGTCAATCGGCGCGCTGTAAGGTGAATCGGCCCAGTAACGGTCGGAAGTCGGAAGACGATGATTGCCAACTGCCTCCACGCCTCCAACCCCGCCATTGGACGGCCAAGTTGAAGCGCCTTTCCCATTCGTTGCCGTCGCCGGGTTCACTGGTGAACGCCAGGCCTAAATGCCGCCTACACTCACGGCCAGTTGGGTCAAATTGTCCCCCAAATTTATCACGCCATAATAACCCCGCCGGCATCACGCCGCGCGAGGTGACCGTGAAAAATGCCCACGCGCACCGGGCTACCAATGCCGCTGACATTCGCATTGGCGTTCGTGGGGGTGGCGGTTTTGTGCCGCTGCCATCCACGCCGTTAAATCCGTTCATCGCCGTGATTAAAGTGTCGCCCCACGGATATTGATTGGGCACCGGAGACAGCGGCCCGCCGTAGGCTTTTTCGTATTCCAGTTCATCCATGGGCCGCAGTGCCGCCACTTCAAATAAACAGCCAAATCCTGCCAACTGATGTAGTTGAGCACATCCGGCGCATCAGGTGTAAAGCAAATTGGTTCGTGAAATCGTGTTGCGATAAGAGCCATAGGCGTTCATAAAATACGTGTTGGCCAAGCCGGGATCGAGGAGTTTCAGAGAGTCTGTGTATTGGCCCTGGGAGCTTTCATATTTCATCAAGTAAAACGCATTGTAGCCTTTCGCAAATGAGGCAGGGAGCACGCCTGGCGATGTCGCCACTGCGTCCGCTGACATTCTGATAATTCAATCATTCGTGCCCACGGTAATTGCCGCTTCGCTGGTGATTTGATACGGCTGCGCGGGATTCGTGCCGGTGTATAAAGCGCCGTATTCCGTGCCGCCGAAGCCGAGGTAAACGCGCCTTGCGGAATATAAACCATTTCAATCGCGAAAACGCTACGTCCACGGCGTTGGTGCCGCCCAGCCCGGTGGCGGCGTAATTCATTGAGCGACATCGCCGTGCAGTTGAGCGTGCCGTTGCCGTCGGCGCTGGATTAGCAACCCGCCGACCGGCCGTCCGGCCATGTCCGTGCCCAGATCAATTGCGTCCCGCCGGTTGCCACCTGGCCGGACGCGTGAGAATGGCGTGCTCCAGTGTCCGCCGGACGAGCGGAACTTGACAAACACCCACGCGGCGTCCCAGTTGGTCACGGTCAGCGAGCCGCCATTTTCCGTCCAGGAGTTGTGCCACGAGTTGTCCCAGCTCAAATCGAAGCGGATATCCGCCAGTCCGTTGGCGGCATGAGCACGGTGACATTGGTGACGGTGATGTTATTGGCCAGAGAGAACCGGCCACCGAGCTTGCGAGGAATACAGCCAGGCGTTTCATATTTTCATTATAATTATTAAGATTAAATAGTCAATAGTGACGTATTCTAATCAACAAAAGTGATGGCTTTAATGTTGACGGAAACCACAAAAGATGCGGAGCAATGGCACCGCATCGTTTGACTCGCAAATTCTTGGCGGCATGCTAAAGCGGAGCGCGTTCGCATGAAACACTCCGTCATCCTCGCCGCGTTTGCCGCTCTGCTGCTGGCTGGCTGCGGAAAAAATTCCACCGGCAGTTACCAGGGCTACATTGAGGGCGAATATGTTTATGTTGCGTCGCCGCTCGGCGGTGCGCTCACCAATCTGGCCGTCGCGCGCGGTGATTCGGTGAAAGCCGGGCAACTGCTGTTTGAACTGGAGCGGCAGTCGGAAGCCGACGCCGTGGTGCAATGGAAAAAAATCTCGCGCAGGCGCGGGCGCAAATGGACGATATAAAAAAGGGCGCGCGTCCGACGGAAATCGCCTCGCTGGCAGCCCAAATCGAGCGCGCCAAAGCCGACTTGAAACTGGCCGAGGATGAATTTTTGCGCCGCCAAAAACTTGGCGGTTCCGACGTGATTTCCAAAGAGGAGTTGGATCAAGCCCGCGCCCAGCGCGACGCGGCCCAAGCGCAGGTGGCTCAACTCACGGCGGATTTGGATACTGCCAAACTCGGCGGACGCGAAGACGCCCTCCGCGCCGCGCAGGCCGCCGTCGAAGCGCAGCGCGCGGCGCTGGACAAGGCGAAGTGGTCGTTCGATCAGAAGCAGCAATTTGCGCCGACGAACGCGGCGGTGCATGACACGCTTTACCGGCAGGGCGAATTTGTGGCGGCGGGAAATCCCGTCGTGGTCCTGCTGCCGCCGGAAAATCTGAAGGTGCGCTTCTTCGTGCCGCAGGAAAAACTGTCGCAGAGAAAGTTGGCGAAACCGTTTCCGTGCAGGCCGACGGCGCGGCGCATCCGTTGACGGCCACGGTGAATTATCTTTCACGCAGGCCGAATACACGCCGCCGGTGATTTCAGCCGCGAGACGCGGGCGAACCTGGTGTTCATGATCGAGGCGAAATTTTCGCCGCGTTTGCGGCAGATTTGCGACCGGGGCAGCCGGTGGATGTAACATTCATAAAATAATTTGTTATGCAAATCATAGCTGCTCAATTTGTGTGGTTTGATTGGCCCGCTATTTGGAGCAACCTATTGGCTAACTTTATCACGCTCCTTGGGACAATTATCGTCGGGTCTTCTGTTACCGATTTTTCGGTGGGCAAGCTTTGGTAAAATTCTTCGGGGTTCGTTAAAAGAAATTTCTTGGATTTACACAGGCCATATTCATAATCCGGATGCCCCACTGGGATTGGTCGGTTTTGAAGAATTCAACGAAGCAAAAAATCTTGAAAGCTTGTTCAAGTCCGTCATTCCAGGACTAGGAGATCAGCCTGGTCTTCTAAAGTTTCTTCAACTTTCGGACGTGCATACGGAAATTTTACCTGCTCCACATCAAGATCCTAATGTAAAATTGGATTGCAGCATTATTTCCCTGGGTGCATCGAATTCGAATAAAGCGTCGTTGATGATCGAGAAGGAACTTCATTGTTCAGTGAAATACGCCAAACAGTATTCTCTATGTTCCAAATTTCCAACCAATCACAAATCCCCGGCAAGGAGTCGTTGTGAAAATTTGTGCCAACGGCAATCACTATTTTTATGTGGCCGGGGCAACGGAACCGACAACTGCTGGATGTGCCAGGTATTTAATGAAAAACTGGCGGGTGATGCGAAGAAGTATGGTGACAACAAATCGTTCTTTTACTTAATTGAAGTAAAGACCGACAGCCAGAAGACTCCGTTTTCATTTGCTGATCATTCATTGCAACTGGACTAATTCGCAGCATGAATACTGACCTTGCCATTGACGTCCGCGGCGTCACGAAAAAATTCGGCGCGCGCACGGTCGTCAACGACATCGCCATGCAGGTGCGGCCCGGCGAGATTTACGGCTTCCTCGGCCCCAACGGCAGCGGCAAGACCACGTTTTTGCGGATGCTCTGCGGCCTGCTCACGCCCGACGGCGGCGAGGGCAATTGCCTCGGCCTGGATTTCCGCCGCGAATCCGCCGAGATCAAAAAGCGCGTCGGCTACATGACGCAGCGGTTCAGTTTTTACGAGGATTTGACCATCGAGGAAAATCTGGATTTCATCGCGCGGCTTTACGGGATGCCGCAGCGCAAAGCCGCCGTGCAAAAAAGTCTGGAACGCCTCGGCATGGTCGAGCGGCGGCGGCAGCTCGCGGGCACGTTGTCCGGCGGCTGGAAACAGCGGCTCGCGCTGGCGGCGTGCCTGATTCACGAGCCGCAGCTGCTCCTGCTCGACGAGCCGACGGCCGGCGTGGACCCCAAGGCGCGGCGCGATTTCTGGGAGGAGATTCACAAGCTCGCGGCGGACGGGCTGACGTTGCTCATCACCACGCATTACATGGACGAGGCCGCGCGCTGTCATCGGCTCGGCTTATATCGCCTACGGCAATCTGCTCGCGCACGGCACGGTGGACGAGGTCATTCAAGCCGGCGGGCTGACGACGTGGGAAGTTTCCGGCGAAAATCTCTGGGCGCTGGCGGACAAAATCCGCGGCTGCCGGGCGTGGAGCAGGTCGTGGCCTTTGGCACCACGCTGCACGTCAGCGGACGCGACGCGGAAAAATTGCACGCGAGCGTCGCGCCGTTATGACCAACGCCCATCGCTGGATTAAAATTGAACCGGGCCTGGAAGACGTGTTTATCAGCCTGATGGAAACGGCGAAGGACAATTTTTCTTGAAAGATGGACACAAATATTCCGGGGAGCGCGCCCACCCCAAGCGCAGTTTTCCGAGCATTCGCGGAACATTCCAAGCATTCGCTAACATCCGATGCGTGCCGGCTTGTGCTCGAGCATTACTTCTGGCGTGTGGAGCGTTCAGCAATGTTCGGATGTGGATGTGGTCCCCATCTTCAACCGCAAGGATAATTTTTATGAGCTTCAGCTTCCAACGTTTCTGGGCCATCGTCGTCAAGGAGTTCATCCAGATGCGGCGCGACCGGCTCACCTTCGGCATGATGGTCGGCATTCCGATGATGCAGCTCATCCTCTTCGGCTACGCCATCAACTCCAATCCCAAACATCTGCCCACGGCGGTTTATGCGGCGGACAACAGCCCGTTCTCGCGCACGCTCGTTTGGGGTTTGCGCAACAGCAGCTATTTCGACATCACGCGCGAGGCGCACAGCGCGGCGGAAATCCACGAGTGCTCGCGCGAAGGCAAGGTCCAATTTGCCGTGACCGTGCCGGTGGATTTCTCGCGCAAACTCCTGCGCGGCGAAAAACCGGATTTGCTGCTTGAAGCCGATGCCACCGATCCGTCCGCCGTCGGGTTTGCGATGGCGGCGGTAACCAGCTTGCGACTTCGTTGAACCGCGACCTCATCGGGCCGCTGACGAAATTGCGGCGGGCGCCGCGCCGTTCAACATCGTTGAGCCACCAGCATTACAATCCCGAAAGCATCAGCCAATACAACATTGTCCCGGCCTGATGGGCGTGATGCTGACGATGACGATGATCATCATCACCGGCCTGGCCATCACCCGCGAACGCGAGCGCGGCACGATGGAAAATCTGCTTTCCACGCACGGCGCATCCGGGCGAAGTCATTGTCGGCAAAATCGTGCCTTACATTATGGTCGGCTATGTGCAGGTGCTTTTGATTTTGGTGGCGTCAAAATTTCTGTTTAACGTGCCGTTCGTCGGCAGCGTCAC
>CAWAEU010000012.1:0-21978 GCA_963780975.1 uncultured Acidobacteriaceae bacterium | reverse complement strand
TGAACCGATACAAGCTAAAAGCTGAAGGCTAGCAGCTGAAAGCTGTACTTGGTCTCACTTCGCTAATGCCTCTTCTTCGACCTTCACTTGCTCGGTCAGCTTCACCGGGTAGTAGGCGTTGCGCGTGTACTGCTTTACCATGCGGTTGGTATTGAAGTAGGAACCGTTGTAAGCCAGGGTCGTGCGCATCAGACGCGCCCACTTCTCCGGCGCATCGAGGTAGAGTGGAACCACGGCTGTTTCCAGCTTCTGGTAAAGCGAAGCCGGCCTCCTCCTGATCGTTGGCGCCGTCCTCGATGGCCCAGCCGGTGAAACCCTCAATACATCCTTCGATCCACCAGCCGTCGAGAATCGAGAGGCTGGGAACGCCATTCAGTGCGGCCTTCATGCCGCTAGTGCCGGAAGCCTCATAGGGACGACGTCGGCGTGTTCACCCAAACGTCGACGCCCGCGGTCATCATCGCGCCCAGGTTCCATGCGTAATTTTCGAGATAAACCACATGCAGCTTGTCGTTTGAATACTTTGCTGCATCCTCGACGACTTCCTGGATCAGAGCCTTGCCTGGCTCGTCCTGCGGATGGGCTTTGCCGGCGAAAATTATCTGTAATCCGCCCGCTGCGGTGGCAATCTCCGCCAGTCGCTTTGGATCGTTGAAGAGTAACGTCGCACGCTTGTAGGTGGCAGCGCGGCGCGCAAAACCCAGCGTCAATGTTTTGGGATTCAACACCTGCTCGGTGCGTGCGGCAACTTCAGCCAGCAGCGCATCTTTGTTGCGGGCGTGCGCCGCGAAAATATCCTTTTCAGGCAAATCGATCGCATTGCGAATGTATAGATTGTCGCGCCGCCAGGCGGGAAAATGCGCATTCAGTAACTGCTGCATCGGCTCCGACACCCAGGTGGGCGCGTGAACGCCATTGGTGATCGAGTCGATAGGAAACTCCGGAAACATTTGCCGCGAGACCTTGGCGTGCTGCATGGCCACGCCATTGGCATAGCGCGAAAATCGCAGCGCCAGCAGCGTCATGTTCAGCATGCCGTCGCGAAAACAACCCAGCTTTTCAAGGCGCGCCGTGCGGTCGCCGCCCAGAATGCGAATCGACTGCTCGGTCGAGAAGCGGTCGTGACCGGCCGGAACCGGGGTGTGCGTCGTGAAGACGCACTGCTTGCGCACCTGCGCAAGATCGGAATCGGTGGCCGCGCCCAGCGGGCCGCCGCCCATCTCGCTCTCCAGCAGCGCCAGCGTCAGCAGCGCCGCGTGGCCCTCGTTCATGTGATACACATTCACGCGGTGGCCCAGCGCGTGCGCCATGCGCGCGCCGCCCATGCCCAGCACAATCTCCTGCTGCAAGCGGTAGTTGCTGTCGCCGCCGTAAAGGTGATCGGTCAGCCCGCGATCCCAGCCGGAATTCCCCTCGAGATCGGTATCCAGCAGGTAAATCGGCACCACGTGTCCGTAGCGGCCCACCAGTTCATAGCGCCAACGCGCGCACCGTCACGGTGCGGTCTTCAACCGAGACCGTAACCCGCGCCGCTCCTCCGTGCAGAAATCCGCCGGATTCCACGGCTGAACGTCTTCGCTCTGCACGCCGTTGCTGTCAAGGTGCTGCTGGAAGTACCCCTTGCGATGGAGCAGCGTGAACGCCACCAGCGGCACGCCCAGATCGGCAGCGGAGCGCATGGTGTCGCCGGCCAGAACTCCCAAGCCGCCGGAGTAGGTCGGCATAGCTGGATTGATCGCGATCTCCATTGAGTAGTAGGCCACCAGGCCAGCAGCGGGAAATGATCCGTATGAAAATGGTTTTTGTGTTGTTGCTTGCATCGTCTTTCAATTTCTCCGCGACGCTCCAAGATTGCGAAGCGGCGATCAAGAATTGGAATCAGGGGAAGATTGCTGAACAAAGAAATCCTGCCCGGCCTTCCTCGGGCCAAACATCATTCGATTTTAGCAAGGAATGCCTGAATCCCATATCGCGGAGCCGGGCCACCCTACCCGACATTATTTATCACTTTACGGATTGAACTTTTTTGCTTTTCATGTTTGCCATAGTAAGCGCGAGATTTCGCTTCGCGCCTTCATACGACGGATCAATTCGTATGGCATCGTTAAACTGCTCGACTGCTTTTTCATAAGCGCCCACTTGAAACAAAGCTACGCCCAGGTCATCGTGCGCATTGGCGTCCGCAGTGGCGAATTGAACCGCCTGGGAAAACTCCTCTACAGCTTCGGGGAGCCGATGCATTCCGGTTAGAATTCTGCCAATCCGAGCATGAATCGCCGGCTGATTGGGCTTGATCGCCAGGGAGGCCTGGTACTCCTTCATCGCTTCCTCTTTCAATCCCTGCTTTTCTAAAACAGTGCCTAAGCTGTTATGCGCATGGTCGCATTGGGAGCGAGGGTTAGCACCTGACGGTACTCGTGAGCCGATTCGTCAAATTCATTCTGCGCCTGGAGAGCATCGGCAAGATATAGCCGTGCCTGTATGTTATTCGGCACTGTGGCGAGTACTCTTCTGCTATATGTCTCCTCATCCTTCGGCCTTTCCATCAATGCATCCCATAGAGCCATATTGGTTAGGGCAAAGGTGTCGTTAGGAGCAAGATGTATTGCCTGTTCAAGGCGCTGCCCCGCGATCGGCAAAATGCTCTGGTCATGATTTTGCATTGCGGCACGCATCATTAGAAAGGCGGAATAACTTAAAATCAGCGGCTTTGTGGAGTTATAGTTATATGAGAGTTCCACATATTTCTCGGCCAGGGCGATATTTCCCTGGTGCTCGTATGCCATACCCAGGCTAAAGTTAGGCAGCGCTCCGCGTGGGTCAACCTCGAGCGCATGGCTGAAAAGCGAGATGTTATCTTTCCATATCTTTACCTGCGCATAGGATTTAGCGGCGCATGCTGCGATGAGCACAACCGCAATTACTTGAGTGGCGACCTTTAGTTTCGGAGAGTCAACAATAGCATCGCCGACTAACCAGACAACTGCAAAGAAGATGCCGATCAAGGGAACATAAGTATAGCGCTCGGCCATAAACTGCTCACCAACCTGTACAAAGCCTATGACGGGCAGAAACGTCGCCAAAAACCATAACCAGCCAATGAAGCAATAAGGTTTTGCCGCCCGAAAATGCCAGCAGACCGCGGTAATAACGATAAGCGCAACGGCCGATACCAGGCCGGCAATCACCTGGGTGTGATTCAGGTCGTAGTAATAATATGCCGTGAGCGGATTGGGCCAAGAAGGTGAGCAACAGATAGCGGCAATAACCGATGGCTACATTGCAGAGTCGCACAAGTAATGGTAGTGATTGCAGCTCGGCTACCGATCCGCCGGAACGCTGGGCAATGAAGGTGATGACGCTTGAGATAGCCGCCATGATGAAGAGCGGCCATTTTTCAATAAACAACTTAAATTGAGAAGAGAACCATTTATCGCGTGTTTCCTGGGCAAAGGTAATTCTGCATAACGGCCAATAGTCAAGCAACAGCATTGTAACGGGGAGAGTTACTGCCATCGGTTTTGACATCAGCGCGCAGGCATAGCCGCAGATAATCAATAAGTAGCGCCTCCACGATGGCTTGCGGAGATACCATGTGTAGGCAAGCAAGGTTGCGAACCAAAAAAACGTGCACAAAACATCTTTACGCTCCGCAAGCCAGGCAACGGATTCGACATGCGCGGGGTGCAGCGCAAAGAGGAAGGCGACTATTGCGGATCGCCCTAAATATCCAGTCATATACAAAAGCAATAGAAATAGCAGAAGGGAATTGGCAGTGTGCAGGAACAAATTCATTAAATGATGACCGGCGGGATTGTTCCATAGAGGCTCCAGTCGATGGTATGCGAAATCCAGGTTAGCGGGTGCCAGTTTGAAACATCGAAGGTTGTAAACGCCCAATGGATGCTTTCCGCGGTGAGCCCATGATGCACATGCCCGTTCTCCCCAACGTAGTCCATATCGTCGTAGGTAAGGAAGCCATTGTGCCGCACGCCTTGAAAGACAAACAGGGTAGTCACGGCAAGAATGATGCACACCACGGCAATTTGCCAGGGCTTGTGGGCTGCCAGAGCGCTTGAAACATTATTTGCTGCCCGTGCCTCACACGGGCGCTTGACCTGGGATTTGCGCTGTCGCGATTTCTTTGCCATAGTTTCCAACCCTTAACCATTCTAATGAAGCGGATGATTTGTTGTTGGGCGAGTCTCGAATTGCGATGTTCCTGAATACGGTGATCTTATCCCGTATTGTCGACGGTTTGGGCGCAGGGCTTGGGTTCATTCAGGACAGAAAATACTATTCCAGCCGGTGAGCTCCTCCGGAGGCGTGGCAGATGTGAATCTGCGGCACGATTCCGAATTGGGCGGCATAACGCTTGCCCAGTTCCTCGGCGAAGGCGGCGGCCTGGGCTTGCTCTACCACGTTCACGGTGCAGCCGCCAAAGCCTCCGCCGGTGAGTCGCGCGCCGATAAGGCCCGGCAAATCCTGCGCCAGCTCCACCATCGCATCGGCCTCAACGCAACTGCCTTCAAAATCCTTGCTATAGCTGGTGTGCGCCTCGGCCATCATGCGGCCCAGTTCGGCCAGGTCGCCTTTCAGCAGCGCCTCGGACGCAGCTACTGTGCGCAGGTTCTCGCTGATCACGTGGCGGGCGCGCATGAGCGATTTGGGCGCCATCTCGGAACCCCATTTATCAAGATCTTCAAGCGTAGCATCGCGCAGGAAGGTGACTCCGGGGCGATGGCTGGCGATGACCGCGCAGGCGGCCTCAGATTCGCGACGCCGGGTGGGATAGTCGCCGCCGGCAACTGAGTGCTTGACCATGGTGTTGGCAATGACCAGCGCGACGTGGGCGGGAATCGGCGCCAGCCGGAAGCTCAAATCGCGGCAATCGAGCAGCAGCGCGTGGTCTTTTTTGCCATTAGCGCTGATGAACTGGTCCATGATGCCGCAACTTGCGCCGACAAACTCGTTTTCCGCGCGCTGGCAGAGCCGCGCCAGCACAGGGCCTGGGTAACTTGCGCCGATAAGCGACAGAACTGCCAGCGCCGTAACCACTTCAAGGGCAGCAGAGCTTGACAGACCCGAACCCAGCGGCACGTCACCCCAGAGGCTCAGACTGAAGCCGGGAATCTTGTGGCCCTCGCCGGCGAGGATCGGCGACCACTCCGAGCGGGTAGTCGGTCCAGTGCTGGCTGGCTTTGGCGGGCAGAGCCGCCGCGTCAAATACTCTCTCCTCGCCGTAATTCTCAGAGTAGATGACGATCTTGCCGTCCGTGCGCGGCGAGATGCCGCCAGCGTGGCAAAGTCGATGGCCGCGGGCATCACAAAGCCCTCGGCATAATCGGTGTGCTCGCCGATCAGGTTAACGCGGCCCGGCGCCGCAAAGACAGCCGGCTCGGCATGGAAGCGGGCAATGTGCATGGAACGAAAAACGACAGGATCGTGCATGATGGTTCACTCCTCGATAGGTTTAAATCGCTACAACCAGAATTACTTTCCTAAAACCTCAGCGCAAGCCGCGGTCCACCGCTCCCATATTCTGTCGAGCCACGCCTCATGCTCCGGCTTCATCAGCACCGAACGCATACAAGTCACCGTGCCGAGCGGCTCGCCGTTCCGCGCCCGGCTGAAACCAAGCCACCGGCAATTGTACAAGAGCAAGTGCAAATCCCGAAGCGGCACAGGCGGCGAAGATTCGCTGCGCGAGTTCGGAGGATTGTTCGTTGGTCTCTCGCTTCGATCTTCCACACCACAATATCCAGTTCTGGGCGGCCAGCAAACGGCTTAAAGCGCCCGTCCTGTCGCGCGAGCCTCCGGTCGAGCTCGACAGCCGCGGCACGGCCACGCGTGAGACCACGGGCAAATTCCCCGCCGGGAATGAGCGGCAGGAGCTGCAGCGTAGCCCAAATGCCACCGCTGCGGCACCGGCGCGGGAGCACTCCAGGCTGATCTCGCCCAGGTGGAGCTTATCGGAAGTGAAGTAGGTATACGGCGAATCGTGCTTGTAGAAGCGCCCTACGGAGGGGTCGCGGAAGAGAATGCAGCCGCAGCCATAAGGCTGGAGGCCGTGCTTGTGTGGATCGACGACGATGGAGTCGGCTTGGTCGAGGACGGCATAGGCGCGACGGGCCGGAGAATCGAGCGCTTCAGGAATCAGCCGGAAGTAGCCGCCGTAGGCCGCATCGACATGGACACGGAAGCCGTACTTTTGACGCAATGCCAGAATCTCGTCGAGGGGATCGACGGCGCCAATCGCTGTCGTTCCCATCGTGACGACAACGGTGCCGACATCGCCATGGCGGAGTTCGGCTTCCAGCGCTTCGAGGCTCATGCGTCCGTGGCGGTTGGTAGGGATGGAAGTGAAGTCGAGCTTGAGCACGGCGGAGATGCGCTGGTGGGTGTAGTGCGCCTGCTCGGAGCCAACGATGCGTGTACCCGGCGCGAGCTGCCCTGCGATCCAGAGGGCTTCCAGGTTGGCGAATGTGCCGCTGGAGGTCAGATGGCCCAGAAATTCTGACCAACCGAAGAGGGCGGCGATCTGACGGACGGCTTCAATCTCCATCTCCGAGCTGGCCCGGCCTCCGTCGCGGGCGTGATTGTTCGGATTGATCGTCATGGCCAGCGCATAGGCGGCCCGCGCCACCGGGTGTGGCGGCTTGAGCATCTGCCCTGCATAGAGAGGATGGAAATAGGGGTAGTTGTCCCCGAGACGGTGGGCCGTTTCATTGAGAACTCGGGCCATCGCGTCCAGGTCCGAAGCGGTTTCAAAGGCTGGTAAAGCACTGAACTCCGCCTCGAGCAACTCTGTTGCGCGGGATAAAAGATCGGGTACAGGATCGGTGTGCATGGCGACCTATCACCCTATCACAGCAGGGCTTTCCGCTCTAAATCCATATTTGCCAGCAGGATCGGAATGCGGGGATCAGGGGTTGGATAAACACGGAAAAATAACACAAAAGATACGAGACAAACGAAAAACTGTTGTGTATGCTCTGCCCAAGTACGAGCAGCGTAAGCTGCCCGCAATACAAGAAACAGGGAGGTTACCATGACAATGCAAATCTCTGGGATCAGGCGGCACTGCGCACTTGCTCTCTTCGCTATTCTGGCCTTCGCCGTCTCTTCGGCGATGGCTCAGGCTCAAACCGCACCACCTACCGCAACTCCCCAGGAAGCGAGCCCGGCGATAACCCATCCGCCAGTTCAGGGGCCGATCTCTCACAATTACAAACTGCCGAAGATTGACGGAACGCTCAATGTCACCATCAATCCGGATGGGACCTGGGATTTTTCCGGAACCGGAAAGGCGTTCAAGCACAAGGATTACGACGTGAGCCTTGCCTTGCGCAACTCCGCAGGCGAGATGGTTATCTTTCAATATGTCGGCGACGCCTCGAACGGGATCGAATTCAGCAAGCAGGGGCAGACTTTGATCCTGAAGGACAACTTTGCCTCCTTCGCAAAAGGACATAGCTCCTCGTGGGCGTATCGCTTCTCAGAAGATAAGGAAGGCCGGGCATTGGCCTATGAAGCGCGGATGAAGAAGCTGGAGGCGCTGCGCAAGGAAGAAGAAGAAGCCAGAAAGAAGCATGACGAAAAAGTAGCGGCCGAAAAGAAAGCGGCACGGCAGCGTGAAGAGCAGGCGCAAATTGCCGCTGAACAGGCGAGGGCGAAGCAGAGCAGCGGCGGCGGCGGATCGACAGTTGGCAGCGTGATGAAAACTGTGGGCACAATTGCTGGAATTGCCGGAGCCGTTCTGTCGTTCCTGTGAGCCTGATGAATCTGGCAGTTGGAAAAAGTGGAAACAGTGAAACAGTGAAAAAGTGAAATAGTGAACTGGTGAAACACAAAAGGCCGGGCATCAAGCCCGGCCTTTTGCTTTTGTCGTTATTGCGGGAAGCACAACTGCGCTGCATACACAGCGTTATTCCTCGATGCGGTAAGTAAATTCTTCAATCACGGGGTTGGTGAGCACCTCGCGGGAGATGCGCTCCACCAGCTTACGGGCCGCGTCGGCGCCAAGCCCATCGGCAAGCGTAAGGGCGAAATACTTGCCCTGGCGCACATCGGTTACCTCGGCGAAACCTATCTTGCGCAAGGCGTTGTGGATGGTTTGGCCCTGCGGATCGAGGACCGAAGTCTTGAGCGTGACATAGACATGCGCCTTCATCATCCATAATTATAGTAGTTCCGGTTACTGGCCGGGCTTTTCCCCGAAGCACCGCTCCGATTCCCCGGCGGATTACCCCCCCCCAACCCCGAAGGAGAAGTAAACAGCAATGGTTAATTATCTTGAACTGCCGATTGGCGATCGTTCCCCTGAGATCTTTCGCGCGGTTATCGAAATTCCGCTGGACGGAACGCAAAAGTTTGAATACGACAAGCAGCTGCACGTTTTCAAGCTGGACCGCAATCTGCACTCCCCGGTTCACTATCCCGGCGACTACGGATTTATTCCTTCTACGCTGAGCGACGATGGCGACCCGCTGGACGTACTGGTACTGGTGCCGGGGCCGAGCTTTCCCGGCTGCGTGCAGGAGGTGCGCCCCATCGGCCTGCTGGAGATGCTCGACCAGGGCATTCTGGACGAAAAAGTGCTGGCGGTGGGGAAAAACAATCCCCGCTATAACAATGTGTGGAACTATACGGATATTTATCCGCACATGCTCAAGGAGATTACGCACTTCTTTTCGATTTATAAGGATCTTGAGGGCAAGCGGGTAGAGATCAAAGGCTGGCGCGATGCCGCTTATGCGCGCGACCAGGTGGTGCACTGCGCTAAACAGTTCCAAGAGAATAAGGCGAAACAGGCGGCGGAGAAATAGAGATCAATAGAAATCCCAGGTGCCCAAAGGCGAGGCACCTGGGGCACCCACTATGAACCCATTTCGGGAGCTTTGGTGGAGGCAAGCCGCTTTCGCAAAAGAGGAGCGGCTGTGAGCCAGTAGAGCACCGGTCCTAACAAACCCACCGCGCAGGCAAACAATAGTGCTGAAGTAGTGCCGAATAGCTTTTCGTCGCGTGATGCATAAATCGCGTAACCGATCAGCGCCGCTGGACCCACTCCTAACATGCAGGCAAAGGCCAGACTGCCGGCCTTGAAGGGCCGCACCATATTGGGCTCGCGAATGCGCAGTACGGCGAGAGCCACAAACTCCAGCAACAGGCTCGTTCCATAGAGAATCAGGTCGATGGAGATGAGTCGCTCAAATGGCAACTTGAGCGCCAAGGCCCAGGCCAGTCCGCAAAAGAGCACTGAAACCCACGGCACGCCGCGGCTATTGCGCCGGGCCAGAGCGCTGGGCAGCATGCCTTCCTCGGCCATGGCCATGGGTAGCCGCGTATAACTCATCACCAGCGCGTTGAACATGCCTATGCCCGACAGAGCACCGCCGGCAACCACGGCTATACCCAGCAGCGGACCGCCCAGATAAGTTGCCGCGGTGGTCCAGTCGCCGGTTGAAAAGCTATCAGTGGAGAGACCGGCCAGCGCCATGGCCAACAGCGGCAGAATGTAGGATGCGGCGGTCACCAGGGTTGCCGCGATCATGGCGCGCGGGTAGTTGCGCTGCGGATTTTCGACCTCGCCGGCCACGGTGGAGGCATTATCCCAGCCCATATAGTTCCACATGGCTACTAAAACCGCGGTTGAAAATGCCGAGCCGGCGCCGAGGCCCGTGGAGGTCGAACCCCATTGCACTGCTGGGTGCATCGTGAACCCATGCCAGAAGCCGAGAACCACGAAGATCGCAAACGGGGCCAGCAGAAGCGCGAACATTCCCACCGAGTCGTCGGCCACCACCGGGCTCCCAAGCAGATTCCACAAGCAACATGCCACCACTACCGCCAGAGTCCAGCCGTAGCCATACCAGCCGCTGGTGAACGCGGGCAGCAACTTGCCCAGGTAAAGAACGAAGATGGCCGGATAGATGGCCATATCGAAGATGCTGGCCGAAAGTGACAGCCAACTCTCCTGGTAGCCCCAGAAAGGCCCCAGCGCGCGCCGCACCCAGACGTAAAAGCCGCCCTCGGCGGGGATAGCGCTGGCCAGTTCGCCGATCATCAGCGCGGTTGGCAGGCACCAGAGAAACGGCAGGATCAGCAGGATGAGGATGGCCTTCAAGAAACCGGCGCCGCCGAGAATGTCCTCAATGCCGTAAGGACCGCCAGAAACCATGAAGTATGTAGCGGCAACCAGCGGAACGAAGAGCATCTTCCGCCGGCGTGAATGAGGTCGAAAAGGCATCACACGAATGGTACAACCCCGGCCTGAGCGCAAACGGTGAAAAATGCCCCGGCCAGAGCCGTCGCACGCCTCGGGTGCGGATTCCGGTATAATCCCATTTAAGACGCGGAGAGATGGCCGAGTGGCTGAAGGCGGCGGTTTGCTAAACCGTTGTACGGTCAAAAGCTGTACCGGGGGTTCGAATCCCCCTCTCTCCGCCATAGCATCTATTCAATAGATTGAATTTATTCAACGCACGCCGTCATAAACATCCACAAATTCCCGATAGCGCTGGGCAATCTCATCCACTGCTTTCTCGCGCGAGATTTTGCCGGCGCGCCAATCGACAAGCGGCTGCCAGAAATCTGTACGGCCGACCGCGAAGCCGATGAACCCCTTGACGCCGGCTGCCGTGGTCAGCCATTCGCGCACCTGCTGGTCATCGGCACCGCGACCGAGAACGATGCAGCCGACAGCCGTGCGCCCGTCCCGCTGCGCAACCTCGACGATCTTCTCGCAATCTTCGCGGCGGTCAAGCCCTTCAATCTTCCAAACATCCGGCTCCACATGCGCATCCTGCAATTCGCGGATCGCCTCGACCATAAGTCCCGGGCGAAGTTCAAGGTCATAGGCTTTGCTGTCGCCCTTTACTTTTTCAAGCTGGGCTTTCTCTGCCGGCACCAGCAGCTCAAACAGAAACAAGCTTCGGTTGGCAGTATGCAAATAGTCTGACAACCGCCTCAGGCGTTCTGCCTGGATGCGGTTCAGCTCAGCATCGCCTCCAGGGTTGTAGCGAACCAACACTTTTGAGAAAGTGGGATGAAAAGCCTCGATGTGTGCGGCAAAATCCTCTCCATATTGGAAGTCGAACTCTTCCTGCCCGCTTTTTTCGGCGGGACATGCGGTTGTGTAACCCTTCGCGGTGGCGTCGCGCAGGATGGCGGCGCCGAATTGCTCGTCGACGAGAATGCCGGCCTTCTGTTTGGGCACACCACCGAAAACGGCACTTTGGAATCCTTCGTAGATCACCTGCTTGGCTGCGGCAATCTGCGCGGTTTGCTCAGGCGACAGATCCCCCTTCCAGCCGAACATGCCTGTCTCAAACGATCCGCGATGGTCGAAGGGAAGGATATAAAGAGGCTTTTGATAGCCACGAATCGTCATGATTCCTCTTTGAGCAGCGGGCCGGGGTGGGCCAACTTGCTTGCGGTATTGGAGTAGTTGGAAGTTGACGCCGTATTCGATTCCCGAGCAGGTTGTTCAATAAACTGACCGAACCCGAATGACTTAAACAAAATATAGGATTCCGCAAACCCGATTATTTATTCAAATTCGTGAATTTAATCTACGCGTAAGTCACTTGCCCCAGAATCACTGGTCGCGCCGCGCCGGTCGCTTTGGGCACATTGCCCGGCAGGTGGTGCCAAGTTTGCCAGGCCAGCAGTGCAAATGCCGCGGCTTCCTTGGCTTCGGAGGGAAGGCCAAAGTGATCGCTTACAGCCAGTTCGCAACCCAGCGGCTCAAGCCGTTGCGCAAGCATCGCCATCAGTGTTCTGTTGCGCGAGCCGCCGCCGGAGACGATGTAATCCACTCCAGTGCCCCTCATCCTGCGACGAACAAAAGTTTTGTAGCTTCGCGCAATTGTCTCGGCCGTCAATGCGGTTGCCGTGGCCAGCGCATCCTCGGGCCGTTTGCTGTGCCGTTTGCAGCCGGTTAGAAACTTTGCTGCGTACTCGCGCCCAAACTGCTCGCGTCCTGCCGTGCGTGGAGGCGGCAGCAGGAAGTAAGGGTTGGCAAGCGCCTGTGCCAACACCGGCTTGATCACCTTGCCTCGCGCAGCAAAATTGCCGTTGCGATCGAAGCGTTTGCCGAACAGCGCTTGCGCCAGCGCGTCGATGATCATGTTTCCCGGGCCGGTGTCGAAGGCTATCACTGAGTCCGCCGTTGCGCCGGCAGGAATTGCGGTCAGGTTGGCGATGCCGCCAATGTTCTGCAGAACGCGTCCGCGCTTTTTGTCGGCAAAGAGCACATAGTCCAGCAGCGGAACCAACGGCGCACCCTGTCCGCCGGCAAGCATATCCGCGGGACGAAAATTTGAGACCACCGGAACCGCAATCGCCGCCGCAATGGCTGCCGCCTCGCCGAGCTGCCAGGTGCAGTTGAAGCGCCGGCCCGCATAGAGTTCTGCATGAGGCTGATGATAGAGAGTCTGCCCGTGACAGCCAATCAGATCGAGCTTCACGTTGTGCCGCGCAAGCGTTGCTTTCACCGCTTCGGCGTAAGCCAGGCCCAGCCGCCAGTTGAGGCGAGCCAGCTCCGCCGTCGAAGTCGAAGCCGCGTTCATTGCCTGCAGCACCGCGCGTCGCAGAGCAGCGGGAAACGCGAAGCCTTCATGCGCCAGCAGCGTAAGCTTCACTCGCTGCTTGCCCGGCGCAATGCGGACCACGGCCACATCGATTCCATCGGCAGAGGTTCCGCTCATGATGCCGGCGACCGTCATGCTCTTCGCGTTCATGATTTTCGAACTCCGCACTTTGTTGCCCTGACAGGAAACTCGGCTTTCAGTTCTGCTTCAGCCCGTAAATCTCCAGTTCGCCGGGAATGGTGGTCGAGCTGCCGACTCCGCCTGCATTGTTGCCACGCGTCGCCACGTAGACTTTTCCATTGGCCACCGTGGGCACGGTGAACTTGACCGCATTGCCCGCGGCATCGCCGGCAACCATGCCACTGTTCCATAACTCCGTGGAGAGGCTCGTGGCGTTGTAGGCATGAAGGACCGCTGGTCCGCAGCTGGGAGATTGCGATGTGCAGTATTGAGAGTTATCCTGCGCCCACACGATTCCGTTCGAAGTGCCATCGGCAGAAACCGATGGCGTCGCGCCGGGGAAGCCATAACTGGTGGGGGAGCTGGAAACCGGGCCAGTGTTGAGCATGTTTGTGGAGGTATCGAAGGAAAAATCCTGAAGCGCAGCCCCTATAGGCGCAATAAAGTAGTTGTTATTGAAGAAAGCTCCGGTGGCAAAGATGCCGCCACCAACAAAAAAGTGCTGCCGAGCGTTCGAGTCTCCCAGCCCACCCATCGCGTCGCCATTCAGCACATAGAGATTGCCATCCTTGCCGCCGCCAACCACCAGGTGCTTGAGGGTACCAGAATTCAAATTAAGCACCACTGCCGATCCCCCCGAGCCAAAATCAGCATCGTTGAGGGCATCGCTCACCTCGTCAGAAGGGGCAAAGTAGGATGAGACCGTCAGGTTCTCAGTCAATTGCAGGAATGAGTCTCCATAGTCGTTGTTGGGTGTGGTGAGGCTGTTGGCGTCGAAGGTCGCATTGCCGGTGATCAGATAGAGATGGTTGTTTGAGTCTGCGGCGGGCGCGCCGCCACCCATCCATATTCCGCCGGACTGCACATTGGGAGATATATTCAGCATGTTGACGAGGGCAAGATTGGAGGCATTGAAGCTCACTACCCAGCCATAGTATGGGAGGGTATCCTCGTGCGATGACCAGGCTACGTAGATTGTTCCATTCAACAGTGCAAGCGCGGGCCGCTGATTCTGCTGGCGCGCATTAAAGCTGTCTGTTATGCCACCGTCGCCGGTGCCCGGGAAGGTGATGCCCGGCCCGATTTCTGCCGGGACGCCAAATTTCTCGTTGCCCGTCGTAATGTCGATTGCATGAAGGCGCTGATAGAACGTCGTGCCTCCAGAATCCATAGACTTCGATATCACGTAGAGTATGCCCGTCGATGGATCGATCACCGGCGTTCCGGTTACGCCCACCTCAGGCGTGATATCCCCGGCGCCGCCGCCTACCAGGTTCCCAGATGGTCCTGATGGGACAGTGGTCTCACCCGCTCCCGCCCCATGATTGGTGTCGATGAGGTTCGCCTGCCACAGTGTTACGCATGGGCTGGTGTCAGCATCGAAGGCAAACAGGCTGTCATGCTGCGTGGCCACCAGCACAATGTTATGCACGGTCGTACCCACGGTCACATTCGGCATCCACAGTGGCTGCGTATAAATTGCGCCATCGGTGGTGCAGCTGAATAATTTGCCAAAGGTCGAGGTGACCACAGTTGTCGGCGACAACGCATATTCCTGGCTGTTGACGCCATCGCGTTGCAAATCGTTGTGGTAGGTGGTTACTCCTGCCAGGTCAGTGACGTAGACGGTCATTGAGGCACTGTCAGAGGAATTGGATTCGCTTTTCGCCGTGATGGTATAGCTTCCGGCCGTACCCGGAGCCGTGTAGGTGACGGCAACTCCGGTCAGGCTCGTCCCCGATGAAAAGCTGCCGCCTGTTGCTGTCCAGCTCACGCCCGATGTGTCGTTGGTCGTGGCTGTAATTGAATACTTCTGCGTGGTTGCCAGGGCAGCGCGCTGAGCGGAGACTGAAACTGTGTAGGTTTGCGGAGGAGGGTTGGAAACAGTGCTGGTGGAGCCGCAACCGCAAACCATCAAGCCAGTTGCGAGAAGGCAAAACAGCGGGAAGCGAACGTCTTTCATCCTGAATCTCCCTTGCGGAACCGGTGACCCGTGTATATCTCACTGACAAGGCAGTATGCAAGACGATTGTACCGAAAAATCCGGCCAGGTTTTGTTATTTCCATTGCGGTCACAGGGGGTTGCCTTATTTCTCACATCATTTAATCTATTGAGCTACGGCAGGTTGCCGTTGAACTTTGAGGCCTATCGATGCGTGGGTGAAGTTTCTACCGCGCCCAGATCGCTCCCACGTTTCTCAGGTGACATCATGAAGCGCAAGAAAGCAAAGCGGGCATTGCCGAAAGAGTCCATCGCCTGGGAAAAGAAATTCCTGCACCCCAAAGTACTTGCTCTGCTGAGCAAGATCAGCGGCTTCTATCTCCAGGCAATCGCTTTCGTAGTCGCGTTCCTGATCATCTGGTGGCGCCGTCCCGATGCGATATTGAATGCCCAGTTTTACGCTGAAGACGGCAAAGCGTGGTATTTAGAAGCGTATTTGCACGGCCTGCATTCCTTGTTCATGCTGCATGCCGGCTATTTGAACACGCTCTGCCGGATCGTTGCGCTCATCGTGTTGCAGTTTCCGCTCTCACTGGCTCCACTGCTGATGAACCTCAGCGCCATTCTGTTTCAGATTCTGCCCGTGAATTTATTTCTCTCATCTCGCTTCTCAGGCATACCCATAAAAACGCGCCTGCTGGGTTGCTTCATGTATTTGGCTATTCCCAACGCCGCCGAGGTTCACGCGAACATTACCAATGGCCAGTGGCACCTGGGGTTGGTAGCTTGCATGGTGCTGCTGGCTCGACCGGCAAGCAGTTGGGGATGGCGGATATTTGACGGGACTGTGCTGGTGCTGACCACCGTCAGCAGCCCGCTAGGCGCGCTGCTCGTTCCTGTGGCCGCGGTCATGTGGTGGAAGCGGCGAGAAAAGTGGTCAGCGTACTCCCTGGCCTTGCTCATTCCCGGCGCGCTGGTTGCTGTCCTCACAAATCTGCTTTCCCACCAGCGACCGGTGGGGACCATTGGCGCCACTTTCTCCCGCTTCGCCGCCATTTTTGGACGGCAGATATTTCTTTCTTCGTTACTGGGAAAGAGTTCACAAGCCTGGCTCCTGGAATTGAGCAGCTTGCACCTTGTGGAGGCGATTGCCACCGTAGTAGGGCTGGCCGTCTTGCTATATGCGCTTCGCTATGGGCCGATTGAGTTAAAGCTTTTTATTTTGTTTGCCTATGCAGTGCTCGCGCTAGCTCTGCTGATCCCCCTCGTGGGGACGCCGGATCACCCGAACTGGGAACTGATGTGCGGGACCGCTATCGACGGCGAGCGCTATTACTTCCTGTCTATGCTGGCATTTCTGGCTTCGCTGGTGTGGATGGCCACCAACAAGACCTCTGCCCGAGCGCTGCGCAAATTTGCCGTGGCGGTGCTGTTGTTGTTTCCCATTGGGATCTATCAGGACTGGAATCTTCCACCCTTCGAAGATCTCTATTTTTATTACTACGCCAATCAGTTTGAGCGGGCGCCCGCCGGAACGAAGGTTCTTATCCCTATCAACCCGGATCCAGTCTGGTCAATGGAACTGACGAAACGCTAGTATTCCTAGAGGGGTAACTCAAAGAATCCGTCGACCCTTGCGGGCATAGGGATTGCCTCTCTCCGCACCATATAATCTATTGAACTACGGCAAGTTGCCGTTGAACTTTGAGGCCAATTGATGCTTGAGTGAAGTTCTGTCGCGCCCAGCTCACTCCCAGCTTCGACAGGTGACAAGATGAAGCGCCGAAAGATCAAGCCGACGTTGCCGAAAGAGCGCGGTACTTCGGAAACAATTATCCAGCCCCCCGATGCAACGAGAAATGTCCTGCTCTCCCATGTAATTGGTCTGACGAACAAGATCAGCGGCGGTATCTATCTCCAGGCAATCGCCTTCTCAGTCGCGTTCCTGATCGTCTGGTCCCGCCGTCCCGATGCAATATTGAATGCCCAGTTTTATGCTGAAGACGGCAGGGTTTGGTGGCTCGATGCGTATAACCTCGGGTTGCATTCCTTGTTCATGCCACAGGGCGGATATCTGAACACGCTCAGCCGGACGGTTGCGCTCATCGCGTTGCTGTTTCCACTCGCCCTGGCTCCGCTGGTGATGAACCTCTGTGCCTTTGTGGTGCAGATTCTGCCCGTGAATATCTTCCTTTCGTCCCGTTTTTCCGGCATACCGCTCAAGACGCGCCTGCTGGGGTGCTTCTTGTATCTGGCTATTCCTAACGCCGCCGAGGTTCACGCGACCATTACCAATGCCCAGGGGCACCTGGCATTGGCGGCTTGCCTGGTGTTGCTGGCTCGACCGGCAAGCGGCTGGGGATGGCGTATTTTTGACGGGGCATTGCTGGTGATGATCTCCGTCAGCAGTCCGATCGGCATACTGCTTGTTCCTGTAGCCGCAGCCATGTGGTGGAAGCGGCGGCAAAAGTGGTCAGCGTACTCCGTGGCCTTGCTCGTTCCCGGCGCGCTGGTTGACGGGCTTATAGCGTTGCTTTCCCACGGGCGACAGAATGCGCCCAATGGCCCCACTTTCACCCGTTTCGCCGCTATTTTTGGACGGCAGGTATTTCTTTCTTCATTACTGGGACGGAATACACAAGACTGGCTGATGCTATTGCGTGACTTGCACTATATTGAGGCGTTTGCCACCGTGGTCGGACTGGCCGTTTTGCTGTATGCGCTACGCTATGGACAGTTCGAGTTAAAGCTTTTTATTCTGTTTGCCTACGCAGTGCTCGCGCTCGCACTGGTGAACCCCCTCGCGGGGACGCCGGATCAGCCGCAGTGGGAATCGCTGGGAGTGCCCGGCTGCGGTCAACGCTATTACTTCCTGCCCATGCTGGCATTCCTGGCTTCTCTGGTGTGGATGGCCACTCGCAAGGCCACTGCCCCAGCGCTGCGCAAATTTGCCGTGGCGTTGCTGCTGTTGTTTCCCATCGGGATCTATCAGGACTGGAACTACCCAGAATTCGAGGATCTTGATTTTCCCTATCACGCCGCCGAGTTTGAGCGAGCGCCCGCCGGCACGAAGGTCGTCATCCCCATCAACCCGAGCCCAGTTCCATGGACCATAGAACTGACGAAACACTAGTGAGATTGGCTGGGAGGATGAGTCAAAATCCGCCGACCGTCGCCGTCATGCGGGATCACCTGCTCCTGCCACATTTAATCTATTCAGCAATGGCAAGTTGCCGTTGAGTTGCGAGGGAAATCGATGTGTGAGCAAACTTCTATAGAACCAGACTTACCGCCAGATCCCTCGGGTGAGATGATTGCGTGCGAAAAGGTCAAGTGGGCGTGGCCTGAGAGATTCGTTAGCTGGGCAAAGAAAATGCCGCGTCTCGATGCACTGCGTCCGGTGGGTTTTTTCAGCTACTTCGACCTCCATTTAATCGTCTTCGCCGTCTCGTTCCTGATCCTCTTGTCTCGCCGTCCTGATGCGGTATTGAATGCCCAGTTTTTTGCTGAAGATGGCAGGGACTGGTTTCTGGATGCGTATAACCACGGCCTGCGTTCCTTGTTTATACCGGAGTCAGGCTATTTGCACTTGCTCCATCGCATGATTGCGCTCTTCGCGGTACTGTTTCCGCTCGCTTTGGCTCCACTGGTGATGAACCTCTGCGCCATTGTGGTGCAGATTCTGCCGGTGAATATCTTCCTTACCTCTCGCTTTAACTACATTTCACTAAAGATTCGCCTGCTGGTTTGCTTCTTGTATCTGGCTCTTCCTAATGCCGCCGAGATTCACGCCAACGTTACCAATGTCCAGTGGCATTTGGCATTGGTGGCATTCCTGGTGTTGCTGGCTCGCCCCGCAAGCGATTGGGGTTGGCGGATTTTTGACGGAGTGGTACTGGTGCTGATCTCCTTCAGCAGTCCGATCGGCATTTTGCTCGTTCCTGCGGCCGCGGTCTTGTGGTGGAAGCGGCGAAATGTGTGGTCAGCATTATCCATGGCCCTTCTCATTCCCGGCGCGGTGGTTATTGGCCTCATATCGCAGTTTTCCCACGGTCGACAGGTGGCGGCCAATGGCCCCACCTTCTCTCGCTTCGCATCCATATTAGGGCGGCAGGTATTTCTTTCTTCATTACTGGGAAAGACTACACAAGACTGGCTCATGCGGTTGCATTACGCGCACTATGTTGAGGTGACTGCAACCGTGATAGGGCTGGCCGTCCTGCTGTACGCGCTTCGCTATGGAGAGATGGAACAAAGGATTTTTGTTCTGCTTGCCTATGCGTCGTTTGCGCTCGGCCTTTTGAAACCCCTCGCATGCCCGGCGGATCGCCAGCAGTGGGAATGTCTGTGCCTGCCCGGTTGCGGCAACCGCTATTACTTTTTGCCCATGCTGGCATTTCTGGCATCGCTGTTGTGGATGGCCTGTCGCAAGGCTTCTCCCCTCGCGATCCGATGCTTTGCAATTATATTGCTGTTGGTGTTGCCAATCGGCATCTATCGAGACTGGAAGTATCCGCCTTTCGCCGATCTCCATTTTTCGCAGTACGCCGCCCAATTTGAGCAGGCGACCCCCGGAACGACGATTGTTATCCCCATCAACCCTGACCCGAGCTGGAATATTAAGTTAATAAAACATTAGTGAGACGTGCTAGAACGCCGTGTATGTGTAGTCGGTAGATTCCCAGGTTCCGTTGATGTACGAGTAAAGCCGGACATACACCGGCTGCTTGTTACTGGGCAGATCAGAGACGGTCGCGGAAGTGGCTGTCAATAAACTGGAGCTATACAAGTTACTTGAACCCACCCCGGTGCTGCCAACATAAAGTACGAAGTTAATGGCACTGTTGCCGGGGGTCCAGGAAAAGGTCACGCTGGTGCCTGATAGCGTGCTGCCTGGAGTGGGCGAGGTAAGCGTCGCTTGCGTCGCTGTGCCCGCTGAGGTGTAGGTGTAGTCGCTGGTTACCCATCCTCCGTTGACGTAGGAATAGAGCCTCACATATATAGTCGAGTCGTTGTTTGGCAGACCGGAGACAATTTCGGAAGTGGCTGTCACATAGCCCGAATTATAAAGGTTGCTCGAGCCAATGCCGGTGTTGCCCACCCAGAGTTCGAAGTTCTTTGCCGCATTGCCGGGTGTCCAGGCAAAGGCTACGCTGGTGCCTGTCAGCTTGCTGCCCGGCGTGGGTGTGGTGAGCGCAGCCTGTGTCGTCGTGCCGGCTGTCATATAGGTATAGTTAGTCGATTCCAAGGTTCCATCAATATAGGAAAATAGCTCGACATAAACCGGCAGGCCGTTTCTGGGCAGACCGGAAACGATCACAGTTGTAGTCGTAACTAAGCCGGAGTTATATAAGTTACTTGAACCCACCCCGTTGCTGCCTACATAAAGTACAAATTGCGTAGCTGTGTTGCCGGGGGTCCAGGAAAAGGTCACGCTGGTGCCTGATAGCGTGCTGCCGGGAGTGGGTGAGGTAAGCGTCGCTTGCGTCGCCGTGCCCGCTGAGGTGTAGGTGTAGTCGCTGGTTACCCATCCTCCGTTGACGTAGGAATAGAGCCTCACATATATAGTCGAGTCGTTGTTTGGCAGACCGGAGACAATTTCGGAAGTGGCTGTCACATAGCCCGAATTATAAAGGTTGCTCGAGCCAATGCCGGTGTTGCCCACCCAGAGTTCGAAGTTCTTTGCCGCATTGCCGGGTGTCCAGGCAAAGGCTACGCTGGTGCCTGTCAGCTTGCTGCCCGGCGTGGGTGTGGTGAGCGCAGCCTGTGTCGTCGTGCCGGCTGTCATATAGGTATAGTTAGTCGATTCCAAGGTTCCATCAATATAGGAAAATAGCTCGACATAAACCGGCAGGCCGTTTCTGGGCAGACCGGAAACGATCACAGTTGTAGTCGTAACTAAGCCGGAGTTATATAAGTTACTTGAACCCACCCCGTTGCTGCCTACATAAAGCACAAATTGCGTAGCTGTGTTTCCGGGCGTCCATGAGAAGGCAACGCTGGTGCCTGTCAGCGTGCTGCCGGGAGTTGGCGTAGTGAGAGTAGCCTGCGTCGGAGATCCCGATGCCGTGTAGCTGTAGTCAGCTGATCTCCAGGTTCCGCCGATGTACCAATAAAGCCGCACGTAAACCGGCTGCCCATTCCCAGGCAGGCCGGAGACGGTCTGTGACGTTGAGGTCAATAAGCCCGAGTAATACAGATTGGACGAGCCAATGCCGGCGTTACCTACATAAAGTACGAAGTCTTTAGCCGTGTTGCCCGGGTTCCACGCGAAGGTAACGCTGGTGCCCGTCAGCTTGCTGCCAGGCGTGGGAGTGGTGAGCGATGCCGGGACTACATTGCTATTGATGGTGTATACCGCTGTCGCTAATGCGCTGTTTGTGTGACCAGAACAGACCGCGATGGCCTCAATCGTCTCTGTCGAGCTTACTGAAATCGCAGCGGTGTATTTGCTGGAGCCGGTCGTGGGTGTGGTTGCGTTGGTGGTGTAGTAGATCGATGATCCCGGCGTTGTGTCGGAGATGGTTACCGACTGGGTTGAAGTGTAAGTGCCAGCGGCGGGCGAGAAGCTGGGCGTGGCCGCTTGAGACTCGATGGTGTAAATAGCTGACGATACCGCACTGGGTATATAGCCTCCGGCAACAGCAATCGCCTCTAATGTTTCCGTCGCGCTTACCGGGATGGCTGCGGTGTATTTGCTGGAGCCGGTCGTGGGTGTGGTTGCGTTGGTGGTGTAGTAGATCGATGATCCTGGCGTTGTATCGGAGATGGTAACTGACTGGGCTGAAGTGTAAGTGCCCGCGGCAGGCGAGAAGATGGGCGTAGCCGCCGGCGGCGTTATGGTGTAAATGGCCGTAGCGACCGCGCTGGGTGTGTTGCTGGCGCCTGCGGCAATGGCCTCGATTGTCTCTGTGGAGCTGACAGAGATGGCGCCCGTGTAACTGGTTGAACTGGTTGTGGGCGCGCTACTGTTAGTGGTGTAGTAGATGGTTACATTGGCTGTCGAGTCTGAGATAGTCACCGACTGTGCCGATGTATACGTGCCGGCAACTGGAGAGAAGCTTGGTGTGGCAGCTACAGTTTCGGTAACTGTCACCTGTGTTGGCGGGAATTCAATCGCTTCATTGCCTCCGCTGTCATACAAGTGCGAGCCATACCAAAATTTCCCGGCGGTTGGCGGAGCATCAGTGAAAAAAGATATCGCAGTGGGGCCGCTTCCTGAGAGTGTTTGCGCTGTGCCCACTTCGCTCCAGGTTCCGGGCG
>CAWAEU010000011.1:0-15492 GCA_963780975.1 uncultured Acidobacteriaceae bacterium | reverse complement strand
GCTATTGAGGTGGTCGAGGTTCCGGTGCCACAGCGGGCTGAGGCGATCTGCGGTTTGCTTGCCGATGCGGTGCGGCGGCCGGCGATTGTTTATGCGACCTCGCGCAAGAATGCCGAACTGCTTGCGGAGGTGTTGTCGCACAGCGCTGCGCGGATTCGGGCGGCGGCATACCATGCGGGGCTCGATGCGGAGACGCGGGAGCGGGTGCAGACGGCCTCTCAGGCGGGAAAGCTGGATGTGGTGGTTGCGACCATCGCTTTTGGAATGGGGATCGACAAGGCCGATATACGGACGGTGATTCACGCCGGGTTGCCGGCAACGCTGGAGGGCTACTACCAGGAGATTGGGCGCGCCGGGCGGGATGGTGCTCTGAGCCGAACCTATCTGATGCATAGCTATGCGGACCAGAGAACGCGCGATTTCTTTTTGAATAGAGATTATCCGCCGGTTGATCATTTGCAGCAGGTATTCAAGGCGCTGGGTGAGGAGCCGCTGCCGGCGGAGGAGTTGCGGGCAGGCTCAAAACTGGGCGAGGAGGAGTTCGACAAAGCGCTCGAGAGGCTGGAGATTCATGGCGGGGCGCGGGTGGATTTTGGCGGCTATGTGACTGTGGGTGGTTCCGGGCTGGAAAAAGACATATACAGTGCAGGCGCAATATCGGGCAGAGCAGTTTGAGAAGGTGCTGCGATTCACGGTATCGAGCGAGTGCCGAATGGCTTACACTGGTTCGGCATTTCGGGGATATCGAAGATGCGAACCGGTCTTGCGGGGTGTGCGATGTGTGCGACCCGGCTGGTGCGGTGTTGCGGCTGTTCCGGCGCGCCACGGCGGTGGAGCGGGCGATGGCGCAGGGAATCGTTGAAGATCTGCGCGGGGTGGAATACAAAGCAACAGGAACGCTGCAGAGGAGCCTTGATCCGGCAGGAAAGATGAACCGGAATGAGTTTGATGGGTTGCTGGGCGCGATGGTGCGCGCCGGGCTGATCGAGATTGAAGAGGCGGAGTATGAGAAAGATGGCGAGGTGCGGCGTTATCGCAAGGTGCGGCTGACAGAAGCGGGATTGAGATTAAGAGCGACAACGCCAGTGGAGTTGCTGGTCAGCGATGGAATGGTGGAGGAATTTTCAAGCCGGGCTGCTGCTCCGGGGCGAACGAAGAAGGCCAAAGCTGCCGCGGAAAAATCAGCGAAGACGCGGAGTGCGCCGGTGCAACTCTCGGCTGAAGGCGAGGCATTGGTGGCGCGGCTTCAAAGAATGGCGTTCAGCGGAGGCTAAACGGCTGGGGGTTCCTGCGTTTTTGGTGTTGCACGACCGGATGCTGACGGCACTGGCAGAGGCGCGGCCTGGAAATCTGAAGCAGTTGCTTGAGATTGATGGAATAGGCCCCTCCAAAGTGGAGAAGTTCGGAGAGGCCATTCTGGGGCTTTGCGCAGTGAAGCGTTTAGCTGACGCGCTCAATCACGACCGACTCAAGCACCACGGGCTTGTGAGGCTTGTCCAGAGCGAGTTGCGCGGAACGAGAGAGATTTTTTTGACGATATCCATGCCTTCAACCACATCGCCGAAGATGGTGTGCTTGCCGGTGAGCCAATTCAGTGGGAGCTACGGTGATAAAGAACTGGCAGCCGTTGGTGTTGGGGCCGGAGTTGGCCATGGCCAATTTGCCTGGCTTGTCAAACTTGTGCGACGAGCCCTTGGTTTCGTCGAGCGAAGCGGTAGCCGGGGCCTCCCATGCCGTTGCCGGCCGGGTCGCCGCCCTGGATCATAAAGTCGGGAATGACGCGGTGGAAGATGGTGCCATCATAAAGTTTATCTTTTGACGTGACGCGGCTGGTGGGATGGGTCCACTCTTTGGCGCCCTCGGCCAGGTCGATAAAGTTCTTTACGGTGATGGGCGCGTCGGCCTCAAAAAGGCGGACGGTGATTTTGCCTTCGCTGGTAGAGAAGACGGCGTAGGTTCCTTCTGCAAGTGCCATAAAAAGCTCCTGATTTCTGTGGGTATTCTTTGGATACAGCTTCTAGCTCCTAGCTTCTAGCCTCTAGCTCATTCATGCTGGATCCGATTGGCAATCGACCAAGCAATCAATGCACACATGGAAGCTAGAGCCTAAAAGCTAGAAGCTGAAAGCTGGCGGTTTACGGTTTGTTCTGGCCGTTTGTGGATGATGGTGACTTTCTTCAGCACCACTGGGGTGTTTGGCTTGTCACTGCCGTTACGCGGGACGCGGGCGATGGCCTTGACCACCTTGAGGCTGGCATCGTCGCACTGGCCGAAGATAGAGTAGTGCTGATTAAGCGAAACGGGGTGGATACCTCGGTGATAAAGAACTGGCTGCCGTTGGTGTTGGGGCCGGAGTTGGCCATAGCCAGTTTGCCCGGCTTGTCAAAGTTCAAATTGGGATCGAATTCATCCGCGAACTTGTATCCGGGGCTCGCCCATGCCGGTGCCGGATGGGTCACCGCCCTGGATCATGAAATCGGGAATGACGCGATGAAAGGTGGTGCCGTCGAATAATGGCTTATGGTGCTGCACTGTCCTTGTAACCGGATCGGTCCAGTCTTTTGTGCCCTCAGCCAGTGCAATAAAGTTGGCCACTGCATTGGGCGCCTGCCGCTGATAGAACTGGCAGGTGATTTGGCCCATTGAGGTATCCATAACCACGCTGGGGCCGTTGGGAAGGTTAGGTAGATTGACCGGGCGAGTCAGGCAGATTGCTGGAAGTTTGGGCGCAGGCAGACGCGGCAAGGGCCACGGCCAGGATAGGGGCGATAAATGAGTATTGGAGTTTCATAACGTGTTTGAGGGTAAATCATCCGGCGGGTGGGGTGCCAGAGCCGGGGGCAAAGGTTTGTGCTGAATGGGTGGAGAAACCTTGCGCTGAAGATGTATCTTATCGTAATGAGGATTCCCCGGATTCACTTTGCTCTCAGGCACATGGCTCTGACCATGGGCGCGCTTTGCTGCTTCGGATTCTTTGCCACGCACGGTTGGGCACAGGCGGACAAGGATGAGGCAGCCACCGATAAAAAGGCCGCGACTGGCGATAAGGCCGCGGGCGCTGACAAGACCGACGCGGCCGATAAATTAAAGCTTCCGCCGCTGCCTGCTCCGGCCCACGTGCAGCAAACGATGCAGCTGAACGGCAAAACCCTGCACTATACGGTGACGGTGGGTGCTTTGCCGGTGCGCGACAAGGATGGCAAGACTACCGGTGAGGTGGTTTTGACCGCCTACACAATGGATGGCGAGAACCGCCCGGTGACCTTTGCGATGAACGGCGGGCCGGGAGCTTCGTCGGTTCATTTGAACTTTGGCGCCATTGGCCCGAAGCATCTGCAGGCAGGCAACGATGGCGACAGCCCCTCTGACCCGACGGTGCTTACCGACAATCAGGGCACGTGGCTGGACTTTACCGACCTGGTGTTTATTGATCCTGTGGGAACGGGATTCAGCAGGGCCGAAGTGCCTGAGGCTGATGCCAAAAAGCAATTCTACTCCACGACTCCGGATATTGAATATCTGTCGCGCATCATCTACGACTGGCTGGTGAAGAACGACCGGCTGGGTTCGAAGAAATACCTGGTGGGCGAGAGCTATGGCGGATTTCGCGGGCCGCGTGTGACGCATTATCTTCAGGCGCAACTGGGCGTGGCCATGAACGGAGTGGTGCTGGTGTCGCCTTATCTGAATCCGACCATTGAGGACGATAGCGATCTTTCGCCGGTGCCGTGGGTGCTGACGCTGCCTTCAATTACCGCGGCGCACTTGGAGCGTGAGAACAAGCTGACGCCACAGGCGATGGCCGATGTGATTGCGTATGCGCGCGGGGAGTATGCGACCACATTGCTTAAAGGTCGGTCCGATCCCGATGCCACGCAGAAGATGATTCAGCACGTGACCGAGCTGAGCGGGCTTGACCCGGCATTTGTGAAGTACTCCGGCGGGCGGTTGGATACTGAGGCGTATCTGCGCGAGGTCTTCCGGGAGCAGGGCAAACTGGGCTCGGTCTACGACTCGAATGTGACTTCCTTCGATCCGTTTCCGTTTTCACCTGAGCAGCGAGCCAACGATCCGATTCTGGCTGCAATGATTGCGCCCATGACCACAGCGATGGTGGACTTTGTCACGCGCACGGTGGGCTGGAAGGTGGATGCGCGCTATAACGCGCTCTCCTACGATGTAAACCGGCTGTGGAATCGCGACGATGACCTGCGCAAGGGCTCGGTTCCCGATTTGCGCGAGGCTGTGGCGGCGGACCCCAAGCTGCGGGTGATGATTGTGCATGGCTGGAACGATCTATCCTGCCCATTTATGGGATCGATTCTGACCGTGGATCAGATGCCGGTGATGGGCGATCCGACGCGCGTATCAGTGCATGAGTATCCGGGCGGGCATATGTTCTATACGCGGGAAGCGAGCCGGGCGGAGCTGCGCAAGGATGCGATGGAGATGTACGGCAAGCACTGAGGAACGGCCAACTCAACAGAGAATAATGGGCGAGGTCTGCATTCCGACTACTTCTGCGCGGCATCCCCTCGTATCAGCTGAAAGGCCAACTGGTACTCCTTGTCGACCGCGGCGCTGCCATCGGTATGGGCCTTGTCCAGTGCAGCTTGCTCATCGGCAGAGGCGCGATCCCATGCGGCTTGCACAATCTGGCGGCGTTCTGGATGCAGCTTGTACTGTTCTTCGAGCGGGGTAAGTAGATCCAGCTTTCCGGCGGCTGTGAGCTGGTCAAGTTCCGCATGGAACTCCAGAATGGCTGCCTTGTGCGCCTCGGCCAATCCCTGGTAGTAAGCTAGCGCGATGTGCTCGTCGGTGTATTGCAGTCTCAAATCCACACTCTGCCGAAATGCGGCGTCGGTGTCATAGCGATTGAGCAGTTCCGGGGCATACTGCTGAACAGCGCTTCGGTTGAGCCCCGCCTGGACCGTACCTTGCGGGTATGCGATCTGACCCGGCTCAGTGTGACTTTCATGAATGTGGATGGCCTGCTGAGTGGCCCAGTCATCCCATGCCTTCAGCTCGGCTTGCTGCTTCTGCTCCTCACGCAAGGGGTTGTTGAGGGACGGATTGGGATCGCTTGGGAAAGGACTCGCCGACTGATTGCCCGGAAACAGATACTCTTTGACCCAGGCGCTGGTGACGGGTGGTGGAGCGCCCTGCTGGGACGTAGACGGCGGCGCAATGAGAGCGCGATACGCGGCAACTGCCGGGCCGTTCGATGGGTTGCTCAATTGCTGCGAGGGCTGCAAGACGGCTGGCGGATTCGCTGCCCCCATCGGTACTAGCCCGGCCCCTGCGCCGTGTCAAAGCCCACTCGCGCTTTTGCCGAGGCATCTTCCAAAGTTGGCGCTGTCGCGGCGGCCTGCGAGGCATTCGCTTGCTGCTGCAACGCTGCAATGGGCTGGGCCGCTGTTTGCGGTGTTATCGGCCCGGAAGCAAACGCCGGTGCTGACACCGGAGCATCGTTTGCCTGGGTTGCGGTCCACCCCCTCGCTGGTGACGGAGGCGCTTGTTGTGGCGAAGCTGGAGCGGCCTGTGCAGCCGCAATCAGGCGCTGCTGCTCCTCAGGAGGCAGCTTGCTGAAAGCATCGGCCGCATCCGCCAACTGCTGCGGCGTCATCTTGTTGAAATCTGTTGTGCCCGTATCTGAGATAGGGGCAACGGGGCCGGAGGCGCTGGGCCAACGTCGCCCATCTTGAGTTGCAATCCTGACGAAGTGGCTGGCGGCTGAGTTGTCGTCTTGTCTCTGGGCCAGAAGGGACTGGGACCGCCGTTGTAGATGTCCTGAATCCCCGGAACGCCGCCTTCGTTAAAGCCGCGAACATGCTGATTGCTCGCCACATTCGCGCCTGTCGCGCTGTCGCCAAGTTTCAGTTGCAGGCCGCCCACCGGAATGCCCGAGGTCTTCAACTCCAGATGGGGCAGTCCGCTCAGCTTCAGCGTGACAGCCAGGCGGTTGTAGATTGCCGCCAGGCGGCGCGCCTCCTCCTCCTGGTGCAGGCGCTCGGCTTCTTCCGCCCGGCGGCGGACCTCTGCCATCATCAGTTGCTCCTGCTGCTGCCGCATCGCCTCATCCGCAGCGTTCGTGTTTGATCCGCCGCCGAAAATCCCGTTGACGAGAGCGTAGATAAGCTGAAAAGGTAAACCAATCAACCCATAACCGTTGGACGAAGAACCTCCTCCGCCCCCGCCACTCGATGCAGGACAATTTCCCTGAACTGTAACCCATTGGCGGCTGCTTGCGTCCCAGCACTGGCTTACTCCTGCCCAAGTGCCCGAGCCCTGTGCCTGCGCGGCAATGGAACCAATCGCGATTGCAAACAACGTGATCAGCAATACCTTCATCATGGCCATTCCTCCAACTTCCCTTGGCGATGCAATCGCCTGTTCAAGTGGCCCGTGTAACGTTGTGCTTTCTGCCCGGAATTCGCACCGGGATCAACTTACTTAGCCTTGGCCTGCCACGCATAAATCTGGTCCTGGGCGGCGCGAGCGTCTTGCGCATCCGGCGCCAGCTTCAGATACATTTGCATGTCTGTGATTGCGGCCTTGTACTGCTGCAGTTCCCCTGCTAGGAGTCCCTGGTTGAACCACGCCGGTGCAAACCACGGGGCCACGTTAATGAGATTGCCGTATGCTTCGGCGGCCTTGAGATAATTCTTTTCCTGGAAATACGATTCAGCCTGTTTCTGAAATTGTCTCCCGATCTCTGGCAAAGCCGGTTTCACAGCTAGCTTCGCGTAGGTTCTAATCATGCCTTCTTGAACTTTGGCAAGGGTTGCCGGGCCGTCTTGTAGGAGCCTGCTGCCATAGGAATACGCAGTATTCCAGGCTTCGAATGCAGCAGGCCAGTCTCCTTTGACCTCTGCTGCTTGTGCCGCATCGATTGCATTCATTGTGGCCGTTCGCCTTTTGTCCAAGTCGAACAGATCAAGCAGATGATCCCCTGCAAACCTGACCTGTTTCTCCGCGTCAAGTTGAAGTACAACTGCTGCGTCCGATTTGGCTTTGTCGAACTGACCGAGCTTCCATTCCGCGACTCCCCGTATCATGTATGCCCATACATCAGTGTCCCCTAGCGTCACGGCCTGATTCAGGCTGCTGATTGCCTCCGGGTAATTGTTAAGATAAAATTGCGAATACCCGCGAAACTGGTACGCCTTCTCTTTCTGATCTGAATTGAGTTTGTTCTCAACTTTCAGGACCACGTCCGATGCCTCCAATGCGTCAGCGTAGCGATTCAGTTTATACAAAGCAGTTTCACGATTCACAAGGCAATTGGTATCCATCTTTGCTTTGGCAAGTACCACAGTGCAATCTGCCAGCGCCAGATCCCATCGTTGTGCCATCACATAGAGTGATGCGCGCAAATCGTATGCACCCAGCTCTTTTGGTGATAGTTCGATTGCACGGCTGGCGTCAATAATTGCTTGGTTCAGATTGCCTTTCTTGGCATACAAGTCAGCCCTCAATTGGATGCACACGTAAGCAACTCGTGGATCGCTCTCAATAATAGGTGTGATCTTGGCAATGGCTCCATCTATATCGTTCTGAAATCCTGACTTGGCAATATCAACGCACGTATTCATGTCAGCCACGGTCCGGTTATCCTCCGCGTGCAGGGTGACGGAGACGATGAGCCACCCGCAGGAGGCTACCGCAAACAGCAGCCAAAACAAACCAGGACGTTTCCCAATCTTCCGTTGTAATTTTTCTTGTCCTTCGTTCATTTGCTTTCTCCCTCGATTCGGTACGCAGATCGTTACGTTATCAGGCCTTCGCAGGCTCATCCCCCGCTGCTATTGCGAGGCCGTCTGCTGCTCGGCTTTCGCCTGCCACAGCAGCATCTGGTCGCGGGCTGCTTGAGCGTCGGGCGCATTGGGCATCAGTTCCAGATAACAGCGCATGTGCCATACGGCGTCGTCGTAATCTTTGAGTTCGCCGTAGATGGCGGCGGCGTTGAAGTGGCCCTCCGGCCACGTGGGATCGATCTGGGTTCCGGCGTCGTAAGCTGCGGCGGCGGCTTCAAATTGCTTCTGGTTGACGGCATCCTCGGCCAGCAGTTGCTGCTTTCGCACCGCGTCGAAGAGCGGTGGCCGGGCGGGAAGCGAGTGCCATGCGGCGACTCGCTTTTGAAACTCCACCCAGATGCGAGCTTGTTCGTCTTTGTCAGCGAAACAAGGAGGAGAGAGGCCGGTAGAGGAATCAAAAGCGCGAGCGTAAAGCCTCAAGACGTTTATAGCGTCGGCGAATGCTTCACCCGCATTACTATTAAACTGATTGTTTGGTGTAAGCCAATCAAGAAAGCCAAGAACGCTGTCTTTGGAGGATCGGTTCTTCTTCGAGAGTGGGAGTTCGCCGTTAATAAGTACAGGGTCTACACCATTCCAGTTTCCTCTACCATTGAAGGTGATTACTCCAAGAGCCTTCAGATCGATTCTGTATGTTCCATTTGGGAACTCCTTCTTGAAATCGCCTGGTGCCGCTAGGAACTCAAGTTCGGTCGCATTGAAAGAAATGTCTGAAAGAGGCGATAGAAAGCCATGGCAGGTGCCGCTGTGACATATAAACGCCTGTTGCAGCTCTTCCAGAACCGCCCGGCGCGCCTGACAGACGGACATCATCGGTGCTGCATTCTGCTGGACTGGCGGCTTCTTGGGTACAGCAACGACCGCCGGTGCTCCAGTGACAAGAAAGAGCACTATGATCTGGCTTGCGATTCCTCTGAAATGAATCATGTGGTTCTCCTCCTGGCTTGGGCATGCGGTTGGCCCATCGCCGCTTTTATCTCTTGTTTCCTGGATAGCCGCGTCCGTTGTAAGGCCGCTAGGCTGGTCTTCAGTTGCCTTGACAGCCTGCTGCTCGGCCTTGCCCTGCCAGATCGCGATGTTATCGCGTGCATCCTGCGCGTCGGGGGCATTGGGCATTAGCTCCAGGTAAGCGCGCATCTGCTCGACCGACTCGTTGTAATACTCCAACTCCGCGGCAACCAAGGCGGCGTTGAATCGGCCCTCGGGCCACACCGGATCAAGCTCCACGCCGCGCTCGTAGTGGTACAGGGCTTGCGTAAGTTTTCTCTCCTTGAAAGCAGTCTCGGCGAGCAATCGTTGCGCCCGAACTGCTTGAGTAATAGGCGGCTTGGTAGCCAGCGCCCGCCACGCCACCGCTGCCTGGGAGAAATCGCGCAAGGCTGCTCCCTGATCACCGACAGCCATGTCTCGCAGATGATTGAGCGCGTTGGCGACTAACTCGGCGGCCTGCTGGCCCTGTCCATCCCAGCCCAGTTTGCCGAGCGGGTCGGGAAGATCTTTACCGGCCGCGTCCTTCAACCGGAACAAAAAACTGTCCCCGTACAGGAACGACGAAGAACCGTGCTTTACAACGACCGGCGGTAGCGTCTTCAAGTCCACCTTGAAATGCTGGGAATCCCGGCGTCCGCCTCCGTGTCCGAGTGGGGTCGCGTCGAATTCAAAGCTGTCGGGATTGAAGCGAAAGCTGCCGGGCTCGCCCGCGCTGAAGTTGGAGGAACTCAGGAGGCCGGCGACGATGGTCCTCCGTGCCTGCCACATGGTCAAATCAGGGCCGGTCTGGGCAATCTCCGCCAGTTCGTTTGCGTAGTGGTTGGCCTGCGGATTAGGTTCTCGCGCTTGTGCTGCTGTCTTGCTTCCTGCAGAAAAAAGTCAGCAAGAGAATGGCTGAAAGAGCGATTGTGTCAAGGATGTTTTTCATCGCTGTCTCCTCACCCGCACCGGGGGGAGACAGTGCGATTCAAATTTCAGTTCGGAGCGAACCGGTCACGGACTGGTGATCTAGCTCACTATGCTGGGCCGAAATCCGCCAGAGACGCGGATGCTTCGCAGGAGGTTTGCTTCGAAGCTGGCAACTGCACTGGATTTTACACCTGTTGCGCGGCAAAGAGAGTGAATTGTTACCAGGATATAGAGAAGATAAAAGCGCCGGTTATTCGAGGGCAGGGAACTCAGCGAGGCATCGGCAAATCTGGTGGGCTCAGCAGCCCTTTTTACAGCGCGCCATGATGGCGGCGTGGAGGCGCTCGCGGAGGCCGGCGGGAAGGTCGTAAATCTCGTGAGAGCGGTAGATTTCGATGGTTTTCTTGGTGGTGTTGAGAATGACTTCGCAGTGGCCGCAGCCGCGCAGGTGCTGTTCAAAGTCGGCGCGCACCTCGGGCGTCAGGGAGTCGTCCATCAGATCGTCGAGCAGGGCGAGAAACTCAGAGCATTTCACTTCTCACTACCCCTTTTCCTGTGGAAGTAACGGCTCAGTCGTTCGCGCAGTTGCAACCGGGCCCGTAACAGGCGCGACTTGACGGCGGGGATGCTGAGGCCCAGCGTTTCCGCTGTTTCCTCGGTTGAAAGACCCTCCACGTCGCGCAATACAAAGACGATGCGAAATCCCTGCGGCAACCCCTGGATGGTTTTGCGTAGAATTTCCGCCAGTTCGGCCTGGTTGTAATTCTGCTCCGGGTCGGGAGCCCAGTCGGCCAGGTCGCGCGGAACGCTGCCTTCCTCGGTCTCGATGTCCTCGTCGATCGAGACCATTTTGCCTGTGCGCCGCTTGCGCAGCCGCATCAGGCTTTCGTTGACTGCAATGCGAACCAACCATGTGTAGAACTTTGAATTCCCCTGAAACTGTTCGAGCTTCTCATACGCCTTGAGAAACGCGTCCTGCATCACGTCTTCGGCATCTTCACGGTTTTGCGTAATGTGCTGCGCAATCCTGAAGATCTGCCGGTCGTACTTGCGGACCAGCGTATCGTAGGCCGAATCATCTCCGCCGCGTACCCTGGCTACCAGGGCTACGTCGGGATGCGGTTCGAGTTCTCCTGCAATTGGTTGGATGATGGCCATGGGGGTTGGATGCGGGAAATCGTTGAGGCCGGCTAACGAAAGCTACAGCAAGCCCTAGTAGATGAGTGTAATGGACGGCAGGGCCGGGGACCAAACCAGGAAAATGGTAGATAGGGTTCGCGGCAGTGGGCGGGATGATCCATTAATCGGGAATCTCAGCGTAACGGCGCTGGTTCCCCAGCAACCGCGGCGCATCAAATCAGCTTAGAGTAAAGAGATGAGGGTCGTCGATTCCCCAACTCCCAAATGGCAGCCTGCGCTGCGATTGCTGACCTGCCTGTTGTTTCTGCTGATGGTTGCGGCGCCGGCAACGGAGCAAACCTCCGGCAACTCGCCGGCAAATAACTCCGGTGCGCAACCCTCCAAGCCGCACGCAAAAAAGGGAACCACAGCTACCGGCAAAAAGGGCAAATCATCGGCCGGCCACAAGTCATCCTCAACTCACAAGTCGTCCGCAACCCACAGGACGCACACGGCGCGGACTGCACGCATCAAACTTGCCTTTGTAGCGTCAACAGAGTTGCGGCCAATGGCTCAGCAGTTGGCCACGCTGCGCACTCCCGCGGCCTACGCGGGCGTAACCAGGTATGCGCATGAGCACAGCGGCGAGGCTGCCGCGGCCGCTTATCTTGCTCTGGGGCACGCCAATCTGTTGGATAAAAACTACGCCGACGCGGCAACCAACTTCCACCTCGCCCGCCAGGCAGGCGACGTGCTGGCCGACTATGCGGATTTTTTAGGCGCTGAAGCCGACCACGAGGCCGGCAACAACTCGGCAGCCGAATCCTTGCTGCGTGGCTTCACAATCCGCTATCCCGACAGCATCTTCAATGCCCAGGCGCCGGAGCTGGAAGCAAATACGCTGCTGGCGATGAACGACCCCAATGGCGCGCAGCGCGTGCTGGCACAAGCCTCCGGTCTAGCGGCCGCCAACCGTAACGGCTTCCAGCTTGCGCAGGGGCAGGTGGCGTTTACACTGGGGCACACGCAAACGGCGCAGGAGATTTTCAAACACCTCCTGCTCGGCCACCCATTGAGCGCGGAGGCGGAAACGGCGCGAGCCAGGCTGACGGCAATGGGTGCTGAGACCAGCCTGACGACGGCTGAGTTACGCAGCCTGGGCGATGCCTACTATAACGGCGGTCATTACGCCGAGGCCGCGGAGCAATATCACGCATTGGCCAGCGAGGCTGGTCTCGATGCGCAGAGCCGCAATGGCTTTGAGGTAGCCGCGGCGGCATGCGAATTAAAGCTGAAACGCCTGACCAGGGTTGAGGCCGAAGCTCTACCGGACACGCAGGACGAGAATGGCGCGCGGCGGCTTTATCTATTGATGGAATTGGCCCGCAGCCGCACCGACCTTGACGAGCAGAAGCGCATCGTCACCGAGATGGAGTCGAGGTTTCCTCAGAGCCAGTGGCTGGCTGAGGCGCTCTACTCCAGCGGAAATATGTATCTGCTGCGGCGTGAGTATGCTACCGCGGTTGAGTATTACAGCTACCTGGCCACGCATTTCCCAACCGGCAAAAACGCAGCGGCAGCGCACTGGCGTGCAGGTTGGCTCAGTTACCGGCAAGGACTCTATGCCGATGCGGAACACATATTCGATGAACAGATAAGGCTCTACCCCAGCGCCCCGGAAACTGTTTCGGCTATATATTGGCGTGGGCGGCTCTATGAATTGCAGGACCACAACCCCGCGCAGGCAGCGGTCAACTATCGCACCCTGATCCGCGCTTACCAGCATTTCTTTTATGCCCAGATGGCACGGCAACGGCTGGCTGCGCTCGGCGGTTCAACAAGCGCGCCTTCAGCCGAGCCGCTGCTCGATCAGATTCAGGCTCCTCCGGTTCCGGTTCTCGAAGAGAGCTTTCCCGAAGACAGCCTGCACCTGGCCAGGGCGCGCCTGCTTGCCAATGCCGGCTTGAACGACTATATCGCCCAGGAGATTGCCGCCGACCCCAACGCTTCTTCGTGGAGCGCGTTAGCCGAGGCGCAGATCTATGCGTCCTATGGTGAGAACTTTCGCGCCATGCGAGCTCTGAAGAAGGCTCTGCCTTACGCGGCCTCAGCCTCAATCAAATCCATACCGCTGGTCTACTGGCAGATACTTTTTCCCGAGCCGTGGTGGGACACGATCAAAGTCGAGTCAGCTAAAAATGGTCTTGATCCATACCTGGTTGCATCGCTGATCCGCCAGGAGTCGGAGTTCAACCCCTCGGCCATCTCCAAGGCCAACGCTTACGGCTTGATGCAACTGCTGCCCTCGGTTGGCAGGTCGATGGCGCGCGAAGAGGGAACCAGCCACTTTGAGACCTATCAACTGCTTGATCCTGAGACCAATATCCGGCTGGGCACACGCTACCTGCGCAAGACCATGGATAAATTCAGCGGCATCGAGGAGTATGCACTGGCCGCCTACAACGCCGGAGACGAGCGCGTCGTCGATTGGCAGGCCGCAGGACCTTATCACGGCATCGACGAGTTTGTTGAGTCTATTCCATTCACCGAGACCCGCGAATACGTGCAGGCGGTGTTGCGTAACCAGGAAACCTACAAATCCATCGATGCGTATGTGGGTCCGCAAGGCAGAGGAACGCTGAGCGCATCCCGCTAGCGCGAGAAATTCACCTGTCAGGAATCCTCCTCGATACTACCCGGCTTCGATTCTCATTGACAGCGCTGGCAGCCCCCGTCAAGATTGGGAACATTAAGTTTTTCGCCGGGGAATCCACTCCTCCGTAAGATGCCATTCGCAGCCTGCTGTTGTTGCAAAACGGAGCCGGCCGGGAAATTTCTGGCTTGGTTCGGTTACATCAACCCATTGGAGGGCACGATGTCAGCCGACTTGCAGTTTCTTGAGGAATGGATTCCCGAAAAAATGGACCCGGGCACAGTTTTTGTTCTGGAAAACCAGGACAAGCTGGGTCATGTGCAGAACCCGTTTGTAGCCGTAATGTCCTGCCCTCGCTGCGGGACATTGGGGCTCATCACGCGCCGTCAGTTGTGCGGCGGGGAGACGATGATCTGCGGAGGCGACGCTTGTTCGGCCGAGTACCGGCTGGACGGCGAAGATATCTGTTACCGCAGCGTTCAATAGACGCTTCATCCGGTAATTGGCCTAGGGCTAGTTGGGGCGCGTGCATCCTTATTCACGCTGCCTCTACGATGGCTGTGCCTGTTCAATTTTGCTGGGCTTGATTGAGCAGCTTGGGATTCGAAGAAAACAAGGCCGCAACTCAGGTAACATAATGCATGTAGGCCGCGCTTCGGAGCCCGGATGGCGAAATTGGCAGACGCAGCGGACTTAAAATCCGCAGGCCGCAAGGCCGTGGGGGTTCAAGTCCCCCTCTGGGCACCAGCTGTACCGGAGTTGCCAGTACCTACATGACACGGTCGCAATCAATCCCACTACCTGATAAGCCCGCCCCAGGAAGATTTGCATAATATATCGCGCGAAAGCACACAATCATTACAGAATGAAGCCACACCGCCGAGGAGCACCGGCAATAGTAATTAACTTCTTTGTTATCAGGAATCTGCAAATAACCTGTTTAGAAAGAAGAATTTGCAGCCAGTTTCATGCTCTATATCTCTGAAAACAAGGAATTTATTTGCAGAAATAGGGGGGAGTGGGGGTCAGAGGTGCTACTGTCCCGGCCTTTACTAACCCCTGACTACTGTCTTCAGGAAAGGAAGAAAATATCACACCAGAATCGCCGCACCGTTTTCCCGAGTCCCTTGGTCCACAGTCCCTTAGTCCCTGCACCCCCCTGCAACCCCAAAATCTCAACTGTGAAACTGTGGAGCCGACTAAGCTAACTAGAATCAGCCGATTATCACGACAAACTGCGCGTCAGCACAGGTTCTGTGAAACTGTGAGAACTTCTATGTTATGCAAAATCAGACGTTTTCACTATGCCTCGCGAGCGTCACATAATTTTTGAAACTGTGACGATGGGATATATTCCAACATGGAAGTTCCGGTTGACGGCCTAACGGGATTTCGGTTAATGTCCACCGAAGGCGCAGTCCAGATTTGAGGCTGTTGTTAGCCGAACAAGTCGACTCACCAGGCTTCGGCAGAAGACTCTTTCTTTCCCTGCAGTTATCCGATAACGTGCAAGTTAAGGGTCTAGCCCTCCGTATGGAGGGACCGTCTTGAAATCGAATTCAAGGAAGGGGATTGCACGATGCGAAAGTCAGCATGCCTCATTGCATTGTCGGTTTTGATTCTCTCCGCAACTCCGGATTGCGTATTTGCGCAGGCTCTCAATTTCTCCGGGCGCGGTCAGGAAAACAACGGGCAACACGGATTCTTTCCCTGGAGCGGCTACGCACGCGTTCCGCAGCACACGGCAATTTCCGCGACGGCGACGCAACCGTTGAATCATATCCACTGGCAGACTCCGGTCGATCTGAATGCACCTGACGGCGGCGACCTTTTTATTCATTACGGCTCCATTTCCGTTACCGCCGGCAACACCGTGCTTGTGCCGGTGAAGACGGGAATCACCGGCGGCTTTGAGGTGATGGCTTTCTCTGGCAAGACCGGCGCTTCGCTTTATAGTCTGACCTCAGACTATTCGCTTCCAAACAGTAACTAGAGCGATGCGAT
>CAWAEU010000010.1:0-17638 GCA_963780975.1 uncultured Acidobacteriaceae bacterium | reverse complement strand
TTCATTCGCGGTTGGGAAGCGCAGGAGCTGACCTGAACGGGAGAAAGCGGAGATGGCCTCAACAAAAGATAAGTGGTGCAAGATGATTCGATGCGCTGGCTTTGCCGGGTCGCGCTATATTCTCGTTTGCCATTGTGGCGTTAGGCGTGGAGACGATTGTGTGCATGAGGGTTGCGCAGGAGCCGCTTGGTCGGGTTACAGCGCGGTTCCGGTGCTTCCGTGGCTGCCTGCGATTCCATGGCTGGTGGCTGTCTTCGGCGTGATCTGGGTTGCTTGCGGCGTGGGGCTACTTACGCGGCGATGGTTGAGAATCTCCGCAATTGTGCTTGGTGGATTGCTGGCTTTGTGCGCGCTGGTGCTGGTGCTGCCGAAGTATATTGCGGCGCCGGGCAATATGGGGCTGCGGACAGTGGTATTAGAGCCGCTTGCGCTGGGTGCTTTCGCGCTGCTATTGCCGGGCGAGGGCGCGATGCCCGCATGGGTTGTGCACGCAAGCCGCTGGGTGATCGCTCTGGCTTTTATCGTATTTGGCGTGGATCATTTTCTTGCCCTTGAAGGTATTGGGTCACTGCTGCCGGATTGGATTCCATGGCATGTGTTCTGGATTGCGTTTTTCGGGGTGGTCTTTGTCGCCGGAGGGTTGAGCATCGGACTGCGATTGTTCGATCGCTGGGCTACGGCTGGTATTGGGCTGATGTTCGGGATTTGGGTAATTACGCTTCATCTACCGAGGACGCTTGGGTTTTATAGCGTTCTGGGCGCACGATCCGGACGAGTGGTCGAGTTTGTTTATTGCCATTGGATTGTGGGGAGCGTCGTGGGCGCTGATTGGGAATCGGGTGAAGGATCGGCTAATAGATCAGCTGGAAAAATAATTTCCTCAGGGGCTAAAGCCCTCATTATTTTGCTTGATTTATGTACGGGCTGAAGCCCGTACCCTTCAAAATGAATCATTACTAAGGATCGCGGCGAAGCTGAGTGAAACGAGCGATCTGACGCGGCTATTGGCGCACGATTGCGCCGTTTTTCATGACAAAACTTACGTGCTCGACTACGGTGATGTCTTCAAGTGGGTTGCCGGGGACGGCGATTATGTCAGCGAAGTAGCCGGGTTTTAGCTGGCCTATCTGGGCTTCCCAACCGAGCAGGCGCGCGCCTTCAATCATGTCGGCCTGCAGGACGGCCAGCGGCTTCATTCCATAGCGGACCATCAGTTCCAGTTCTACGGCTTGGGTGCCGTGCGGGAAGGGACCTACGTCGGAGCCAACGGCGAAGGGGATGCCGGCGGCGACCTGGCGCTTGAATTCGCTGATTTTGTAGTCGAGCAGGAGAGACTCGCTGGCGGCCTCGGCAGACGAGGTGCGGTTGTGGGCGAAGTAGTCAAAGATGGCGAAGGTTGGAACGGCGGGGATGTGTTTTTCGCGCATCAGGCGCATGGTTTCATCGCTGAGCTGGGTGGCGTGGTCGATGGAGGCGACTCCGGCCTGGGCTGCATAGAGCGTGCCCGGCTCGCCCATGGCGTGGACGGCTACGCGGGTGCCGAGGCGGTGGGCTTCCTGAACGGCGGCGGCAAGTTGCGCCTCAGTGTATTGGTAGGGGGTGTGCAGGACGCCGTCGATCATTTTGTCGGGGCCGGTCTCGTAAATTTTTACAAAGCTGGAGCCCTGCTTGTGCTGGGCGCGAATGACTTCGACTAGCTGATCGATGGAGTTGGCGTAGTCGGCGTTGGATAGAACCAGCTGGGCGGGGTTGAAGCCGATGGCGTCTTCATGGCCGCCGAGGATGTCGATGGCGTTGCCGCTAATGCGCAGGCGGGGGCCGGGAATCAGGCCCTGGTCGATGGCGTCGCGGATGGCGGTGTCGGCGGAGCCTGCACCCTCGGTGCCCATATCGCGCTCGGCGGTGAAGCCGGCGAGCAGGTCGGCCTTGGCGGACTGGGCGGCGAGAATGGTGCGCCAGGGGATGGATTCCTGAACGGTTTGCAGGTCTTCAGCGCCGGGATGGAGGAAGAGGTGAACGTGGGCGTCGATGAGGCCGGGGAGCAGGGTGGTGTCGCCGAGATCGATGATTTTGGCGCCCTGGGGATGTTCGACCGAGGAACCGACGGCGCGGATGCGGTTGCCGTCGACCAGGATTTCACCGGGCTGGAGCAGGGTTCCAGTGTCGACCTGGAGCAGGCGCGCGGCGTGGAGAACGATGGGCGTGGGGGCTGTTTGCTGCGCGGGGGCGATGAGGGTCAGCAGGGCGGAAGTTGCGCAAAGAAGCAGGAAGCGGAGGCATGCGGGAATTCTCGGCATGGGAAAACTATGCCCGATTTGGTTCGTCTTGTCGAGGTGTTTGGGGTTTAGCTGCCGCTTGAGCACGCCAGGTCACCTAGCCATTTATGATTGCCGTCATGAACAAAAAGATCCGTTGGGGAGTACTCAGCACTGCCAATATCGGCCTCAGGAAAGTGATTCCCGCGATGCAGTTGGGCGAGCGAACCAGCGTCGACGCGATCGCGTCCCGCGATTTGGCCAGGGCTAAACATGCGGCAACCGCGTTGGGAATACCTACGGCCTATGGGTCGTATGAAGAATTGCTTGCCGATCCCAATATCGACGCCATCTACAATCCTCTTCCCAATCATCTTCACGTTCCCTGGACGATTAAGGCCGCAGAAGCGGGGAAGCATGTTTTGTGCGAGAAGCCGCTGAGCCTGACTGCCGCTGAAGCGGAATCTTTGCTTGCCGTTCGTAAGCGCACCGGGGTCAAGATCGGCGAGGCGTTCATGGTCAACTGCCATCCGCAGTGGATCAGAGTGCGCGAGTTGATCAGGGAGGGCCGCATTGGAGAAATCCGATCGATTATGGGGTTCTTCAGCTATACGGCCTCGACCCGGCTAATTATCGCGCCCGTGTGGAGTGCGGCGGTGGAGGGCTGATGGATATTGGCTGCTACCTAATCCACGCATCGCGCTATGCTTTCGGGCAGGAGCCTGCGCGCGTGGTTGGGCTTATTGAACGCGATCCGCAAATGAAGATCGACCGGCTGGCATCGGCCATCCTCGATTTTCCCGGCGGGCAGTCGGTTTTTACGTGCAGCACCCAGTTAGTTCCTTATCAGCGAATTCATTTTCTTGGCGCGCGGGGGCGTATTGAGATTGAGATTCCCTTCAATGCTCCTCCCGACCGGCCCACGCGCATTTTTATCGATACGAGTGGCGATTTGCTGGGCGGCGGGATTACCACGGAAATATTTCCCGTCTGCGATCAATACACGCTGCAGGGGGATGCCTTTTCAAAGGCGGTTCTCGAGGATGGCGAAGTTCCGGTTCCGGTTGAAGATTCGATTAGGAATATGGCTGTCATTGACGCTGTGTTCAGGTCGGCCAGTTCTGGGCAATGGGTTGCTCTTTGAGCGATGGATTCATTGTTCCTGCAGGAATAATGTCGTTGCGCCGTCCCTACGGGACTCCATATGCGCGAAGGGTGGGGCACCCGGCGTTCAATAGAATTTTAGAGTCGTCATCGGATAGTGCTTGCGATTGCGGGTCCATAGGGAGGCTTGGTTTTGGACGGCTGTGGCGCCGATGAGGGCATCCGCGACATCGAGATGATGGCTCTTGCTGTATTGCCGAAGATACTCTCCTGCCAATTGACCGATGTTGTAGTCAACTTGAGCACAGGTGAGCGGGCGAAAAAAGCGTGAGATCGCCTGATGTTCGTTTGGACGCGCGCCTGCCCATATTTCAGCTGCCGTGACGGGAGAGAAAAGTATAGCGGAACTGGACTTGACGAGGACAGCCCATTTTGACAGGACAGCCACATCCCTGGCTCGCAGCACCTCAATGACGATGTCGGAGTCGAGCAAGACGTTCACTCAATCCCCAATCTCTTGATGCGCGCGCCCGTGCGCAGTTTGCGGATATATGTTTCGGTATCCGGGAGGTCTGTACGATTTTTCCACAGTCCGACAATGCCCTGCATAGCAGCTCGGCGCTCTGCCGGGTTACCCATATAGTGATCACGAGCGGCGGTACGCACAAGCTCTGAGATTGACGTGCCGCCGAGACGGGCGCGAACGTGGAGAACTGACCATAATTCGTCGTCGAGATAGAGTTGCGTCCGCTTCATGATGTATAGCATACATCATCGATGGAGAAATGGGAACCACCTACTCCAGGAACTCACGGACGAAGGGGTTTTCGCTCCTGACCAGCTGGTGGAGAGAGCCGTCAAAGATGAGGCGTCCATCTTCGAGCATGAGGAAGGTGGTATTGGTGTCGGTTTCTCCTTTAGGGAGAGGAACCATGCAACCCTGTTCGGGGTCGAAGCGGTTGTTGCACAGGAGGAAGGCATCCTGAATGCGGTGGGTGACCATGATCGAAGGGGTGTGGTAGACATCGCGCTCCTTGACGATCAAATCAATGATAGTGGTGGAGGTGAGAGGGTCGAGACCTCCAGTGGGCGAGTCATAGAGCAGAAGTTCCGGCTGGCGGATGAGGGCTCGGGCGATGGCCACGCGGCGGCGCATTCCGCCGGAGAGGCTGGACGGGAAGAGGTCGAAGGTCCCCTCCAACTCGACAAAGCGCAGGGCATCGAGGACGCGGCGGTCGATTTCGTCATCGGGAACCCGCTCCTGAATCAACTGGTAGGCGACGTTGTCGCGGACGGAGAGCGAGTCGAAGAGGGCGCCCTCCTGAAAGACCATGCCGGTGCGGGTGCGTAAGGGGAAGAGCTGCTCCTCGGGCATATGGGAGATCTCTTCGCCGAAGAGCAGGATGCTGCCCTGATCGGGACGCATGAGGCCATTGGCGAGCTTGAGCAGAACGCTCTTGCCCACACCAGCTGGGCCGAGCAGGATGCGAGTCTCACCGGGAGCAACGGAGAAGCTGATGTCCTCGAGCACCGGCGGGCCATCGAAGGCTATGGAGACGTTGCGAAAAACCACTACCGGGCTGGTATCCGTTGCCGTTTGTTGACCGAACGGATGGGGGCCGGGCTGGGCGGAAGGAGAGGGAAGCGGTCATAGGGCGGGAAGAGTGTGAGCAGTACCTGGGTGAGAAGGAAGTCGACGAAGATGATGAGCACCGAGGCCCAGACGACGGCCTGAATGGTGGAGCGGCCCACGCCCTGGGTGCCGCCGGTGGTTCTCATGCCGTAGAAGCAGCCGATGGAGCTGAGGATGTAACCGAAGAAGAGCGGCTTGACCAATCCCTGAATGATGTCGGGATAGCGGAGGGACTCCCAGGCCTTGGAGAAGTACTGGGTGCCGTCCTGGTGGTTCATGAAAACGGTAACGAAGCCGCCGCCGATGATGCCACAGGCGTCGGCGACGATGGTGAGAAAGAAGAGCATGGAGATGCAGGCAAAGATGCGCGGGGTGACCAGTTTGCGCATGGGGTCAACGCCCAGGGCGCGCATGGCGTCGATTTGCTCAGTCACAACCATTGAGCCGAGTTCGCTGGCCATGGAGCTGGCGTTGCGGCCGGAGACCATGACTCCAGTAAGCACGGGGCCCAGTTCGCGGATCATGGTGAGGGAGACGAACTTGCCGGTCATGGCGATGGCGCCGAATTGCGCCGAGAGGTGGCCGCCGATTGCAGGGCCAGCACGCCGCCGGTGAAGAAGCCGGAGAGAAACACGATGGACATGGAACCGACACCGATGATGTCGGACTGAATGAGGAATTCAGGCCAGTAACGGGGCTGGCGAAACATATTAGGAGCGCGCGCCAGGCGAACAGGGAGTAGTCCTGCACGGTAAGCACAATGTTCTTGGCGGTTCTTTCGATCGTATCAGTCACCATAGGATTTGCCGGTTTGCAGGATGCGGGGGTTTACTGCTCTTCGACAGGATAGCGTAGGACGGGGCGGAGGCATAGAGAATAATCAGCAACTTTGAGGGGTGCGGGAATCGATAATCTTGCATGATTGAAGTGACGCCGCTACCATGTTCGGGGGCTGCCGGAGTGAATATTCCGGTGTGTCTGGGTTCGCCGGGCACCCGATTGGTAAAGTGACATTGGAGGGGTAGAGATGACGGACGGGAATGGGACCAGCAGGCGCAGTTTTCTCAAGATCGGGGGCGCGGCAGCACTTATTTCGACGTTGGAGCCGGCCGCCGAGGGCGCGGTAAGCACGCACTCCGCCACGGGCAGCGAGGGGCAGGCTACTAAACAATCTGCTCAGGCAAGCGGCACCGGCCTGGCGGACCTGGTGAATCCTTTGCAAGGAACGGATTCAAGCTCTCTGTTTTCGCGTGGCAATACTTTGCCGATTGTTGCCGTTCCTTTCGCCATGGCGCATTGGGCGCTGCAATCGAGCAACCGCAATGCCTGGTTTTTTCAACCGCGCGATCAGCGGCTGGAGGGCATCCGCTGCACCCATCAACTGAGCGTATGGCTCGACGACTACGGGCACGCGACGTTTATGCCCTTCAGCGGCAATCCGTCGCCGGAGGCTTTCGAGCGGGGATCGAGTTACCGGCCGGAAGAGCTTGGGATATCTCCGTACTCACTCAAGCTGCGGCTTATGCGCTATCGCTGCTGGCTTGAGTTGGCGCCTACGGAGCGGTGTTCGGTGATGCGGTTTACGTTTCAGGATTCGGGCGCGGCGGGTGTGATGATCGATCTGCCGGGGGAAAAAGCCGAGGTTCACTGCGATCTGGCCACGGGGACGATTACCGGGCTGACCAGGGCTAACAGCGGCGGGGTTGCGGCGGGATTTGCGGCTTATTATATGGCTCGGATTGATGCGCCGATCACTGGATTTGAAGTGAAGGAGTTGAAAGACAGGCGGGTTGCCGTGGTGCGGTTTGCGGCGCAGGCGGGGAAGCCGGTTACGCTGCGCGTGGGGACTTCGTTTATTTCTTTCGAGCAGGCGGCGCGCAACCTTGACGGAGAAGTGGGGGAGAAATCGTTTGACGAGGTGAAGCAGGAGGCTGGCGCTGTTTGGGAGGAGGCGCTGGGTCGGGTGCGCGTTGAGGGTGGAAGCGATACGCAGCGGAGGGTTTTCTACTCCGGGCTGTATCGGGCTTTGCTGTTTCCGCGCATCTGGCATGAGCGGGACGCGGAGGGAAATTTTGTTCACTTCAGCAACTTCAACGGCAAGGTGGAGCCGGGGGTGATGTATGCGGATCATGGATATTGGGATGTTTATCGCGCTTGGTATCCGATGATGGCGCTGCTTTATCCGGAGCGGCTGGGGGAGATTCTTGAAGCGTGGGTGAATATTTATAAGGAGGGCGGATGGTTTCCGCAGTTTCCCTGCCCGGGGTATCGCAACTGCATGACGGGGAGCCCGCTGGATTTTGTATTTGGCGACGCGGTGGCGAAGGGTGTTAAGGGATTTGATTTGCAGGCGGCGTTTGCGGGGTTGAAGAAACATGCGACGCAGCCGGTTAAGCCGGGGCTGGGTTATGGACGGCCGGCGGTGGCGGAGTATGAGAAGCTGGGATTTATTCCCTGCGACGTGGCCAAGGACGGAGTTGCGGAGACGCTGGACTCGGCTTATGGGGATTTTTGCATTGCGCAGGTGGCGCGGGCGGCGGGGATGGAGGACGACGCGGCGATGTTTGAAAGGCGGTCGCGGAACTGGCGGAATATTTTTGATGCGAAGACCCAGTTTTTGCGCGGCAAACTGGCGGATGGGTCTTGGCTGGAGCCGTTCGATCAATATGGGTGGGGCGGCGCTTATGTTGAAGGGTCGGCGTGGCAGTATCGATTTTCTGTTCCTTACGATACGGACGGGCTGATGGAGGCGATGGGGGGACGGACGGCGTTTCTTGGATACATGGAAGAGATGTTGAGCCAGCCGCCGGTGTTCCATGTGGGCAGCTACGTGCGCGAGACTCATGAGATGTCAGAGATGGCGGCGGTGGATTTTGGGCAGTATGCGCACTCGAATCAGCCGGTGCATCATGCGCTCTATCTGTTTACGGTTGCGGGGCGGCGGGACCGGACACAGTATTGGGTGCATCGGGTGCTGAATGAGCTTTATAGCGTGGATAATTTTCCCGGCGATGAGGATACCGGCTCGATGGGAGCTTGGTATGTGCTGAGCTCGCTGGGGATTTTTTCGATGTGTCCGGGGAAGGCGGAGTGGGTGCTGGGCGCGCCGCTGTTTGATGGGGCTGTGATTCGGTATCCGGATGGACGGGAGATTCGGATTGAGGCGCACGGGAATAAGCCGGGGGCGTTTCTGGATCGGGTGACGCTGAATGGGACTGAGGTGAGTGGGGATTCGGTTTTGCATTCGGAGCTGGTGAAGGGTGGGCGGTTGGTGTTTACGGCTTCGTAGGGGTTATTTCTGTGATTGATTGGTGGAGGGTTGTGGTATCCCACCCTTCCACGATAAGGCCGCGGAAGGATGGGGCACCGGGTCGGATTGCCGGGGTCTTGTGCTATCCCAGGTGCCCAAAGGCGAGGCACCTGGGGCACCCATCCTTAGTGGTTATGGTCACTTCTCCCGGTATCTGGGCCACCCGCCATTTCTTGTATAGCCGTCAATAAGGCGGTGAATATGAGTGCGGGCGTGGACGCCCGCACTACAGCCGGTCTGGAGACTGGCGCTACAACTGGATTGAAGACTGGCGCTGCAACTGGATTGGAGACTGGCGCAGCAGCTGGATTGAAGAACGGTGTTACTCTCTGACCTTCTTGCGGATTTCTATGCTTAGGCGCTTGATTTTCTGGTTGAGGGTGGAGAGGGGGATGCGGAATTGCTCGGCGGCTTCGGTTTGGTTGCCGTTGCAGCGCTCGAGCTTTTCAACGATGATGCGGCGCTCGATGTCTTCGAGGATGTCAAAGAGCGAGGCGTTGGGGTTGTGGTCGAGGAGGGCGTCCTGGAAGCTGCGGCCGGTGATGTGGCCGGGGAGCAGGTCAGAGCCGATGATGTGACCTGAGGAGAGAACGACACCGCGTTCGATGGCGTTTTCAAGCTCGCGGACGTTGCCGGGCCACTCGTAATCGACCAGAGCGCGGAGAGCGTCGGCGGAGAGCTTGCGGGCGGGGAGCTCGTTTTCAGAGGCGTAGAACTCAAGGAAGTGCTGGACGAGCAGGGGAATGTCTTCGCGGCGGGCGCGCAGGGGCGGCAGGTCAACGCAGATGACGTTGAGGCGGTAGAAGAGGTCTTCGCGGAAGCGGCCCTCGCGCACCTCTGCGCGCAGATCGACGTTGGTGGCGGCGATGATGCGCACGTCGACCTGGATCTCCTGTACGCCACCGAGGTGCATGAAGCGGCGATCCTGAAGGACGCGCAGGATTTTGGATTGTGTATCCATGCCCATGGTGGCGATTTCGTCGAGGAAGAGCGTGCCGCCGTTGGCGACTTCAAAGAGGCCTTTTTTGGCGGCGATGGCGGAGGTGAATGCGCCCTTGACATGGCCAAATAGAGTGGACTCAAGGAGCTCAGAGGGCATGGCGCCGGTGTTGATGGGGACGAAGGGCTTGTCGCGGCGGGGCGAGTTGGCGTGGATGGCCTTGGCGATGAGCTCTTTGCCGGTGCCGCTCTCGCCCTGAATGAGGACGGTGGAACGGCTGGGCGCAACCTGGCCTACGAGGTCGAAGACGCGGAGCATGGGCTCGCTTTTGCCGACGATGTTGGCGAAGTTGTAGCGCTCTTTGAGGGCGCGCTTGAGCTGGAGGTTCTCTTCTTCAGCGCGATGGCGGGCGACGGCGGAGCGGATGTCGGCGAGGAGTTTCTCGTTGTCCCAGGGCTTCTGGATGAAGTTTTCAGCACCGGCGCGGACGGCCTCAATGATGTTGTCGACGGTGCCATAGGCGGTGATCATGATGACCGGGAGCTCGGGCTGGCGCTCTTTGATTTGCGGCAGCAGGTCGAGGCCGCTTTGGCCGGGAAGGGCGAGATCGAGAAGCACGAGGTCAAAGCTTTCCTGGTCAAGCGTGCGCAGGCCCTCTTCGCCATCGACGGCCATACGGACTACGTAACCCTCAAGCGTGAGCAGCACTTCAAGGGATTCGCGGATGCCAGCCTCGTCGTCGATGACAAGAATGCGGGCGGCAAAGCCGGTGTCGGCTCCGTTGCCGTTGGTTGCAGAGGTGGAGACGGATGGATTCACGGATTGTTCAACTTCAGGCATGTACGGATTTCCTTAAGAGGGGGAACTCTAAATGAAACGTTGTGCCGGAGCCGACGGCGCTCTCGACGTGAATCTTGCCTGCATGCTCCTGGATGATGCCGTAGGAGACGGACAGGCCGAGGCCGATGCCGCGGCGGTCGCCGGGCTTGGGCGAGGTTTTAGTGGTGAAGAAGGGATCGTAGATGCGCTTGAGGTGTTCGGGCGCGATGCCGCTGCCGGAGTCAGAGACTACCGCAGCAACCTGGCTTGAGTTGCCGTTGACCAGAGTGGAAACGCGCAGGCGGCCACCGCCGGACATGGCTTCTTTGGCGTTCAAGAGCAGATTGAGAAAGACTTGCTGGAGCTTGCCGGGATTTCCGTTGATGAGGGGAAGATCGTCTGCGAGGTCGAGATCGACGGCGATTTGCGCGGTTTTGAATTGGTGTTCGAGCAGGGAGAGCGTGTCGCGAATGACCTGGTTGAGGTCAGTGTCGCGGAAGGCGGTGGTGGAGGTGCGGGAGAAGTTGAGCAGGCCGTTGGCGATTTCAGAGGCACGGAAGCTCTGCTGGGTGATTTTTTCGAGAACCGGGGCGAGGCGCTCGTCGGCCTTGAGTTGCTTGGCGAGCATTTGCGCGTAGGAGGAGATGACGGCGAGCGGGGTGTTGATTTCATGGGCTACGCCGGCGGCAAGCAGGCCGATGGAGCTTAGCTTGTCAGCCTGGGTGAGCTGGGTTTCAAGCGAGACGCGCTCAGTGATGTCGTCGACGAGGATGATGCGGCCCACGGAGACAAAATCGCGCGAGAGCAGGGGAGCGATGGCGATGTTGACGGTGCGCTGCTCGCCGGCGCGGGTGGTGAGCGGGAATTTGTAGAGGTGATGGACGCCTTGCTCGTTGCGGAAGCTTTCAAGAGCTTCAATAAATTCAGGCGGGAAGACGCTTTGCAGCAGCTGGCCGATGGCTTCGGCGCGGCTTAGGGCGTACATGGCCTCCATTTGCGCGTTCCAGCTTTCGATGCGGTCGTCGAGTGTGAGGGCGAGGATGCCGACGTTGATTGATTCGACGATGTTTTCGTTGAACTCCTTGAGGCGCTCGAACTCGCCGATTTTGGCTTCAAGGCGAGAGTAGAGGCTGGCGTTCTGGAGGGCGATGCCGATGTAGCTGGCGAGAGATTCAAGCAGCTCGACGTCTTCGCTGGAGAGGAAGTCACCGCCGATGGTGCGGCCGAGGCCGATGACGGCTATGGTGCGCATGGCGGCCTGGCTGAAGGGAGTGGCGTCGCTAGCCTGCGTTTGACCGGCGGCTACGCGGCAAGGGAGATAGTAGTTAAGGTCGAGCAGGGCGGCGGCGCGCTGCTGGTCACGAGGCAGATGCAAGGCGGCCTGAGCATTCTCAAGGAAGATGTGGGAGTGGGCGCTGGCCTGGTCAAAGTCAAGGAAGCCGAGGGCGAGGCGATCCTGAGCGTTGCAAGCTTCGGCGGGCAGGCCATGGGATGCGGCGAGGCGCAAGTGGCCGGAGTCCTGAACCATGAAAACCGCTACGCGGGCGACGAGAAGGGTGCGCGGGAGCTGCTCGACGATGGATTCGAGCAGGGCCTGGAGATCGGTCTCAGAACTGAGGCCGCGGCCGAATTCAACCAGAGGTTTGCGGTAGTCGTAGCGATGGCGGTCAAAGGCGCGGTCGACCCAGCCCTGAATTCTGCGCTTGAGGGGATCGAGAATGGCGGCGACGACGGGAATGGAGAGCAACAGGCCCCACTCGCGAACTTTGTCGGGCAGGCGAGTGTGAACAAACAGGGTGACCAGGGCGATGATGCCGAAGTAGGAGCCGAGTATCAAGGCCGTGGCCAGCGTATATGCCAGGGCGCGCTTGAAGATCAGGTCGGTATCCATCAGGCGGTAGCGGACGATGGCCCAGCTGAAGGTGAGGGGCAGAAAGATGATGGAGAAGCCTGCAATGTTGGTGAGCAGGCTGGGCACGTTGAGGTCGAGAAGAAAGGGAACGGCGTAAAAGAGCGTAAAGGGGACGACGGCAAGCAGAGTGCCGCGGGTGAGCCACTTCAACTGCTGGCGCAGTAGAGGCGTGTCAGCGCGGCTGTAACTGCGCAGGAAGAGAGTGGCGGCGAGGATGTAGAAGACGGCGTCGTAGGCGGTGCTGGTCTGGTTGAGCCGGTGCATCAGCAAGCCGGTAGCCTGGCGGGTTTCAATAGCCCAGAGCCATAGGCCAAGAAGCCCTGCGCCGGGTGCGTAGACGAGGGGAAGAAGCCAGCGGCGGCGGATTTGCTTAAGGCGTTCCTCAGGGAAGCTGAGGGCAAAGTGCAGGAAGAGCGCCGGCTGCAGGGATTCAGCCAGTACATTGCACCAGAAGACGGTCCAGTCGAGGGTGCCGAAGCTGCCGGTGTACTTGAGGGAGTAGAGGGCGAAGGAGACCAGGCAGAAGAGATAGAAGTGAGTGGCGCGGGGAGCGGTCCAGCGGCGGAAGAGAACGTAGATGCCGATGGCCAGATAGATGAGGCCGATGAGGCGGAGTCCCATGGCCAGGCTGCGGTCAAGTGGCTCGGGAATGACGACTACGGGCCTGTCGAGACGGATGCCGTCGCGGGTGATTTGGTAGCCTGCCTTGCCGTAGATTCCGGCACGATAGAGCACACGATCGAGGTCGGCCAGCCGCGCGATGGGCGTGTAGCTGGATTTGGGAAGCAGCGGTTTCGATTCAAGGTCGGTTTGGCCAGAGCTTTGAGGCTGGGCCTGGGGAAGCGGCTTTACATCATTGAGCAGGTCCTGCGTATCAGTGTGCTGGGCTGAGGTGTCGGGCAGTTCCTGAGCTCCGGTGAGCAAGTCGTGGGCCTGAATGCCTGCGCGCTGGCCGGGGCTGTTGGGAAGAACTTTATCGGCTTCAAGGCCGCCGGGTGCTTCGCGCCACCAAACCCCATCGACGGGCTGCTGGAACTGGCGTTCCTCAACAAGATTTAAAGCCGCAAGCAGGAACAGGCCGACCGTAGCCACAGCCAGCAGAGTCGCCTGCAAACGGTTGAAAAGACTTGTTTCCATAGGGAAACGCCCTAAAACACCAAATTAGTAGCACGTCGATTGCCATGCGGGTTACTCTTGTGCACTGGCTGGGGTCTTATAGGCAATCGATTGAGAATACGCGAGATAGAGACTCCAGGTTCCGTGAAAGGTCAACCACGGTTGGGGCAATTTATGTGGATAATGCAGAAAACAGTATACGGCATACGCCGAAAGGAATCGAACTATGTAAAACAGTAGATTTTGGTTGGGAGGGAGGTTACACCGGTCCTGGCGACGAAATCAGCAAAATTTGTAACGGTGATTTGCCTCAGATGCCGTTGCTTGGGCGGGTTAGATATTTGTTGTCAGAGCTGGCCGTAACTGGCTTTGGGGCCGTGTTTACGGAGGTAGTGGTGCTCGGAGACGTACTCGGGTATGCCGGACTGGGATGCGCCGAGGAGCACGCTGCGGAAGGCGAGGCGGGCAATGTACTCGAGAACGTCTGCATGCTCGACGGCTTCAGCGGCGGTTTTGCCCCAGACAAAGGGGGCATGGCCGGCAACCAGGACTCCGGGAACGGCGAGTGGATCGAGACCCGCGGAGCGAAAACGGCGGACGATGACTAATCCGGTGGAGCGAACGTAATCGTCGGCGACCTCTTCGGCGGTGAGGGGGTCGGTGACCGGAACGGGGCCGTGGAAATAATCGGCGTGGGTGGTGCCGAGGCAGGGAATGGGGCGACCCGCCTGCGCCCAGGAGGTAGCGAATTCAGAGTGGGTGTGGACGATGCCGTCGATCTGGGGGAATTCGCGGTAAAGGGTTGTGTGGGTATCGAGATCGCTGGAGGGTCGCAGGGAGCCTTCGACGATTTTGCCGTCGAGGTTAGAGACGACGAGATCGGCGGCAGTGAGGGTAGCGTAGTCGACGCCACTGGGTTTGATGACGACAAGAGGTTCCCGGCCGGAGCGGTCGATGCCACTGGCGTTGCCGAAGGTGTGGGGAGCGAGGCCGCGGCGGGCAATCTCCTGATTGGCGTGCAGGACTTGCTGGCGGAGATTGGCAAGCAGCATAGGGATACCCCGGAGGTGGAGGGATGCGTTTACTAATGCAAGTTTACAGATGCCGGTTGCAGCGGGCCTTAAAAATCGGTAGTGAATCAGTTTAAAAAATCATTCCCTCAGGGGCTAAAGCCCTGATCGTTTTTGTTGCCATTTCGGCACGACTGAAGTCGATGCCCTGATACAAATCGAAACAATCAGAAGGATATACGAGGCGAGATCTGGCTAACGAAAACTGCGATCGAGTTGGACTAGAACGGCGGAGGCGGAGGAGTGTGGCCGCCGGGTTCGAAGTTGCCGTGACGATTGGGCCTGCGGGGATTGGATTCATCGGGGTTTTCGTCCGGTGAGGCCTCCTCTTCTTCGATGGGGGCCGGCATGTTATTAGCATTTGCAGGAGGCGGCGTAGTTGCGCCGCCGCGGGTGGAAAGCACGATCTGCCGCGGTGTTCCCCCGCCCTGGTCGCCGATCATGAGTACGTTGTAATCGGTTCCCTCAAGAAGTTTAGAGAGGACCTCGCGCGCCTTTCCCGGGCCGTATGCACCAAAGACTCGCTGGTCAGTACTCAAGCCCTCGATTTTTGTTCCGGTGACGGTGGAAACATCATTCATAATCTGCTTCAGGCTGGAGTTTTGTGCGGCGATAAGGAGGCCATGGCTATCCCAGATGACGGAGGCTTCGCCGGGCCTGTCGTTGATGGGCCAGTGCGGCGGCTCAGGCGTGGGAGGAGTTACGGGAGCCGGCTGAACCATCAAGGCGGCTCTTGCAATGCTGGGGCGCTTGCGCCTATGAACCGACTTGCGTACCGATGCGGTGGGCTTTAAAGAGGCGGGCGTCGCGGGCTTCGAAGATGTGGAGGCTGAGGGCGTTGCAGAAGCAGGCGCTGAAGCCTGCGATGTGGCAGGCACCTGGGGCTTTGAAGACGTGGTCGCTGAAGCCCGTGCAGCGGCAGACGCCGGGGGCTGCGAAGGCGTGGCTGCTGCAGGTTTTGAAGACGTTTGCGCGGTGGACTTCTGGGCAGCGGGCTTGTGGGTACACGATTGGATTGCAAGAAGGGCCGCGATTGAGGCCAGCATGACAAGAGGAATTTGAACGCACCGGGGAAGCGGTTTCCGCGCGGTGTGGCTTGGTGCGGGTTGGTATGGGTGCGGGATCAATGTGTGCATGGGAATTGTATCCCCCGGGCTGGTTATTGCGCGGGACGACGGCAATCCGCTGCCGCTCTATGTACTAGACTAACAGTGGCCCGCGGACGCTCGAAAAGAGTTTCAGAGGGTGGAGAGGATTTACCCGGGATGCGTCATTATTGGACGTTTTGGGGCTTGAAGTTTTGGGTTGCCGCGGGTTTGCTGGCTTTGCCGGCGTGGAGCTGGGCCGTGAATTGCACCACGCAGGCGGAGCTGTTGCCGCAGGATCGCGATGCGCTGGTGGCGGTTGGGGGACGGCTCTCGGAGGCCCTGGTGCAGCAGGATTATGCCGCACTGCTGATCGACCTGCTGCCGGCTGAGAAGCCGGAATGGCCGGGTATTCGCGATGCGGTGGAGCAGGCCGCGCCGCTGGTGAAAGGCGGGCAGGTGCAACTGCGGAATGCGTATCTGCTGGATGCAACGAGCCTTGTGGCGCCCTCAGACAGGCAATTTTTTTGCAGCAATAAAGACGGCTCGCTGACCGTGACCATCAGCCTGCATGCGCTGCCGCCGGGCCGTTACGCGGTGGTGCTGGGAGATGCGGCTGGAGCTGCGATGGGCGGGCAATGGGGACTGGTGCTGGCCTGGGATGGAAACGGGGCTGATGCGGGATGGAAACTGGCCGGGCTGACCGTGCGGCAAGGAAACTTTAACGGGCACGACGGGGTTTGGTACTGGACGCGGGCGCGTGAACTGGCCAAGGAAGGGCAGCCGTGGAGCGCGTGGTACTGCTATGAGGCGGCCAGGTATCTGCAAGTGCCGGTGGATTTTCTGTCTTCGACGAATCTGGATAAGCTGGCGGCGGAGCAGGCGCAGATTAAGGGATCTCCGCAGGATGGATTTCCGTATACGCTGCATGACGGCGATCGTGTGTGGAAGATTGACGCGGTGGCTTTGGACGCTTCGCTGCGCCAGGCCGATTTGGGGGTTGCGTACGAATCGACGGGAGTGACCGATCCGGCCGCGATGCATACAGAGGCGATTGCCGTGATGAGCGCGCTGCTGAAGATGCAGCCGGCACTGAGAGAGAATTTTCACGGACTGTGGGCTTATGCGGTGAAGGATGGGAAGCGGACGCCGGTGATGGAACTGCCGATGGGGCAAATACCGTAGAGACAGGGACCAGGGATTAGGGAATAGGGAATAGTGGTCAGAGGTCAAAGAGAGGTCAGGAGAGTTATGAGGACATTTGCGGGAATTTTTGTTGTGGGCGCATTGCTTGGTGCGTCTTGCGTAATCAACGTTGCGGCGGTTAGCGCACAGGAGAAGGCGGCGGTGAGTGTGGAGAAGAGTCCGCAGTTGCCGTCCGGGCTGGACACGCGTTTCATGGACACTAAGGCTGATGCCTGCGTCGACTTTGCGCAGTACGCTTGCGGGAATTTTTCAAAAGTGTATCCAACCCCTGCGGATATGCCTGGTTATGGAGCTTTCTATATCCTCTTTGAGCACACGGAATATGTGCTGCACTCGCTGCTTGAAAAGGTGGAGGCGGACAATGCTTCGCGGACGCCGAACGAGCAGAAGACGGGCGACTATTATGCGACGTGCATGAACAAGGATGCGGTTGAGGCAGCCGGGCTGAAGCCGCTCAAGGCAGAGTTTGACCGCATTGCGGCGCTCAAGAGCAAGAGCGAATTGACGGGGCTGCTGGCGCACTATCAATTGATCAACGTGGCCGCGTTTCTGAATTATGGCGAGCAGCAGGATTTCAAGGACGCGCGGAAACAGATTGCCCTTGTGGACCAGGGTGGGCTGGGATTGCCAGAGCGCGACTACTATCTGCGCACGGGCGCAGCGGACGAGAAGATCAGGCAGGAGTATGTGCAGCATATTGGAAATATGCTGAAGCTGCTGGGCGAGAAGGATGATGCGGCGGCGAGCGACGCGAAGAAGATTATGGAACTGGAGACGGCGCTGGCAAAGGTGTCAATGGACGTGACATCGAGGCGCGATCCGAAGAATATATACCACCCCATGACAGTGAAGCAGTTGGCGGAGCTGACGCCGGTGATTGCGTGGCCGGATTTCTTTGCTGATACAGGCACGCCCGCTATCAGCGACTTGAACGTGGCGACCCCGGATTTTTTCAAGGGCCTGAACGCGGTGATTCAGACTACCGATCTGGACACGATCAAGACCTATTTGCGCTGGCAACTGATCAACGGGGTGCCGAGCTACACGCTGCCCTCGGCATTGGATGAAGAACATTTTGCTTTTTATGGGCATACGCTGATCGGCACGCCGAAACAGAGGGACCGCTGGAAGCGGTGCGTGCGGGCCACGGATGGCGCGCTGGGCGAGGCATTGGGCCAGGTGTACGCG
>CAWAEU010000009.1:0-10771 GCA_963780975.1 uncultured Acidobacteriaceae bacterium | reverse complement strand
TACAACGGCGGATACGACGAATCCGCCATCTACCCCCGCATCGGCGCAACCGTCGAAATTCCCCGCCTGCGCTGGGTCCTGCGCGGCTTTTACGGCCATTTCTTCCAGCCCGCGCCCCTGCTCACCGTCTCCAGCTCCGTGCTCAACTACGCCGGCGGCCTGGGCGGCGGAGAAAACGCCTTCACGCCACTACCCTCCGAACGTGACGAAGAACACCAGTTCGGCATTCTCATCCCCTACAAAGGCTGGTCGCTCGACATTGACACCTTCAAAAATCGCGTCAACAACTTCCTTGACCACTCCAACCTCGGCGAATCGAATATGTACTTCCCCATCGCCGTCGATGGCGCCCTATTCGCGCCTGGGAAATGACCCTTCGCTCGCCCGAGCTGGCGCGCCTGGGCCAATTTCATCTCACCTACTCCAATCAAATCGCCCAGCAGCGCGGCAACATCATCGGCGGATTTGTCTGCAGCATTTCCACCGATCCCGCCTGCGACCTCGGCCCCAGCTACATCTCCCTCGACCACGACCAGCGCGACACCCTCAACACCGGCTTCACGGCCAACCTGCCCCTGCACACCTGGTTTGCCACCAACGTCTACTACGGCACCGGCTTCTCCAACGGCCTCGCCGGCGCTAATGAAGGCCCGTACAACGGCAACTATCTACCCGTGCACACCACCTTCGACGCCTCCGCCGGCCACAACATAGGCGACCGCTTGAAGCTCTCCGTCACCGCCATCAATGTAACCAACCACCGCGTCTTGCAGGATAACTCCGTAACCATTGGCGGCTTCCACTGGAATGATCCCAGAATGTTCTCCGCCGAACTCCGCTACCGCTTCCACTTCTAACCACGCCACAATATTGGTTGCCCCATGTCTCGATTCTGAGACATGGGAAAGGCAAACACTCCCACTCATACCCGGTGCCCCACCCTCGGCGCGTTTTTGTTTTTGCGCCTAGGGTGGAATAGCTCCACCTATCTACAGCGTTTTATGGACTTAATCCCAACCATCTCCACAAAAAATAGTTTGCAGATTATTTCCAAAATCCGATTAATATAAAAATCCATGGCCACACTCTTCGAAAAACTCAACCTCAAAGATCACCAGCAGATCCTCATCCTCAACGCACCCGAGAGCTTCGACCGTGAACTCTCTCGTCTGCCCGTAATCACCATCAACCGTCATCTCGACTCCGTCCCCGAGATTCACTTCTCTGTAGCCTTTGTCACCCGCCAGGCCGAAGTTGACGCCCTCGCCCCGCAAATTGCCGCCAGGGCCAAGGGCGACGCCATCGTCTGGTTCGCCTATCCCAAAGGCGCATCAAAAAAATATAAATGCGATTTCAACCGCGACACCGGCTGGGCCGCGCTCAATAAAGCGGGCTTCGATACCGTCCGCTCCATTGCCATCGACGAAGACTGGACCGGCCTTCGCTTCCGCCGCAAACAGTTCATCAACTCCCGCTCAAAAAAATAGCCTGTCATCCTCAGCGACTTAAAAATGGTTTGTCATCCTGAGCGACTCAAAAATTGTTTGTCATCCTGAGCGACCCTGAGCGCAGCGAACGGGGAGTCGAAGGACCTGCGGCTGCTTTTGTAGTTGCTTTTGCAGTTGCTTTTGCAATTGCTTTTGCAGTTGCTTTTAGCCTCCACTTAACCAACTCGAACCAAAAAGCGTGTTCCGCAAACAGCGGATCGCACCCCCCTACCCCCTACCCAGTGGTAACCATCCCGTAACTATATGGTAACTAGCTGCAAAAACCAGCACACATTTCACTCAAACAGAAATAGAAAGGGAAAAAAATGCAAACCACGCCAGGAACTTTGCGCCCGGCGCAAACCGAAGTGCATCGCGCCGCTCACGAGCAGGATTTAATTGAAGTTCCCAAACGAGCCAGGCTGGACCGCGAAGCTGAAGGGAAAAAGAATCAGCCGCATACGATCAGCCGACCTTTCGAATCCAGATCGAGCTAAAGGTGTTCGGCTGCTGCTTCACTGGCTTGTAACTAGGAACATTCGCAACCAGAAACGACTCGTCGAAGTGACGGATCATCGGCGTAGACATCTCGATTTCAAAAGCGGTGTTGTACGCCATAAAAGCCTGCAGAAACATCGCTTCGTTCCAGAACATCGGCCAGTAGGGAGAATCATCATCCCTGCATAACACCCAGTGTTCAGCGGGGTAGGGAATGTTGTATGGAAAAGGAACATCATGGACGTGAATCAGCACGCCTTTCCTGAGGCGCGGAAGAATTTCGAGAAAGAGAAAGGGAATATCGCCGTCGATTGTTAACACGTGGCTGGAGTCGATAAAAAATACATCATTCTCCTCCAGTTGCGTGAAAACCTCCGCCTCGATGTCTTGAACCTCGCTTTGCACAATATCGATCCCCGGCATCAATCTCAGCTTCTCGAATGGGTAAGGCTCAATACATCGGATCGTCAGCGGATGTCCTTCCTTTGCATTCTGCAGTGCGGCAAGACTGCAGTAATAGGTAGATACTCCGCTGCCCACTTCCAGGTAGCGCCGGGGCTTCGTCTCTCGAATCATCATGTAGAGCAGTTGGGCGTCAAACTCGGTGTAACCCACCCCGAAACCCATCAAAAATATCTCGTCATAGGAAGGCAGGGCGCTAAGTTCGTCCGCGTACTTCTTGATAAGTTCCCCAAGCCTGCGTTTGAACAGATCGACATCGCACCTGACACCGGCCATGGCACTGGGCCTGTTCCAGCGTTGTTCCTTCCTTTCCAGGGCAGATAATGTGGGCAGTGGTGAAAAGTAATCGGATTTCTGGGCTACTTTATACCCCATTGCTTCAAACAGGCGCCGCTCAAACTGTGCAATTTTTCTTTTGCATGGATGCATGAGGGAGAGTAGAGACTTTTGCCATGACAAGGGCAGCACGCGCTTGATCATTTGCTTGATCTTCATTTTGACAGGAGTCTCCTTCTCTAATCCTGTTCTGATCGGATTGTCCGATTAAGTCGCAGCTATAAGGCTAACTCGCCATCAGCTAACACCGCTAAATCCCAAACAAACCCGGCAACACCACCCCGGCCTTACCCTCAACCACATGCGTAAACGCCGCGGCATTCAGCGGCTTCTCCGGTCCCACATAAACCGTGCGCGCCCCGCCCTGCCGCGCCCAATGCACAAAGTTAGCCGCCGGATAAACCGACCCTGAAGTGCCCACCACCACCATCAGGGTCGCCTTGCCAATCTCCTTCTGAATCCGATCCATCTCCAGCGGAATCTCGCCGAAGAAAACAATGTGTGGCCGCATCCGTCCTCCGCAGGCGCAACGGCCAACCTCGTCCAGGCTGCGATAGATCGCATGATCCTCAACCGGCGCCCGCCCGCACTCTCGCTCGCAGCGCGACTTGGCCAGTTCGCCGTGCATATGCACCAGCCTCACTGACCCCGCCCGCTCATGCAAATCGTCCACATTCTGCGTGCACAAAAAGAATCGATCCCCCAGCCGTGCCTCCAACTCAGCCAGCGCAACGTGCGCCGGATTCGGCTCAGCCTTAGCCCCATCCGCCCGCCGCCCTGAATAAAACTCACACACCAGCGCCGGATTCAGCGTCCAGGCCTCCGGCGTACAAACATCCTCAATCGAATGTCCAGCCCACAACCCATCCGAAGCGCGAAAAGTAGGCAACCCACTCTCCGCGCTAATCCCCGCCCCAGTAAGCACAAACACGCGATCATCAGCGCTAATAGAAATTTGATTCATGATTTTGTTCCAATAAATTTACCGTTCAGAGTGAATGCACTCTCAAATCTCAAAATCGAGGACTGAAGCATTCAGCAACTGGTTCACTGATTCACTCATTTACTGGTTCACTCATTCACTGCCTTTTTCACGGCTCCAGCAATATCTTCCCCGTAGTCTTCCGATCTTCCAAATCCGTCTGCGCCTGCGCAGCCTCAGCCAGCGGATAAATGTGCTCCGTCCGCAATTTGAGTTCACCCTTCGCCGCCCATCGCAGCACATCTCCGGCCCTCCACTCCAGCTCTTCCCGCGTAGCAATGTAGTGCCACATCGTAGGCCGTGTAATAAACAGTGATCCCTTGCTGCTCAACTGGATTAAGTCGAACGGCGGCACCGGTCCGCTTGATGCGCCAAACAGCACCAGCATCCCGCGCGGCCTTAAACAATTCAGGCTGCCATCAAAAGTTGTCTTGCCCACCGAGTCATAAACCACGTCCACGCCCTTGCCGCCGGTCAGCCGCTTCACCTCCGGCTCAAACTCCTGCTCGGCATAATTAATCACGTGCGCAGCCCCCGCCTGGCGCGACAACTTAGCCTTTGCCGGCGTAGAAACCGTGCTGATAACTTTAGCGCCCAGCCGCACCGCCATCTGCGTCAGCAGCAACCCCACGCCGCCGGCCCCTGCATGAACCAGCGCTGTATCACCAGCCTTTAGCGGAAATGTAGAGTGCGATAAATAATGCGCCGTCATCCCTTGCAGCATGGCCGCGGCGGCCTGCTCCATGCTCAACCCTTCAGGCACCTTCACCAGTTGTGCCGCCGGAACCAGCGCATACTCGGCATAACTTCCCAGCACGCTCGTCGACGCAACCGCATCTCCAGCCGCAAATCCCGTCACCCCGGGACCAAGCTCCTCCACGGTGCCCGCCGCCTCGCTGCCCGGCGTCATCGGCAAAGCCGCCTTATAAACGCCCTTGCGAAAATAAATTTCGATGAAGTTGACCCCGGTAGCCTCAATGCGCATCAACACCTGCCCCGCGCCCGGCTGGGGAATTGGAAGTTCGGCCATCTCAAGAACTTCTGGCCCGCCTGTATGGTTTATCCGGATGGCTTTCATATCACGGTAAGAATCAACCCTAAGACCCACCCGCTGCAAGCGCAATGCGTTTCACATCCAGCACAAAAAACAAGCCCCGCCGTAGCGGAGCTTTTCTAGTCCCTATTCCCTAGTCCCTGGTCCCTGCTTTTTAAAACCTATCCTCTCGCCCTTCCGACATCATGCTCTGCTCTTCGGCAGAAATCAGGCGAACAATGCGGTCCACTGCATACGGTGTGCGATTCTGGCTGGCGTGAAAATGCCGCACCTGCAGCTCGCCCAGCATGCCGATGGCCAGCATCTGCAGGCCGGCAACAATCAGCACCGCTCCAATCACAAACATCGGTCCGTGCAATTCCATCAGGCTCCGTTGAGGATTCAGGATCTTCATGCCCAGCAACACCGCGGAGATCGCACTGCCCGCCAAAATCCCCAACGCTCCAAAGCCGCCAAAAAAGTGCAGCGGCCTGCTCATGTACTTCAGCAAAAATCGAATCGTCATCAGGTCAAAAAAAACGCTGAAGGTCCGCCCGATGCCATAGTGGCTCTTGCCCCGCTCGCGATTCATGTGCTTGATGGGGATCTCGCAGATCGATGCGCCATACCAGCTCGCCAGCGCGGGAATAAAGCGGTGCATCTCGCCGTAGAGCGGAATATTCTGGATTACCTCGTGCCGATAAGCCTTGAAAGTCGTTCCAAAGTCGTGAATGTCCACGCCCGAGAGCCACGCCATCAGCCAGTTAGCGCAGCGCGAAGGAATGCGCCGCAGCAGCAAACTGTCCACACGCTCTTTGCGCCAGCCTGAAACCACGTCGTAGCCTTCTTCCAGCTTTTCCAAAAACGCGGGAATATCGTTGGGATCGTGCTGCAGATCGCCGTCCATGGCCAGAATAAATTCGCCCGTGGCATGGTCAAATCCCGCCGCCAGCGCTGAAGTCTGTCCGAAATTCCGCCGCAGCTTCACCACCAGAACCCGGCTATCCACAGCGGCTATCTCTTCCAGCAGCTTATAGGTGCGGTCGCTTGACCCATCCTCCACCAGCACCAGCTCGAAACTCTCGCCTACCTGTTCCATCACCTGCTTCAGGCGCGCATATAAAGCGGTAACGTTTTCCTCTTCGTTATGGAACGGCACAACGATCGAATACTTCGCCATAATCTAAGTATAGATGCTGCATCAATAAAGAAAGTATTAGGGAAAGCCGAAACCAGCGCTAATCCGTCACAAGCAGACAATAGGGCACCTGCGAGCACCCATAAACCTATGCGCTCAGCACGTCCAGCATGGCCTGCATCTCGCTCACCGCATGGCGGTTGTCGCTGCGGGCTGCGCACGCAATTCCAGCCTTCAGCCGCTCAATCGCCTCTTCCGTCTTGCCCGCATTGGCCAGCGTCTGCGCCGCCATAAAGTAGCCTGCCGTGTAATCCGGATCGTTTTCAAGCAGCGTGTCAAACTCTTTGAGCGCCGCCTCAGTCTGGCCGCTGCCGGCCAGTTCCATGGCTAACCCATAACGGGCCAGGTTGCTTTTTGGGTCCAGTGCCAGAATCTCTTTCAGTCCTGCTAATTTATCCATTTTTACTCATCTACGGCCGCCTTTTGCTCCAGGCCGCCCGTGGGGGATTTGCACATTTGGCTGCGATTGCCGAAACTGGAACAGGAGGCTTGGCCAAATTCGCCTCGCCAAGCCGCCTGGCCGCCATCAGTTCCATTGTATCTGTTGGCAACAGCGCCCACACCGGCAGCCAAGATTGGAGTAAGACCAAAATGAGTTCCACCCAAACCGCCCAAATTGCGCGCAACGTAGCCAGCTCCCAGTCGGAGATGACTGAGATCATTCTGCCCAACGACACCAATATCCTTGGCAACCTGCTCGGCGGGCGCCTCATGCATTTCATTGATCTCACCGGCGCCATGGCCGCCTACCGTCACTCGCACGCCAACATCGTCACCGCCGCCATGGACCACATTGACTTCATCCGTCCCGTGCAACTCGGCGACCTGCTCACCCTCAAGTCCAGCGTCAACCGCGCCTTTTCCACCTCCATGGAGGTGGGCGTAAAAGTCTGGGCAGAGAACACCCGCACCGGAGTGATCGTGCACGTAGCCAGCGCCTACCTGGTCTTTGTAGCCATCGACAATCAGGGCCATCGCCAAAAAGTTCCTCCACTGCTTCCTGAAACTCCCGATGAAATTCGCCGCTACGAAGATGCATTGCGCCGCCGCGAACACCGCGAACGAGAGGCCGCCCGCCGCAAAGAAGCCAAACTCACCACCGCCGAGGGAAAGCCGGCAATCGAATAAAATCCGGGTGCCCATCCTTGACGCAGTTTCATCGCGTCAAGGGTGGGATACCACAAAACAAAACCATCGAAGCTTTTAAAAAAAGGAGCATCAAATCACTATGGCGCATTCACCAGCCATGCCTTCCCCCGTAGCATTACCCGGCGTCTCTAAAATCGTCGCCGTCGGTTCCGGCAAAGGCGGAGTAGGCAAAACCACCGTCGCCGTCAACCTGGCCATCGCCCTCTCGCGGCTCGGTCAGCGCGTAGGCCTTCTCGATGCTGACATCTACGGCCCCAACGTTCCGCTCATGATGGGCTCATCGCAGCAGCCAAAGGTTGGCGAAGGAAACCGCATCGAACCCAACCTCACCCACGGCATCAAGACCATCTCCATCGGTTACATCTCCCCCGGCGACAAGCCTCTGGTCATGCGCGGCCCCATGCTCCACCAGATCATCCGCCAGTTTCTCCAGCAGGTCGATTGGGGCGAGCTCGACTACCTCATCGTCGATCTGCCTCCAGGCACCGGCGACGTAGTCATCTCACTTGTCCAAACCGTTCCCCTCACCGGCGCCGTTGTCGTCTCCACACCCAGCGACGTCAGCCTTCAGGACGCGCGCAAGGCCATCGAGATGTTTGCCCAGGTCAATGTCGACGTGCTCGGCATCGTAGAAAACATGAGCCACTTCACCTGCCCGCACTGCCACAAGGAGATCGACATCTTTTCCCGTGGCGGAGCCGAGCGCACCGCACAGCAGTTCAGCATCCCCTTCCTGGGAGCCATCGAGCTCGTGCCCGCCATCCGCGAAGGCGGCGATCACGGCCTGCCCGTAGCCCTGGCCGGCCCCAATAGCCCGCAAGCCGCCGAATTCTACGCCATAGCCCAAAAGCTGATGGTGCAAGCCGAAGCCTCAGCAGCAGCAGCCACCGACGTAATAGAAATCAGCTAAGCGGAGTTTGCAGAGGCAGAATGAAACGCGTTCTATTGTCCTGGAGCAGCGGCAAAGACAGTGCATGGGCGCTCCACGTCCTGCGCCGTCAACCCGATATTGAACTGGTCGGCCTGCTCACCACACTGAACACCGAGTTCCAGCGCGTAGCCATGCACGGCACCCGTCTCTCCGTTCTTGAAGCTCAGGCCACAGCCGCATGCCTGCCGTTATGGGTCGTGCCCCTGCCCTGGCCATGCTCCAACGAAATCTATGAGCAACGCATGAGCGAAGTCTGCGACCGCGCCATCAGCGAGCACGTCGATGCCGTAGCCTTTGGCGATCTCTTCCTGCCCGACGTCCGCGCCTATCGCGAAAAACAATTGCAGCCCACCGGCCTCGAGCCTTTGTTCCCTCTATGGCAAATCCCAACCGCATCACTTGCCCGCGAGATGATAGCCGGCGGCCTGCGCGCAAAAGTAGTTTGCGTGGATACCAATCAACTCCCCGCCTCCTTCGCCGGCCGCGAATACGACGCCGCCTTACTCGATGATCTGCCCCCGGAAATCGACCCCTGCGCCGAGCGCGGCGAGTTTCATACCTGCGCCTACGCCGGCCCAATGTTCACGTCCCCAGTAATTCTCGAACCAGGAGAAGTAGTAAACAGAGATGGATTCGTCTTTGCAGACTTTAAGGAACGCAGCGAAATTCTAAACCCCGCCTGAAGCTTTCAAGCCGCCTCAATCTCCTCAGCAATCGCCTGCGCCGCAACCACACAAGCGCCGCGATCCACATCAAGATGAGTAACAAGCCGAATCGCATCCACCCCAAACGCGCTGATCAAAATCCCGCGCTCCTTGAGCCGCGCCACCACGCCCTTCGCGCTCACCCCGCCGGTCACCCTGAACACAACAATATTCGTCTCCACCGAATCCAGATCGATCACAACGTCATCGACGTGTGAAAGCGCCTCCGCAATCAGCCGCGCGTTGGCGTGATCCACATGCAACCGTGCCGGTCCCTGTTCCAGCGCAATCAGCCCCGCCGCCGCCAGCACGCCCACTTGCCGCATTCCCCCGCCCAGCGCTTTGCGAAAAATCCTCGCTCTCTCCATCAACTCCGCCGACCCAACCAGCATCGACCCCACCGGCGCACCCAGTCCCTTTGACAAACAAAACATCACCGTATCGAAGCCGCGCGTCAGCTTCTTCACATCCACACCCAGCGCCGTTGCCGCATTAAAAATACGCGCACCATCCAGATGCACAGGCAGCTTGCGTTCTTTTGCTTTTTCCCAAATCTCCTCCATCACCGCCAGCGGCGTAACCGTTCCGCCGGCAAGATTTGCGGTATTCTCCAACTCAATCAGCCCGGTAGCAGCGCGAAACGCCCCGCGCGCCTGCAGCACCGGCTCAATATCTTTCCATGTCAAAATTCCCCGCTCGGCCGCAACAGCCCTCACCAGGCATCCTGAAAAAACTGCCGTGGTGGCCATCTCCCAATCCAGAATGTGCGCACGCGACTCGGCAACCACCTCCTGCCCCGGTTGCGTACTCAGTCGAATCGCAATCTGGTTCCCCATCGTCCCCGTAGGAACAAACAGCGCCGCTTCGCGACCAAAAACCTCCGCCGCGCGCCGCTCCAGCAGATTCACCGTGGGGTCTTCGCCATAAACGTCGTCCCCCACCTCCGCCGCCGCCATCGCCGCACGCATCTCCAGCGATGGCCGAGTCACCGTATCCGAACGTAAATCGATAATCGCCGCCACTTCACTCTTTCCTTCCCGCTCATCCGTAGCTACCAAACGTGGCAGGCATTCTCAGGCATCATCGGCTGCCCTGTCTTGCATCCGAATGCCCGGCCAAACTCCGGCATGTTCTGCACCACGCCCTTGATGCGAAACTCCTCCGGCGAGTGCCCATCGGTCTGCACCACCATCCGTTCCATCTCCGGGCGCATGCCGCCACACCAATTCTGTCCATACGCCAGGAAGAACTGTTGCGACGCCGTAAATCCATTCGCATCTTTTGCATTCAGGTCGATGCCTTTGCGCTTTGCATCCCCCAAAAAGGCCATGTATGCAAGGCGCAATCCACCGTTGTCCGCCGTGTTCTCGCCCAGTTCAAGCTTGCCGTTCAGCTTCACGCCATCCGCTGTAAAGCCGCCATACTCCTTCACTTCGCAGTCGGTCATGGCGTCAAACTTCTTGCCATCCTCCGCCGTCCACCAGTCGGCAAGATTCCCATTGCCGTCAAACTGCCGTCCCTGGTCGTCGAAACCGTGCGTCAGCTCGTGGCCCACCACCGCCCCGATATGGCCGTAGTTCTCCGCATCAGTCGCGTTCACATCAAAAAATGGCGGCTGCAGTATTCCCGCCGGAAAGTTGATGTCGTTCATGCTCGGGTCATAATACGCATTGATGGTTGGCGGCGACATAAACCACTCTCCGCGATCTACCGGCTTGCCAATCTTCCCCAGCTGCCTGTGGTTCTCAAACTCCGTAGCCCGCATCGCATTGCCCAGCAGGTCTCCGCGCACCACCGTCAACTTCGAGTAGTCCCGCCAGTGGTCCGGATACGCGATCTTGTCCGCAACCATGTGCAGTTTCTCCCTGGCCTTGGCCTGGGTCTCCGGGCTCATCCACGTCAGCGTGCCGATATTCCTGTCCATCGCGCCTTCAATGTCATGAACCATCTGCACCGTCTTCTGCTTGCTCTCCGCGGGGAAATAATTCTCC
>CAWAEU010000008.1:0-10246 GCA_963780975.1 uncultured Acidobacteriaceae bacterium | reverse complement strand
ATGCTTGCGGCCGCCCTGCGGAGGAACGTTGGCGACGGTGCCCTCGAGAATCTTGAGCAGGGCCTGCTGCACGCCTTCACCGGAGACGTCGCGGGTGATGGAGGGATTCTCGTCCTTGCGGCCGATCTTGTCGATCTCGTCAATGTAGATGTAGCCCTGCTGGGCGCGAGTGACGTCGCCGTTGGAGGCCTGAAGAAGCTTGAGGATGATGTTTTCGACGTCCTCGCCGACGTAGCCGGCCTCAGTGAGCGTGGTGGCGTCCACGATGGCGAAGGGAACGTCGAGCATCTTGGCCAAGGTGTGAGCGAGCAGAGTTTTACCGGAGCCGGTGGGACCGATGAGAAGGATATTCGACTGCGTAAACCCCAGCCAATAGGAGACCCGCCATGCCGCTTAGGCTTCCCGACAAGCGTTGTTTTTCCGATGAGGAGGTTCTTGCGGCGATATCGAGCTATAAAAAGGAATATCCCGCGGTGATGGAATTGTTCGACCGGACGATGGCCGGGCCGCACGATGCTACCCCAATGGACATCCTTGCAGTGAACGCGTTGAACGGATACACGAGCCCACCCATGAACCAAATGACTGACCTTTGGGTTCACCGGGAGGAGGTCCTCCGCTCAGTTCGGCCCGTAACGATGGATGGAATCTACGACCTGGCGGACGACGAGGTGGAACGCGAGGTCGAGAACGTTGCCAATGCCCTGGCGGTCATCGACCGTGTCAAGGGTGGGGGGTACGGTTAATGCTCCAACGGCTAGTTTTTCCACCGGCTCCGCCCGAATGTCGGAGCAATTTGGGATGGAGTCGTGGCTGCCTGGTACTCTGGCGTCGGTACATGGCCTTTGTGGCTACGGAAGGTGTACAGGGACGTCCGCGAAGATCGAAACCGGTGCTGCTTGCGCACTGTCCAGGCAAAACTCCAGAAAGATTTCGGTTTGTGCGTGTCCCCATTACGGATTTGGGATATTGTGCTTTGGCACATGGGCCGCAAAAAAGGCTGATGCCCAACCGCGTTGGGGCGTCGGCCTGCACGATATTGTGGGACGACGCCTATCAATGCGTTGAAAACCCCGGGACACATTACAAGCCACCGAAGAAACCAGTGACGTGCCGCCGATTCTACTTGTCCCCCAATCGTACGCCCCGATTCTACACGCCGGAAGAAACGGAAGAACCGGCGGAGAAATAGCGAGCCAGTGGACCACTCTTTACCCGGCCGTTGGCCGGGCGGTGAAACGACGATTGTGTTCCGCAATTAGCTCCAAGGCTCTCGCTGGCGTAATTGCGTCGCCTTTCGAGGCCTCTTGGACGGCCGCCCTTAGGGCGGTAGACGGAGCCGTGCCGTGCCATAGAGCGTAAAGCGCATCGATATCGAATCGTTGTAGGATCACCCGTCCAGTTCTTTGAGGGTTTTGCACCCAGCCATTCGCTTGAGAGCCGCTTCCCGGCTGAATCCCAAAGCCTTCAGCCACCCATCGAACTCACCCGGCTGCCCTACTCCAGCCAAAATCTCCTTTGCTTCAATGAGCAGCCGCCCAATTTCCAGTGCGATAAGATTAGCCGTTACTACCTTTTCCCGTATCCGGGACGATAGGGCCCCCAAGTCCACAGCCACATTCCTACTTTCCGGTGGGACGGGCTGTGTTTGCTCCGCGTTCGCAACCCTGTCCGCGGGTCGTGTTCCAATCCCGACAGGTGGGTCGCGTTGTGTTTGCTCAGCCTTCGCAACCCGACACGTTTGCGCAAGCTGCAACGGCGAATTGCATCGGTGCGTGGGCCCGTGAGCCAACCTTTGCCATGTTCACCTCGCCAAACGATTCGGAACCGATGCCCAATCCAGAACCAAACGACCTTTTGGGACGGTTCACAGCGGCTTGCACCGCCCGGCCTCGAAGTCAGCATCGGCCTGCCGTCCCGCTTCGTCAAGCCGTCCCTGGCGCGAATGTCCGCTTCGATACGGCGATCCCGGCTCATACATCCGGGCATAAATCCGGGTACACATTGCCAGTTATCGACGAAACCGGTAATGTGCCCCCCATTCAGTAAACCGGTAACGTGTCCCCCTATTGTGGGCTTGCACCGCTCGACCACCCCCGTCGGCAACGACTACCCGAACCGGGATGCATACAAGTCGAGCAATCGGCGAATCATCTTCTGATACTGCGTGTGGTTTTGCCTACGCCGATCTTGAAAAACTCGATCGTCGATTTGCTCAGGCCGATGGTTACTTTGACCGTGTCCTGCTTTAGGACAAGTTCTTCGGGCGGCGGAAGAAAGTCCTCCACCACTTGCATTTCCAACGGCTCATTCGCGTATTTCGTTTTGCTCTTCATAGACCTTTTTTCCTTTTCGCCAGTATCCGGTCTCGATAATACGAATGACGCGGCCACGCAATGTGAATCGCACGGTCAAAACCTCATCCTCCACTTGCCCAATACAGAAATACCGCTGTTCGCCTTTGCTACGCTTCAAATCGCGAGCGAGCAACTGTGCTTCGCATCGAAAAACGCTTGCTCCGCCAGAGTGAACGATACCCCGTGCTTTCGCTGGTTCTCGGCGGCCTGACGCCGGTCCCACTCAAACGTGAATTTGGCCATTCCCGCCACCTGTGTCCCCACAAGCCGTAGCAATACAAATAACCATACACTTATATGGCCCCCGTGTCAACCCACCACCGCCTGGCGCTAGCGGAGAACTTCCGACTCGATCGCATTCTCGGCGGCTGGTCGACCCCGCCGCCGCCGTAACAGTCGCCGTATTCGTGGGTGAGAGTGTGTTGGTAACTGTGGGTGTGTAATATGAACCAGGGCTTACCGGAACAGCAATTTGACGGGTACAGCCTAAAAAGATTCCGGCCCCCCCGATCAAGGAAATCATCAACCCCAAAGCGAAGTAGCGCCAAGAATTCATGTACCAACCCCCAGGAACAATTTTCATTTATAAATGGCAATTTCAATGCCAACCAAACCCGCACAAATTACCACAATTTAAGGGGGTTTTGTCGCAAATTCGTTCGAAAAGGTATGTTGTTCACGGGCTAAAACTGTCAGGTAAGAACGGTTAAAAGTACGGAATTTGACATAACTGGGTTGAAAAGCGATTTCAACAACAACCAATTAATAATAACCTTCCCCGTTTAAAAAACGGCTTAATTTATGGAAAATTGATTATTTCTAATCAAAGTTCAACTGATAACTGAAGGGTCCGGATTGGATCACTCCGGGATTTTCTCAATCATGATGCCTTGATAATAATGCCTCAGAATATCGAAGGCCCCATATCCTTGATTGGCCATACCTTGGGCCCCCTCCTGGCAAAGCCCAACCCCATGACCCCAACCCTTGCCATCAAAAATGACCCGATCCCCTTCCACGCGAGCATTAAAGTGGGTGCTCTTCACCAGATCAGGACCTAAAGCCATTCGAAAAGACGTAGCCTTCAGGGTGTGAACCCTTCCATCTCCGTCGAGAATATCTAGATTCACGATCCATCACCGCCATCCATATCCAAACCTGTGATTCGGACCACATCCGAAAGCATTATCCCAATGGTCTTCAGCTTGCGAACAATTTCCTTAACGGGAATTGTAGCCTTCCATCGGTAATGAGCCCCATTATTTCCAAAATCACAGGCCACAGAACGCAGATAGGGCTCGTCTTTACCCCATACATCCTTGGCCGCCGTAGTGAATACAGGCCATTCTTTAAGTGTCGAAGAGCAAGTTAGCGAACTGCGTTCGCGTGTTCTGCGTCTGGAACAAACGCTGCATGACTACCGCATGGTTTTCCATGAGGCAGCGGTTCAGACGGTGGCGGAACAAGCGGCCGCAACGCAGGCCAGCACACCGGCTGTGGCGTGGACGGATGAGATTGCGCGACTGAAGGCTGGGCGAATGGGAGCGACTCCAGCAGCGCACGAGGCGAATGCACCTCCGATGGCGGCACCGGACTTTGGTTATCGCGAGCCGGCTGCAGCTGAGGACGAACGCTCGCTGGAAAGCCGCATTGGGTCGCAATGGTTCAACCGCATTGGCATTGTGGCCATGCTGATTGGCGTGGCATGGTTTCTTAAGCTGGCCTTTGACAATGATTGGATCGGTCCTTCGGGGAGGGTACTGATCGGGCTGGCTGCGGGGGTGGGGCTGATCGCATGGTCAGAGCGCTTCCGCGATCGCGGCTACGCGGTCTTCTCTTATTCACTGAAGGCGGTGGGCAGCGGCACGCTTTATCTTTCGCTGTGGGCGGCCTTCTCGCTTTATCAGCTATTGCCAGCGAGTGCGGCTTTTGTGGCCATGATTCTGGTGACCGCGTTCAACGGATATATGGCGTGGGTGCAGGATGCGGAGTTGCTGGCGCTATATGCGATTGCCGGCGGTTTGACTACACCGCTGCTGCTTTCTACGGGCGAAAATCACGAAGTTACTCTCTTTGGTTATTTGCTGATACTTGACGTTGCGGTGCTGGTTTTGACGGCGCTGCGTCCGTGGTCGCGGCTGCTGTTTGGCGCTTACATTGGCACGGCTATGATTTTTACCGGCTGGTGGACTGAATACTATTCTGCCTCTCAGTTTGCGCGCACCGCATTTTTCCTTACTTGCTTCTTCGTCATCTTTGCCTTGGCACCCCGGCTTGTGCGGGTGGATTTGGAAGATGGAGCGCCCCACTCCGCATGGGATAACCTGGCGATGGTTATTTTGCCAGTCGCCAATGCGGGACTGGGATTTATCGCTTTCTACAATCTGTTTGATTGGTTCAAGAGCGATTGGGCCGGAGCGTGGCTTGCAGTCGGCTTTGCCGCCTTCTACTTATTGCTGCTTCGCTTGCCTGCGATGGGGAAGTTGCAGGCGAGTCCGCCTTTGCTCTCGTCACTGCATCTAACCGCGGCGGTGGTTTTTCTCACTATCGCCATTCCGCTGAAGGCGCAAGGCCGCTGGCTCACCATTGGCTGGCTGGTGGAGGGCGCGGCGCTGCTGTGGATTGCGAGCCGCATGCGGATGCGGTTGCTGCGCGTGCTGTCGCTGCTTTGCCTCGTGCTTGGCCTGGTCGCGCTCGTCACCGTGAATCCGCCGGCATCGCCTACGCCGTTTTTCAATCAGCGCTTTGGCAGTTATCTTGTTGGTATCGCGGTTTTCGCCTTTGCGGCGTGGATTGCTAACAAATCAAAATCTCAAACCGAGGATGCTAACTCCTGGCCTGTTATAGCGACACTTTCCGCGCTCACTGTTAGTGTGCTTATCCTGCTGGCGATCGGCTGGGAGATTCACAGTTACTGGTGGACGCTGCGCTGGGCCGGCGACTGGCACCAGGAGCACGACTATCTTATGTATGCACAGTTCACTTACTCGGCATGGTTCATGCTATACGGCTCAATCCTGCTGGCCGCTGGATTTTTACGCCGTTCAGCATTCCTGCGCTGGCAGGCGCTTTTGCTGCTGGCCGTCACCATCGCCAAAGTATTTCTCTCTGACATGAGCGAGTTGAGCCAGGGGTATCGCATCCTGAGCTTTATGGGACTGGGCGCATTGCTACTGACCGTCAGCTTTGTTTATCAACGCGACTGGCTGAAGCTGCGCGCTGCCGGCGGTGGAGACAAATGAAGCTAAGCGCTGCCATTCTGCTGCTCGCAGTCGCCGCCGCCGCTCCCGATCAGCGGTACTTCCGCTACGAGCGCGCACTCGTGCGCCCTGCGCAATCATCCGGGCAGAGTTGCCTGGTTCTCGATCCTGCATTCTTTCCTCACGCCGCGCCGCTGCTTACCGACCTGCGTCTTTATCGCGACGCCGTTGAAACTCCCTACGTCATTCACATCGCCACGCCCACCAAGCCGGGGCAGAAGCCACTGCCGCCGCTCAACCTGGGGATGCGCGGCGGCCAAACTGTTTTTGACGCTGCCATGCCTGACGGCCGTTACAGCGATGTGCAGATCGGCGTTACCGGACAGAACTACATTGCCACTGTCACTGTTACCGGCAGCCGCCAGCAGGGCACGCGCGGTGAAACACGCCTGGGCGCTTACACCATCTTCGACCTCACACGGCAAAAGCTGGGTGCAAGCACCGTGCTCCATCTGCCTGAATCGGACTTCCGCTACCTGCACTTCCGCATCGCCGGCCCGCTGATTCCGCGCAACATTACCGGCGTTTGGGTGATGCGATTGCCACCCAGCCAGCCACGCTATCTTACCGTTCAGCAGACCGCGCAGACAACCGAGAGGGAACACTCCACAGTTTTTCAATTTACCGTGCCGGCTCACGTACCCATTGATCGCGTGGTCTTCGCACCGCATCCCTGGCCGGCGCAGTTCAGCCGCGACATTTCAATTACGGCTACTCCCATCACGCCCGCGCTCTCAGCTTATACAGCCCAGGCTCCAGAGCCGGTGCACACCTTTGGAAATCTGCTTCGCGTCCATAGTAGCCAGGGCGGCCACCGCATTGATGAAGAGCGGCTGGCCTTCGACGCTCCCTGGATTGATGTGAGCACGCCCACGCAGTGGACCGTCGAAATCCAGAACGGAGACGACTACCCTCTGCACTTCGAATCCGTTCGCATTGAGATGCTGGAGCGTGACTTCTGCTTCGACGCCCAGCCCAATGCCAGCTATAAGCTCTACTACGGCGACTCGGCGTTGGCCGCTCCGCACTACGATTATGCCCGACTGTTCACCCCCCAGCCCAATGCAGTCAAAGTTACGGCAGGCCCGGAGCAACACAATCCTATCTATAAACCACGTCCCGACACGCGTCCCTATTCTGAGCAGCATCCTGCTTTGATGTGGGGAACGCTGACGGGAGTGATTGTGATTCTGGGAGCTATAGCTCTGCGCTCGTCAAAGCCGCCTGCATAGTCTTAGAGAAGTTGAAGATCTTCCTAAGGGTGGCATAACTACTGCGCCAAAGTACGACAAACTAAGTCAGGACACGAGTTAACGCGCTTCGGTAACCAATTCTATGAATAAAGTGTAATGAATGATTCGTGCTGCCAGTCTTGGATTGCAGCGCGATCTTACATCAACACCCCGAATAACATAGACTCTACCGTCTGTATGTGTTACATAATAGGTTATACCATGCGAGGATATGATTTCCTCGCAGGCGGCCCTATGCCGGATAGATTCAGATCCGAGCTGGAACGACCCCTCCTTCGTTGTGCGATCACGATCGTTGCTGTATCATTTTGGCTGAGATATGAACTTGTCAATATTCTCGGCTTCGCATTGCCTCCCTTCCTCACGTTCTTTCCCGCAATCATGCTAGTTGCTATTCTGGCCGGTTTCTGGCTCGGGATTCTGGCTACCGCTCTCACGGTAGCCGGCATCGTTTGGATGGTTCTGCCGATATTCGGACCGCATGCGACCGCGAAAGCGTCGGATATCGTTTCACTGGCCTTCTTTGTTGCTGTGGGTGTTTTCATCAGCCTGCTTGCTGAGTATTACCGTCGCGGTCATCGGATCGTCGCGGAATACAAAGCGAAACAGATTCAGAAGGAAAGCGAAGTGCTCTATCGCAACCTCTTCAATTCCATGGATGAGGGGTTCTGCGTTATCGAGATTCTTTTTGATCCGCAGGGCAAGCCTGTCGACTTTCGATATATCGAGGTAAACTCGGCGTTCGAAAAACAGACCGGGTTTCATGATGCGGTGGGCAAGCGTGTACGCGAGTTTGCTCCAGATCTTGAACAGTATTGGTTCGACCTTTATGGCAAGGTAGCACTCACAGGCGAGCCTGCGCATGTCATTGATGAATCTAAAGCCATGAATCGCAGCTTTGAGGTTCGCGCGTTTCGCGCCGGCGATTCGCAATTGCGCCAAGTGGCAGTTATTTTTACTGAAATCAGCGAACGCAGGCGGACGGAAGCTCATATCCGGCGGCTTAACCGCGTTTATGCCGTTTTGAGCGACATTAATGAAACCATCGTTCGCGTGAAAGAATCCGAGGCCATGCTTGAAGCCGCCTGCCATATTGCCGTGGATAAGGGGAAATTCAGGATGGCTTGGATCGGAATGATCGACACCAAAACCCAGATGGTGGAACCCATCGCATTCAGCGGGCTGGTAGATGGCTATCTTGACCGCGTGAAGATCGATCTGCGCGACACCGACCATGGCACAGGACCGGCGGCGCGCTGCATTCAATCGGGAGAGCACGTAGTCTGCAACGATATTGAGCACGAGCTTTACCGGCCGTGGAAAGACGATGCCATACGTAACGGGTACCGCTCGGTGGCGGCATTTCCACTGCGCATCGATGGCAAAACTACTGGCGTGTTCAGCCTTTATGCAAGCGAGCTGTCTTTCTTTGACGACGACGAGACCAAATTGCTCGACGAGATGGCGATGGATATGTCTTTCGCGCTGGAGGTCGATGGGCATGAAAAAGAACGTCGCCAGCTTGAGGAGCAGTACCGCCAGTCGCAGAAGATGGAGGCTGTCGGCCAGTTGACCGGAGGAATCGCCCATGACTTCAATAATCTGCTTACCGTAATTCTGGGTTGTTCCGAGGTTATCGGCGACGAAGTGAAAGAGAATCCACATCTGACCAAGATGGCGAATATGATTGCAGTCGCGGCCCGGCAGGGTGCGGAACTTACTCACCGCATGCTGGCCTTTGCCCGCATGCAGCCCTTGCAGGCCAGGCCGGTGAACGTCAATGAGTTGCTTGAGGGCATGCAGAACTTTCTGCGCCGCACGCTGAGCGAACAAATCGAATTAGATCTCATCCATGGGTGCGTGCATTGCGATGCTCTCGTTGATCCAACGCAGCTGGAGAGTGCGCTGCTGAATTTGTGCGTGAATGCTCGCGATGCCATGCTCAACGGCGGAACATTGACTATCGAAACTGAGAACTCCACGCTCGACTCCGACTATGCGAATCAGAATCCCGATGTAACACCGGGCCACTACATTCTCATCGCGGTTTCCGACACCGGATCCGGCATCAGCCCGGAAAACCTGGTCCGCGTCTTCGAACCGTTCTTCACCACCAAGGAAGTTGGTAAAGGCACAGGACTGGGGCTAAGCATGGTTTATGGGTTCGCCAAACAATCTGGCGGCCACGCGAAGATTTACTCCGAGCCCGGCCATGGCACAACGGTTAAGTTATATCTGCCCAGGGCTAACCGGGAAAGCGAGCCGTCAAGCCAATCTCCCACATCAACAGATGAACTTCACGGCTCTGAAGTTGTTCTTCTTGTTGAAGACAATGAGCCGGTGCGCGAGTTCGCAAAGTTTCAGTTGATCAATCTTGGTTACGAGGTGCTGGAGGCTGCCAACGGCAAGGAGGCATTGAAAGTCCTTAGCCAGCGCATGGATATTCAACTACTATTCACCGATATCGTCATGCCCGGCGGACTAAATGGCCGCGAACTGGCTCTTGAGGCATGCCGTATCAACCCGAAACTGAAAGTCTTGTATTCCTCCGGATATGCGGAAAACGCAATTCTTCACGAGGGGCTATTGGATAAGGACGTGCAGTTTCTGAGCAAGCCTTATACGCGGCGCGAACTTGCGGCAAGAATCCGCGAGGTACTTGCTGCCAGCTAAGTCTCGTACGGAAGCGGAGGGGCGCGATGCCAACCAGGCGTATTCTCATCCTTGACGATGACGCAGCCGTGGGCCAAACCATCCAATGGATTGCGGAGAGCCTCGGATTTGAAGCCGAATTTGTAACCCGCCCGGACGAATTCTTTGGCCGGCTGGAACGGATCAATCCGGATATCATCACCATCGATCTCATCATGCCGGAGCTCGACGGTGTTGAAATTATGCGTCTTCTCGGCGAGCGCAAATGCCACGCCAAGATCGTTATTTCAAGCGGCATGGGAACCCGCGTGCTCGATGCCGCGCAACGATCGGCTACCGAGCATGGCCTTAGCATCGCCGGCGTCGTTTCAAAACCTATCTCCAAAGAAGCTTTGCGCGCTCTTGTCGGAGAAGGTAGTGAGCGCAATCTGCCCGAACAGACAGTCTTACCTCAGCGCCCATAACCGAATTAGAAGTTACCCCGCAGGATCTCCAAAGCGCTCTCGATCACCATGAGTTTGTCTTGTTCTATCAGCCAAAGATCGAATGTAAGTCTGGCTCCCTGGCAGGCTTTGAGGCGCTGGTACGTTGGCAGCATCCGGGCAACGACATGATTATGCCCGACCGCTTTATTCGCATCGCTGAGCAATCCGGCCTGATTGATGCTCTCACCGAGCAAGTTTTTTATCAAAGTATCGAATGGTTCTCCGAGTCATTTCCCGGC
>CAWAEU010000007.1:0-101834 GCA_963780975.1 uncultured Acidobacteriaceae bacterium | reverse complement strand
GATTCGATTCGCCGCGTGGTCGATAGTCATTTTAAGAAGCCAAGTCCAGCAGGTGCCTGCAATAAGGGCAAGATAAACGATTTGATTGGTTGTCATATTCATTTTCCTCAAAACCGCATGGAGTGTGCCAGAATGCAAGCAATCGAATCATCTCAAAAAATAATGGCGCTACTTAGCGACGTTCATTCTGAAGTCGCTATCAATGCGCTGGACATCTGCCGAATACTGATACGAGAAAGAGACTTCAATTTGATTTGTTCGCAACCCTCTCTAGGCGAGTCGAAATCGTCTCAGGAGAGCTCGCGATGCGATTCAAGGTTGTGATTAACTGTTGTTGAAATTGCATCGTCGTGGTGATCGCGTTCTCAGGTGTTGGTGCTGGCAGAGCAGGTGTGTTCATGGATTCCTCCTGTCGAAATTTGCTACATGCGCGGATTTCAGCTATGATACTCCCATGAAGAAGCCTCCCGACAACCCCGAATTTGCCCGGTTCACCGCAGCCATGCGGCACATTGTCGGAGTGTCTAAGACGGAACTCAGCGCCGCATTGTGACAGAGAAAATGGAAGAGACCGAGCGCAAGAAGCCCGGTCCCAAGCCAAAGGCCAAGTAAATGAGTTTTTGGGAATACACGGCAGAGATAATTAAACTCGAATATGGCCAGGGTGAACAGTGGAGTGTTCTCGCCTCATCGCATGGTGAAATGAAACTGGCGAAACGCCTCAACGAGTTTGGCAATTCGGAATGGGAACTTGCTTCGATCATGCCAGCCCTTGATGAGCATGGAATCCCGACCGTTCCCCCTGCGCTTCTCGCGGTATTTAAGAAGAAGAAAAAAGGAAGAGATAACCCTATTCAGTTGTAATCGAAAATCAGATCACTGTACCAACAAGAAACCAGCCTGCCAGGGCTGGTCTCCGATCTTTGAAATGTGATAGAGGCGCAATCATCCAAGCGCAACCCTATAGAGCGGATTTTACCGCATTCGGAGAGTTTCGTGCAATCTGGAAAAGCTAGTCTTGTCAATCATTCTTCTTTGATCGCCCAAAGTCCAAGAATTGAACCGTCTTCAAAGCGTAAGGTGATAACCGAAGAAAAGCGCACACTGAACGGTGATTCTCCTTTGTCGGCACCCATTGACCGCTCATCTCCATATTTCCGTGTCACAGCCGAAAATGGATCGAACGCTAAAACAGGGTCAGTTGGCTTGCTCTCAGGTTCTCCTACCTTGAAAGTTCCATCTGGATCAAGTCTAGAAATCCACGCACAGCGAATCCGACTCTACCAGCAGAAGACATGAAATGGGCTTGCACCTTTGTGGATTCTGTTATCAGCTTATGCAGCAAATCCGCGAGAACTTGTCCTGAAATATCCGACCCTGTACCCGATGAAGCCATGTTTTTGTCCCTCATTAGAACCTGTGGCATTATTGAGGCAAAGATATGGGCAGACGAAATGGGCTTGCATTGTGCCCGTTCATACAGCCTATTCCAAGCGCTGCTATATGGACCAGCAAAGGAGAACAAAAAAGCGGAAGCCTAGAGCCTCCGCTTTCCGCGATTCTGGCGCTTCAAGTTCCCACGTTTAGGCGCTAGTGGGAGGCTCCGTCTTGCCGGTTAATTCGGCATACGTCAAGCGTTTTCCCGCGATCTGTGAGACGGCCAGGACGAACCTATCAGCGTCATTGAGCGGATTATCTTTCGTTGCGCGATTGTTATACCGAAAAACCTGCTCATCCACGTAGCGGTCAAGGTGGAAGGGTTCTACGGCTACATAAGTTCCGGTTAATCCCCGCTTTAATAGGCTCCAGAAATTATCTAACCCCTGCGTGTGAACCTGTCCGCGTACATATTCTTTCATGTGGTTTACTGTCTCATGGACAAAGAACCCTGACCCTAGACGGTCGTACACAGTTGCCTGATCTGTGTAGATGGTGGACCCGTCCTCGATGGTTTTGAGGATTTCCCGTTGCAGCGTTTCCCGCTTGACGTTGGGGAGCACCGTTGCCCGGACTTTACGGGCATCCCTGTCCAATGCTCCGAATACAGCAGTCTTTCCCGCATATCCGGGCTTGACCGCATCCCGCATCAGCACTTTAGATTTACGGCTTTTGTGCATTTTCTGAGGGTCTGGGCCGATATAAGTTTCATCTACTTCGACAGGACCGCCCTCAGAGCCTCCCAGCTTGCTCCAGTTGGCATCCTTGAGCGCAAGGCGTATGCGGTGCAGCATGAACCATGCCGTCTTTTGCGTAACGCCTAAATCCCGCATGATCTCATAGGAGCTAATTCCGTTTTTGCAATTCACTACCAGCCAAACGGCGGTAAGCCATTTATCGAGCGGTACAGGGGAATCCTCAAATACGCTTTGAGTTTTCACGCTGAATTGCTTGTGGCAATCCTTCGCCATGCACTTCCAGATGCGGCGAGAGGATAAATACGAAACACGTTTCCCCTCACAGTGTGGGCATACAACCCCATTCGGCCAGCGCATCGCGGCCACGAAGTCAACGCACACATCCGGGTCTAGGAAATAGCGCGTTGCCTGTAAGAGACTCTTTGGGAATTTTCCTGCGCCTTTTATCATAACAAAACCACAGTATCAAATAACGCATGGTGTGTCAACTATATTTATGCCCTTATGCTTCATAAATGGCGAACAAATGGAAAATTGTACCCCCGGGGGGTGGTTTGTGCCTGTGGAAATGAAAACAGAGCAGGATTGCCACTTACTCTCAGATCTTTATTGTGCTCCGAGACGAGGATATTTTCTGCAAAGTGAGGTGAACTATTTTTGCGTTTGGGTGGCTTACTTATCGCTTAGGAAATCGACCACCTCTTTCTGCCACAGGTCGGGCTGATCGACGAAGTTCATATGGCCGCTGTTGGGGAGGATGACTAGCTGAGAGCTGGCGATTTTCTCGTGCATCTCCTTGCTCAGGGAGGGGTCACATTCGTCGTGGTCGCCTACGAGGATGAGGGTGGGGACGTGGATGGTGGACAGGCGGTCAACGTATTCTACAGAGCTCAGGTTGCCGTCGATGATGAACTCGCCGTGCGAGCCCCACATTTCGCGGTAGAGCTCCCAGTTGGTAGGGGCGCCTTTGACCGGGTCGTACGCGGAGTCGGGACGAGCGCCGTAGAGGAAGGGGAAGTAGCCGGGACCCCAGGCGAGCTTTTCGTATTCCTCTGTATAACGGCCGTGCTCCCATGATTCGCCTTTCCCGTAGAGGCCGGCTTGCTCGAGTTGGTTGAGGCGGGCTAGTTTGGCGGGCGGCATTTGGGATTTTTCGCGGGCGAGGACCTCGTTCATCTGGCGTGTGGAGGGAAAGGTGCTGTTGAGGATGAGGTGGGAGAGGTTCTGCTGGTATTTGAGGGCGTAGGCCTGTGCGAGGACGCCGCCGTAGCTGTGGCCGAGAAGCGAGATTTTGCCCAGGTTGAGGGCTTGGCGAACGGCTTCAACGTCTTCAACCATGTTTTCAACGGTGTAGAGGCTTACGTCCTGCAGGCGTTGGGAATTGCCGGAGCCGCGCTCGTCAATGAAGACGAGGCGGTGGGTGCGGGCAAGCGGGAGTAGGTATGGAAGAAAGTAAGTGTGGTCTGCGCCGGGACCGCCATGGACGACGACCAGCGGGGAGCCTTCACCAAAGGTTATGTAATAGATGAGCACGCCGTGGGCGTCGACAAATCCCTCCTGCTGGGGGTAGACGGCGGGGGTGGATTGAGCGTGAGACGGGGCAGTGGCGGTGTTGGATGATGCGACAAATGCAAGGGCGATTATCAGCGGTAAACACTTCATGGGAACGAGCATACAGGAAATAGGAGACCAAGTAGTTTATTCTGCTGTTTACGCATGACGAACGAAACGATTCCCAATCTGACGGCATTTGACGAGGCTGCGCTGGACAAAGCGTTTGCGGCGCTGGAGAAACAGGCGCGCGCGGATGCTGCGGCGCTGGATGGCGAGGCGGCCGCGGAGGCCTTTCGACTGAAGTGGCTGGGTCGCAAGCAGGGGCTGCTGAACGAGGTTTCAGGGCGCTGGCTGAAGGCTGCTCCGGCGACGGCCAAAAAGCCCGTGGGCGAGCGGTTCAAGCGCTCAAGGAGCTGGTGGAGGGTCTGCTGGAGCAGGCTGCGGGAGCGGGGCCGAGCGACGCTGCGCTGGCGGCTGAGGCAATCGATATAACTTTGCCGGGGACGCTGCGGCTGACCGGAGCGGAGCATCCGATTACTCGGACTCTGAATGAGATTACGAGCGTATTTGCGGCGCTGGGCTACTCGGTGGGAGTGGGGCCTGAGGTCGAAACCGATTTCTATAACTTCGAGAGCATGAACTTTCCTCCGGGGCATCCGGCGCGGGATACGCAGGACACGCTGGTTGTAGCCGGGCAGGAGCGGCGGCCGCTGCGCGACCGGCTGCTGATGCGTACCCATACATCTCCCGTCCAGATGCGGACGATGGAGTTGCAGCCCCCTCCGGTGCGGATCGTGATTCCCGGCAAGGTGCACAGGAACGACGCGGCAGGACGCGACGCACTCGCCGATTTTTCACCAGGTGGAAGGGCTGTGCGTTGACACGAATATCACCTTCAGCGATTTGAAGGGCACGCTGGACCACGCGATGAAGGCGCTGTTTGGTTCGGCGGTGAAGACGCGTTTTTTCCCTTCGTTCTTTCCGTTTACGGAGCCGAGCGCAGACGTGCAGATCAGTTGCATTTTTTGCGGAGGCAAGGGTTGCCGCAAATGCAAGAACTCAGGCTGGATTGAGCTGCTGGGCTGCGGCATGGTGGACCCGGCGGTGTTTGCGTTTGCGGCGGAGAAGCAGCCGGCGTACGACCCGAAGAAGATTTCGGGGTTTGCGTTTGGGATGGGCGTGGAGCGGATCGCGATGATGAAGTACGGGATGAGCGAGATTGGGTCAGTTTTATGCGGGGGATATGCGGTTTTTGGGGCAATTTGCTTGAGAAGGGAGTTAGCGGCGATAGTGGGGAGGCACTGCAATGTGGCGATGGATCATTCGGATGTATGTGAGCGTTGTGTTGTTTGTCTTCCTGTTGTTCTGTTCCGGAGCGGTGTTGATCAGAGTGGCTCATCTTCTTTTGATGGTAGGTTCGCCGGTACTCTTGCAGTGGATGCATGCGCATTATTTGTTCGCGATGTTTTTATTAGGCGTGTTGGCAGGACTGGTTGTTTTGGGATCGAATGTCACGGGGCGCGGTTGGTTCCGATCAAAAGATGGCCTGACATATGAAGGATTCAAACTGGAAAAAATCAAACCGTGGACTTGGTTGTTGATTAGTCCGGTTTTCGTGTTGGGGGTTATTGCGTGGTTTCTGGAAAAAAGCGAATCAGGGGCCCTTTCGGGTGTCTCTATTGTGAACTTCTACAACGACGTTCTGATGCCGGATTGCCCGCTTGCTTCATGGAAGAATCACGGGTTTATATCCCTTCTGCAGTGAACAACTTGTTTTTGTCGGAATCTGGATGGCATCGATTGGCTACTCGCTGGCTCCATTGGTTCGCAGATGTAGCTCTCGATTATTGCGTAGCAGACAGGGCGCTGGTGAATTGACAATCCCGGTGGAGGAGAGTCAGAAAAGTTTGATGAAAGAGAAGACAGAGTTGCAATGAAGATTCTTACAAAATGGTTACGAGCGTATCTGCCCGGACTGCCGGTCGACGATGCGCAGCTGGCCGAAGACTTGACGCTGCGCGGCATTGCCGTCGAGGGCATTTACCCGCTCGGCGACGGCAACGGTTCGCTCTACGAGATGGACATCACGACCAACCGCGTGGACGCGATGAACCACTACGGCGTGGCGCGGGAGGCGGCGGCGATCTATGGGCTGGCGCTGCCGGAGCTGATTTTGCTCTGCCTGAAGCGCGCCGGCCGGCGAAGAGCCTTTCCAGTGAAGATTGAGGCCGAGGATGCTTGCGGGCGGTTTACGGCGCGGGTGCTGCGCGGCGTCAAGATTGGCGAGTCGCGGGATTGGTTCGCGGGCGCGGAGGTGGCGACTTACTTTGGGCTGCTGGAGCAGAAGCAGATTTCGAACGCCGTGGATGCGACGAACTTTGCCTGGCTGGCGATGGGCCAGCCGACGCACGCCTTCGACCTGGACAAGATTGAGGGCGGCATCGTGGTGCGGCGCGCGAGCAAAGGCGAAAAGCTGAAGACGCTGGATGGCGTGGAGCGCGACGCTCGATCCGGAAGACCTGGTGGTTGCCGATCACGCCAAGGCGCTGGGGCTGGCCGGCGTGATGGGCGGCTGGGACACGATGATTACGCCGGAGACGAAGAACGTGCTGGTCGAGGCGGCGTGGTTCGATCCGATGGCGGTGCGGCAGGACGGCGCGGCGGCACGGGCTGCATACCGACGCCAGCCATCGCTTCGAGCGCGGCGCGGACTTCAATGCGGCGCCGGTGGCCTCGGCGCTGGTGAGCAGCATTCTGCTGGCCAATGGCGGCTGGATTGAGGGCGAGCTGGTGGACGTGCGCGTAGCGGCGATGGAGGCGCGGACCGCGCAACCGCAAGCCCATGGCGCTGAAGCTCAGCGAGGTGCGGCGCATTCTGGGCGCGACTGTGGATGAGGAAGGAATTACCGCGGCGACCGTGGAGGACGTGCTGACGGCGCTGGGGTGCGGACTTAGCCACCTGCGGAGGGGCAGCGCTTCGATGCAGCGTGGCAGGTGACGCTGCCCAGTTGGCGGCTGGATTTGGAGCGCGAGATCGACCTGATCGAAGAGGTTGCGCGCGTTTACGGATACAACCGCTTTGCCAACACGCTGCCGGCCTTTGGCGAAGGCGTGCGCGCGCTGCCGTGGGCGGAGAAGGAAGCGGCGGTGCGGCAGACGCTGCTGGCGGCTGGTTTCCATGAGGCGATTGCCAGCACCTTCTGCTCGGCAGCCGAGGCGCGCGTTGACTGCGCCGCAGCCGGGACTGGTGGTTCCGCTGGGCAATCCGCTGAGCGAAGAGGCGGGCGTGCTGCGGCCGTCGCTGGTGCCGGGCATGCTGGCCATGATCGCCGGCAATCTGCACCGCGACGTGAGCGACGTGCGGCTGTTTGAGCTGGGCACGGTCTTCAGCGGCACGACGGAGAAGGTTGAGGAACGGCCGGCTGTGGCCTTTGGCGCGGTGGGCAGCTTGCCGGAGCAGGGCGCGCTGCACGCGACGCGGACCATCGATTTTCACGACGTGAAGGGCGCGGTGGAGCAGGTGCTGGCGCGGTTCGAGATGCGGGCCGTTTACTTCGACCGCTTTCCGGCCGAGGCCGGGCTTACGCCGGAGTGGCTGCATCCCTATCGCGCGGCGCGCGTTGTGGTCGAGGGCGCGACGGTGGGCTGGTTCGGGCAACTGCATCCGAGCGAGGCCGCCGCGCGCAAGCTGAAGGAGCCGGTGCTGGTGGGCGAGCTTTATCTTGACCGGCTCTACAAGCTGCCGCTGCGCAAGCCCGTTGCGCAGGAGATTTCGCGCTTCCAGCCGGTGCGGCGCGATTTTTCGCTGGTTTTGGACGAGAGCATCGCGTGGGAAAAGATCGACCAGGCGCTCGCCGGATTGCAGATTCCCGAGCTGGTGGAGTGGCGGGCGCGCGAGGTCTTCCGCGACGCGAAGCTGGGCGCGGGCGAGTACGCGCTGCTGCTGGGCGCTACCTTCCAGGCCGCTGACCGCACGCTGCGCGAGGAGGAGTTGCAGGAGCTTCCAGGCGCGGGTGGTGGAGGCTGTTGGCAAGGTTGGGGCGCGGCTGCGGAGTTAGCCGGAAAACCGGCAAGATTCGGCGCTATACTTGCACGGATAGAGTTGCAGTCGCGCGGAGGTTTTTCGATGTCGCAATCCTTGCTGGGAGTCCGAGATTGCGGAGTAGCAGTCGAAGTTCAGCACGAGCCGGAGCACGAACCGGAAGAGCCGCTCGGAGCGCCGCGGAGCCGTTGCGGATCGGGTACCCTGGCTTTGAGCGCGGACGATTTTTCGGCGCTGGAAGAGCGGATTCTGCGCGCGGTGAACCTGGTGAAGCGGGAGCGGCAGGCGCGCGCCGCGGCCGAGGAGCGCGCCGCGCAGGCCGAGGCGCAACTGCGCGAGCAGGCGCCGCTGGTGGAGCAGTTGCAGAAGGAAGTGAACGCGCTGCGCGCCGAGCGCGACCATGTGCGGCAGCGCGTGGAGCGGCTGCTGGCGCAACTGGATGCGCTGGAACTGTGAGTGCAGGAGCGGCATGGCTGAGAGAGCAGTCGCGGCAAGCCGGCGCGGTTACGTGACCGTCGAGATCTACGACCAGACTCTATCATCTCTCCGGCCAGGACGCGGAGCACATCCGCGAACTGGCCGCGCGTGTGGACGCCAAGATGCGCGCCGTGGCCGCGCAGGGCCGCACCGTGGATTCGCTGCGCGTGGCCGTGCTGGCCGCGCTGAATCTGGCCGATGAGCTGTCGCAGGCCGGTACGGCCGATCCGCAGCTGGGCCATGCGCGCGCCGCCAGCCTGCGCGGGCTGCTGGACGAAGTGCTCGAGGAAGAGCGCAAGACCGGATCGTAAGCGGCGTCGTTCCGTTTCGGGCACGCAGCCGGTCCCAAAAGCGGCGGGCGAAACCGTAGCACACCACGCCTGCCTTGCACAAGACTTGTAATTTCTTCCCGGACTGCCCATACTATCCGCAATAGAAACCGGCCTGCAAAGCAGGTGGGTGGTCAACGCTGGTTGAACCAACATTCAATGAACAGGGGCTCAACTCGACAATCGGTTCTGTGTGCCGTGTCCGCCAGTCCGGAATGCCTAATGAACCGCGGAGAGCTCCACCGTCTTAGGAAGGGTTCACCAGCGCATCGCCCACGGCCCAGTGGGTCGGATTCTACCTTCCTCTCTCTCGCCAGCAATACGCCTGAAGCATAATGCCGTATTCTGGCTCAGGTGTATCCAGTCCTCTTCCACATCGGTTCGATCCTCATTCCCGCCTATGGCGCCTCGGCCGCCGCTGGGCGTGCTGCTGGCGCTGTTTCTGGCGCAGCGGACGGCGCGCATGGCGGGCCTGAATGCCGGCGCAGGTGTGGAACCTTTGCGTGGTGGCGCTGTTTGCGGCGCTTCTGGCCGAGCGGCTGCTGCTGGTGGCGCTCAACTGGAGCGCCTGCGCCTTCATCCTTCGTGGATGCTGGCGCTGGCCATGATTCATCATCCGCTGCTGGCCGCCGCGGGAGCGCTGGCGGGCGGCGGGTGGCCGCGGTGCTGTATGCGCGCTGGCAGCGGCTGCCGCTTGCTGACCACGGCCGATGCGCTGGCCGCGCCGCTGGCGCTGGGGCTGGCCTTCGAGCAACTGGGCGCGCTGCTGGCCGGGTCGGGTTACGGGACGGAGACTCAAGCGTGCGCTGGGCCGTCACCTACACCAATCCGCTGGCCGCGCGCTGGAGCGGGACGCCGCTGGGGATTCCGCTGCATCCGGTGCAGGCTTACGCGGCGCTGGCTTTTTTCGCGCTCTCGATTTTGCTGCTCGTCTGGCTGCCGATGCGGCGGCGGCAGGGCGATGTGGCCGGGCTGTTGCTGCTGGGAACCGGCGTGGCCGTTTTTATCACCGAGTTCTGGCGCGATCCCGTAGGGCGCGGCGTGCTGCTCGGACGGCGCGCTTGACGGGCCGCAGGTGGCGGCGATCCTGCTGGTGCTGGCCGGTGGGCTGGTGCTGCTGGAGCGGAAGCTACCTGCGGTGGGGCAGACGCCTTCGGCCGGAAGCAGAACAGTCCATCAGCTTTGACATGAATTCGCCTGCTAACAATGAACCGGCCACGAAAGACGAGGCCGCGCATGACTGAACTGCGCACGATCGAAGTGCCGGCGGAGGCGCAGGGGCAGCGGCTCGACCAATTTCTCGCCGCGCAGCTTGAGGGGCGTGAGCCGCTCGCGCGTGCAGATGCTCATGGATCAGGGCGATGTGCTGGTGAACGGCGAGCGCGAGAAGGCATCGCTCAAGCTGCGCGGCGGCGAGCGGATCGCGATCACCGGCGAGCCGCATCCCGCGCCGCTCAAAGCCACGGCGGAAGACATTCCGCTGGACGTGGTCTATGAGGACGCCGACCTGGCGGTGGTCAACAAGCCGGCGGGGATGATGGTCCACGCCGGCTCGGGGCAGAACGAGGACGCGCGCAGCCGCGGCACGCTGGTCAACGCGCTGCTGTACCGCTTCAAGAAGCTTTCCTCGACCGGCGGCGAGCTGCGGCCTGGCATTGTGCACCGGCTGGACAAGGACACCAGCGGCCTGATCGTGGTGGCCAAGAACGACCGCGCCCACGCGGCGCTGGGCGAGATGTTTGCCAGCCGCCAGATGAAGAAGACCTACATTGCGCTGGTGCAGGGCGCGGTGGAGCGGCAGAAGGGCACCATCAACGCCGGCGTGGGCCGCGACCCGGTGCGGCGCACGCGCATGACCGCGAAGCCCAGCGAAAATGCGCGCTCGGCGGTTTCGCACTACGAGGTGGTGCGGCGGCTCGCGACACGGTTTGGCAAATTCACGCTGGTGCGAGGTGCGCATCGAGACCGGGCGAACGCATCAGATCCGCGTGCACATGGCGTCGATCGGCCATCCGGTGGTGGGCGATACGCTCTATGGCGGCTCGGGGCAGCTGACGGACCAGGTGGCCTCGCAGGCGGCGACATCAAAGGCGGCGCGGCGGAAGGCGGAGCCGGAAAGGCTGCAGGCTGGGACGGAATTTTCTGCACGCGGCGCGGCTGGAGTTCACGCATCCCAGAACAGGTAAGCTGCTGGAACTGGAGGCGCCGCTGCCGGCGGAGCTGGAGAGTTTCTGGAGCGGCTGGAAGGCGCGAACCGCAGCACTGACCCGGCAAGCGGGCAAGGAAAGATAAGACAGATGCGATCGAGCGGGCGCGATTGGTAAAATGAAGAAGCTATGAACAGAAATATTTCTAGGCCTTGTGCTTGCGGCGGCGTTTGCTGTTCGCTTCGCGCTGCGCGGCGCAACAACCAGCAACCCGGCAGCACCGCAGGCTGGCCAGCGGCGCGCAAACCCCGGCCGCACGCAGCCAGGCGGCACGCGCCAGCTGCCGACACAAGTCGCGATGTGAACGCGCCCACCATCAAGCTGGGCGTCAATGAAGTCAACCTCATCTTCACGGTGACCGACAAGCATGGGCACTACATTCCCAACCTGCAGCAGAGCGACTTTGCGCTGCTCGACGACCAGCAAGGCGCCGGCCAGGGTGAACTCCTTCCACCAGCAGATCAATCTGCCGCTGCGCGTGGGCATTCATCGACACCAGCACCTCGATTCGCTCGCGCTTTCAATTTGAGCAGCAGTCGGCGATCGAGTTTCTGCTGGAGATGCTCAAGTCCAAGAGCGACCGCGCCTTTGTGATGGGCTTCGATGTGACGCCCACCGTGACCCAGGACTGGACCAACAACATCGACGGGCTGGAGACGGGCGTGAACCGGCTGCGCCCCGGCGGCGGCACGGCGCTGTTCGACGCCGTCTACACCGCCTGCCGCGACAAGCTGCTGGACGTTTCGCGCGGCCAGGAGCCGGTGCGCAAGGCCATCATTCTGCTCTCCGACGGCGACGACAACCAGAGCCGCGTCTACCTGGACGAGGCCATCAAGGAATGCCAGCGGGCCGAGACGATCATCTACGCCATCAGCACCAACTGGACGCCCAGCCGCGGCAAGGGCGACAAGGTGCTGACCCAGATGGCCGAGGATACCGGCGGCCAGGTCTTCTTTCCGCCCTCGGTCGAGGAGGTTTCGAACAGCTTCCAGAGCATCGAAGAAGAACTGCGCAGCCAGTACGCGCTGACCTATACGCCGGCGGACTTCAAGATGGACGGCGCCTTCCGCACCATCTATCTCTATTGCAACGACCGGCGCTACCAGGTCAGAGCGCAAGAAGGGGTACTTTGCGCCGCGGCAGTAAGGCAGCAGAGCCCGCTGCAGACAGGCTCGCAGCCGGGTTTGTGCGAAGAGAGTGGCGTGCCGATTCGGCGCTCTTTTCAATTTGAGACAGCGCTGTGTTCCGTTTCGGGACAATTCCGCTCACGACTGTTCAGAATTGCCACATCCGCAGATTCTTTCCCTTGCGGCCTCACTGATTTATTTCTTCGCACGATGAAATGGGAGAGTGCGCTCGAAATGTGTCCGATGGGGTTGCCGGAGCGGCCTCGAAAGAGCCGAGTATGCCCGCGCCCGGAAGAGACAAAAGGGGATGATCGGATTCGGCATAGCTGCCGATAGACTGTGCGGAGTGGGGGAGAAGCGGTGATCCGGCAGGCGATATCGTGCGACATCTGCGGATCGGAGAAGAAGCAGACGAACCACTGGTTTGTGGCTTATGACCAGGGAGGAGAGCTGCGGGTGAGCGGGTGGAACTCGCGCAACCGGCTGCGGCCGGGGTCGAAGCATCTGTGCGGGCAAACCTGCCTGCACAAGCTGGTGGACGACTTCATGGCCCAGGCACTGGCGACGCGTGTGCAGCCAGCCGGCCGAGGACGAGGTTGTGGAGCAGGCTGTGGGCGCGGACACCAGTCTGACTTCGAATTCGGCTTATGGAGAGATTGAGTCTTCGGCGCGGCTGATTACAGCGCCTGCGCCTGTTGCGCCGGTGCGGCCTCCGCTTCGGATGCCGGTGGAGCTGGTTCCGCTGCCGCCAGGGTCCACGCTGAGCCGGCGGCATCTGTTGTCGACGAGCCGCCACGTTATGCCTCGCGCAACTGGCGCGCCGAAGCGTGGGACCGGGAGCGGGTGCGCGCCTTGCGCGCGGGCGAGCGGCGACCGATGCTTACCGCGTTGCGGCGCTCGGGTTCGTGAGGCGGGGATTGCGGAGTGGGAGCTTGCTACTATGTGCCTATGGGAGTGTCCTGTTGCGCAACTATGCGCATAAAGTCACTTTCGCCGAGAATGCGAATGTGCTGACCCTTCTCAATCAGCTGCTCAGCCTTCATATGTTTTGAACTCTTCTCGTGTCCAACAAGCCTTCTCAGGTCCTGGTCCCCCACAACCAGAAGGGTCGTGTGCTTTGTGACACCGGCATCAACGCGGCATCCGGCCGCAGCTGCGAGGTCTGCTGCTTCTTGACGGGGGACTGACAACGATCCAGTAAACACTAGAACATCGCCAAAAAGTTCTCCCTCAGGATTTCCATCCCTTTTGCAAGGCATTGGCCATTTATTGAAAGGGGATTCGTGGCTGGAAGAATGGATTGGCTGCTCCGCGCGGGTAAGCCACTGATTGACACTCAGACCGGTATCGGCAATAGCACGAAGAAGCAGCAATCCAGCACAGCGGGCATCCTCAAGCGCATCATGGGCCTGATATTCGATTCCGAAATATGCCGCCACGTTGGAGAGACCGTATCCAGACCTTGAGAACTGTGGCCACGCCATTCGGACAACCCTTGCTGAATCAAGCCAAGTATAGTTGCATTCTGATATTCCGAAACGGTCACACGCTCGCGCTAGGGCTACTCGATCGAAAGCCGTATGGGATACAACAATCCTGTTCTGCAATCGCGAATTGATCTGTGGGAAAACCCCTCGCCACGTCGGAGCATCCTCCACCATATACTCATCGATACCGTGAATGGATACATTAGCGCGGCTGAAATAATCCTCTGGGTTTATCAAAGAATCCCATGTCTCTGCCAATCCACCATTGTTGAAGGATGCAATGCCAACTTGGCAGATGCTCGACAAATTCGGGTTTGCTGTCTCAACGTCAATAACAACAAATTCCATACTCAAGCATCTCCTTCAGGCCAAGAAAAGGATAGATTTGGCGGGGGCGTTTTGCTTTTCACAGGCTTTGCCTTACTCGCAAACTTTGCCTTAATCCGAGGTTTCACTTCACCCCCAGCCTTTGCCTTTCCGCGAGGCTTTGCTTTACTCACGCCCTTTGATGCATCCCCAGTCTTTGCCTTACTCAAAATCTTTGCCCTACCCTGAGTCTTTGGCTTACTTCGGGGTTTCGTTTCGACCGAAGATTTCATGGGTTTAATTCGTAATATATTCCGTAATTCAGTTTCGTCGATCACCTTAACTCCGAGTTCGTTTGCTTTTATCAGTTTCGATCCGGCATCCTTTCCCGCCACCAGATAGTTCGTTTTCTTGCTCACCGAGTCCGTAGTCTTTCCACCTGCATCCTCGATCAACTCCTTAGCCTCTTCGCGAGTGAGGCTAGGCAGTATGCCAGTCAAAACAAAAGTATGACCCGCAAGCTGAGAGGTCCGTTCCTTGCGTTCGGCCATTATTTCTACCCCTGCTTTTTCGAGTCTATTGATGAGATCTTTATTCGCTGGCCGAGAAAAGAAGTCAATTACCGAGTAAGCTATCTCAGGCCCCACGTCCGCAACCTGTTGAAGTCGTTCAGGGGCTGCGTTGGCGAGCGCGTGAATATTCCCGAATTCCTGGGCCAGTGCATCCGCCGTACGCTCTCCCACGTGGCGAATCCCCAAGCCCATGACAACTCGTGCAAGACCAGCTTTCTTCGACTTGGCAATTTGTCGGAGGAGTTTATTGGCACTAACCAACCTAAACATCGGCTGAATCTTTGTTATTAGTTCACCGGTCTTCTTATTCTTCCTTGTAACCTCCTTCTCAAGAAGGAATAGTTTTTCCTGATTCAAGGCATAAAGATCAGCGACGCTGTTGACTAACTTTTTCTTGCATAGCTCCTCCACTACTGCCTCGCCTAATCCCTCGATATTCATCACGCCACGTGCGCCAAAGTGCAGAAGGCTCTCTCGCAACTTGGCAGGACAGTCGCGCATTCACACAGCGATAGTCTGCTTCACCTTCCTCACGAACGACCTCACTGCCGCACTCGGGGCAACGAGTGGGGAAGTGGAAGACCTGTGTTCCGCGTGGGTGGTCGGCGTCGTGCAATTACCTCGACTACTTTGGGGATTACGTCGCCGCCGCGCTCGACCTTTACCCAGTCGCCGATCTTCAGTCCAAGACCGGCAATGAAGTCGGCGTTGTGGAGCGTGGCGCGGCTGACGGTGGTGCCGCCGATGAAGGTCGGCGCGAGTTCGGCTACGGGGGTTAGCTTCCCGGTGCGGCCTACTTGCACGGTGATCGCGAGGACCTGAGTTATGCCGGATTTTGCGGTGAACTTGTAGGCGATGGCCCAGCGGGGGGCGCGGCCGGTGTAGCCGAGGCGCTGCTGTGTGGCGTGGGAGTCAACTTTGAGAACTACTCCATCAATTTCGTAGCCGAGCTTGTCGCGTTCGGCCTCAGTTTGATCGATGAAATCTATCATTTGCGGATCGACCGCTATGCACACGGCTGCGGTGTACGGATTGACGCGGAAACCAAGCGCCGTGAGCGCATGGAGAGTGACTCTCTGGCCTTTAAGCCAGTACTCGCCATCCACCAACAAAAAGTACGGCAAGAAGACGAAGCGGCGATTGGCAACGATGTTGGGATCGAGGGTGCGCAGGGTTCCGGCTGCGGCGTTCCGGGGATTTACGGCCGGCGCCAGTCCCTGATGCTCACGTTCTTCATTGATCTTTTCGAAGGCGGTTTTTGGCATGATGCTTCGCCGCGCACCTCAAATGCTGCGGCAGGCCCAGCTCCTTCAGCTTTGACGGCAGCGATGGAGAGGGGAATGCTGCGGATGGTGCGGATGTTGGATGTGACGTCTTCGCCGGTCTGGCCGTCGCCGCGAGTGATTCCGGTGGTCAGCCGCGATCCGCCGTCCGTCGTGGCTCGTAACGGAGCGCCACGCTGAGGCCGTCAATCTTGTACTCGGCGACATACTCGACCGGCAGGTTGCCGGCCAGTTCGCGGCAACGCGGGATCCCAGGCGGCCAGCTCCTCGGCGGAGTAGGCGTTGTCCAGCGAGAGCATGGGGCGGGAGTGGCGAACTTTCTTGAAGCCCTCGGCCGGCTTGCCGCCTACGCGCTGGGTGGGCGAGTCGGGGGTGAGCAGCTCGGGATGGGCGGCTTCGATTTGCTTGAGCTCGTTCATCAGCGCGTCGTACTGCGGCGTCGGTGATCTCCGGCGCGTCGAGAACGTAGTAGAGATGCTCGTGGCGGCGCAGTTCGGAGCGGAGTTCTTCTGCGCGGCGGGCCGGAGCTGAGTCCGGGTTGGTTGGTTTGCCCATCGTGTGAATTATAGGATGCGCGCGGGGCAGGATAGTATGGTTTCGAGAACGCAATGGAGCCTGTAACCCACTTTCTTACCGGAGCCTGCATCGGCCGGGCGGGGTTGAACCGCAAGACGGCGTACGCTACGCTGGCCGCGGTGCTGGCTGCCGAGGCCGCGGACCTGGATGTGCTGTGGTGGTTTGCCGGGCCGGTGGAGGAGCTGAAGCACCATCGCGGCATTACGCATACGTTTATTGCTGTGCCGGTGGTGGCTGGGGTGGTGGTGGGGCTGGTGTGGCTGCTGCATCGGTGGCGGGAGCGGGACGGCGTGCCAGCGAAACCTCAGCGCGATCCGGCCAAATGATCACAGAGCGGCCCGCACGGCAGCCGGTGCACTGGGGTTGGCTTTATTTGACGGCACTGATTGCCGCGCTCAGCCATCTGCTGCTGGACTGGACGAACAACTATGGGTTGCGGCCTTTTTTCCCGTTCAATCCGCGCTGGTATGCGGGGAGTTTTGTTTTTATTGCCGAGCCGGTGTTGTGGGCGCTGTTTTTTCTGGCTTTGGTCGTGCCCTGGCTGCTTGGGGCTGGCAGACGCGGAGATCGGCGCGCGGCGGAAGGCTTTTCGCGGGCGAGGATGGGCGATTTTTGCGCTGACGGGATGGTGCTGCTGTGGGGCTGGAGATGGACGGAGCAGGCGCAGGCTCGGGAGATGCTCGAAAATACGCGGGTAGCGAGTGAGCCGGTGAAGCGGGAGGGACTGGAGCCTTACCCCATCAATCCCTTCCGCTGGCACGCGATTCTGGAGACTGCGGATTATTATCAGTTCGCCGAGATCGACACGCGAAGCGGGGAGATTGTGAGCGATCCGCATCAGGACGTGCTCTTTAAACCGCCCTCGACCGCTGCCACTGAGGCGGCTAAACGCACTTTGCTGGGGCAGGTCTACCTGGACTGGGGAACGTGGGCCGTGGTGCGGGATGTGGGGCCGGAGCCCGTGGACGGCATGGAGGCGCCTAACCTGGCGCCACAGCGGAGCTGGACTACGGTGGAGTTTTCGGATTTGCGGTTTGCTTATTCTTTTTTGGGTGCGGGGAGAGCGATTGGCAGCAGCCCGCTGAGCGGATCGGTTTATATCGTTGATGGGCGCGATGATGCGGGCGAGGGGATGGGCGGACGCGAGCAGCGATAATCAGTTTTGCTCCGGATGGAAATTTATGTTTGCCCGGTGAAACGATTCAGGTTGACCGGATGGCGCGTGGACCGCAGAATGAAGACAGGTCCGTTCTGCTGCTGGAGCGCTTCCCACTGATCTGGAAGATCAGATTCAGGAATCCAAGAGATTGAGGTTTCAAAAATGCCTGCTTATCTATTGTTGCTGGTTGCCGTGTTGAGCCGTCTGCTGCCCCATGCGGGGTGGCTGAACTTTACCGCAGTGGGTGGAGCGCTGCTCTATTTTGGCGCGCGCAGGCCGTGGCGGGAGATGCTGGCTCCGCTTGCAGTGCTGATGGCCACGGACTTTTACCTGACAATTTACGTTTACCACTATCCATTTCGGTGGCAGTTTTACGCGACTACCTGGACGTGGTATCTGGCGGCCATGGCGCTGGGACTGATTCTGCTGAAGACGAAAACCACGTTTGTGCGCGCGGGCGCGGCGACGCTGCTGGGGCCGACCTCGTTTTTTGTTCTCTCGAACTTTGCGGTGTGGGCAGGCGGGGGAATGTATCCGCGCACGCTGGATGGGTTGAGCGTGTGCTATGTGGCCGGGTTGCCTTTTTATCGCAACGACATGATCTCGACGGCAATTGTTGTTGGAGTTGCGTTTGGTGTCCCGGTGCTGGTACGGCGTTTGAATGGGTCAGAGGGTCGGGCGGCGCTGGCGGTTAAGTAGGTTGACGGTAGCGCCCGATTAGCGGAGTTAGCCTCGTAGCCTGTTTGTGATGTTCTGACGGCGTTCTAATCTTCAAGCAGCTTGCCGGCACGTTTTTTTCTAATCCACCACACTGCAAAGCCAACCACTGCCAAGATGCCAACGATGGCGACGAGCTTGAGGGAGTGGTGCGCCACTATGTCGACTGCACCCGGTCCCAGCTTGAGCACCAGGAGCGAGAGGACCAACCATCGGACCATGCGGCCGGCAAAGACAGAGAGCATGAAGGGGATTACCCGCATCTCAAAGACGCCGGCGGCGAAAATGAAGACCTTCCAGGGAGCTGGCGGCGGAAGCATGGAAGGAATCATGACAGCGAGGAACTCCTGGCGCTCGAAGCGGTCTCGAATCTGATCGAAGCGCACGCGGTTGATGCGCTTGAGCAGGAAGAGTTCGCCGCCAGCGCGGCCGAGGCCGTAGGGAAGCAGGCCGCCGATGGCCGAACCGATGGCCGCAAGCAGGCAATAGAGCCAGAAATGGTTCTTGTTGTTCCAGACATAGATGGCCAGAATCGCGTCCATGGGGACGGGAATGGAAGAGGAATCAAGCAGCGCGACGGCGCCTACGCCCCAAAAGCCCAGTTTGACCAGCGCGGGCAGGAGCACGAGCTTCCATTTAGCCATAATTCGAGCGAGAAACGACTTCAAAAAGGGTCCCCTTCCGGCTGTTCATCCGTCTTATGATCAGGAACCATTGTACGAGTCGGGCTTTGCCCACGAACATTCACCAAGATGAGAGAATAGATAGAAAGGACCCGTAACGGAGCCGATGGGCAGTGCGTGCTCACATGCAGGCTCCTCAGGAACGAATGCCCACCAGCGAAGCTCCAACCAATATGAACGAACCCAAGACCCCGACGGAGACGACCCAGGATGCCGGAAGCCCGGCAGCGGATCGAGAATCCGCGTCCGTTGCCGCCTGAGCAGGCGTCCGTGCGCGGATCACGCTGGGTGGACTACGACACACACGAGCTGCTGAGCATGATCAGCGAGCTTGAGGATGAACGGCGCTGGGCTCGGTTACGCGAAGGAGTCTGGATTGCAATCCTACTGCATCTGGCTCTGCTATCAGCTGTTACCTGGATTCCGAAGTATATTTTCAAAGTGCCGAAGGTGGTGGATCAGAACGCCCTTAAGGAACACAAGGATTTCACCTATCTGGATTCTCCGCCGGAGGCATTTCTGAAGGCGCAGCCCAAGGTGGTGATCAAGCCGGTTCCTGTAAAGCCACCAGTGATCGACAAAGAGACGCTGGAGGCGATGAATCGGGCCACGACACCGCCTGCGCCTGCACCCACTCCGCAGCCCGCAGCGCCAGCGCCGGCACAACCGCTGCCGCCTGCGCCCAACAACCAGTCGCAGCTTGAAGCGCCGCATCCGGCGGCTGTCCCGGCACGGCCCAACTTTGCCATGAACTCACTGAACCCGGCCGACCAGTTGAGGGAAGCGATGAGGAATGCCTCGCGCAATCCTGGCGCGGGCAACGTAGGCAATCTGGGTTCGGGTGGGTTATCTCGTCATCCGGGTGCAGGCTCCGGCGGCGTAGAGGTTTTGTCTGACACGCAGGGCGTGGATTTCAGCTCATGGTTGCAGCGCTGGCATTGGGAGACGATGCACACATGGGACCCGTTGATTCCCGACGAAGTGAATCCGCCGATTATGAAGCAGGGACAACTGCTGATTCGATTCAAGGTGCTGCCTAACGGGCGGCTGATGGACGGCAGCATGACGCTTGAAGGCAGTTCAGGGGATACGGCCCTGGACCGCGCAGCGTGGGGCGCTCTTACCGGGTCGAATTATCCGCCACTGCCAAAAGAGTTTCACGGGCCTTATCTTGAGTTGCGCGCACTGTTTATGTACAACATCAAGCCGGAGTAGGGCTGAATAGATATATTCAGCCCTACTCCGCGGCACAAGAGGCTGGTAACATCGCGCATCGGGTCGGAGCGCTTATGCGGTTGCATCATCCTCGATTAATTCTGGCGCGGATAATTTTGCTAAGTCGGACGGGTTTTGCAGCTTGATTTTTTGGTGCAAGTTGATTCCATCCTGGGCGAGCAATGCTTCATAGACCGGGGTTCGCCGCCAGTGGCGGGCCAGTGCGAAGGCGCTCATATTGGCGATCATCAAGGGTAGAACCAGGCCGTATCCACCGGTCATCTCAAAGACAATAAGCACCGAAGTCATGGGCGCGCGGACGATACCGGCGAAGACGGCGCCCATGCCCACAACGGCAAAAGCTCCGATAGCGTCATTCGGGTGGTGGAAGACGGTTACGTCAATGTAGCCGACGGCGCCGCCGAGCATGGCACCCATGAAGAGCGCCGGGGCAAAGATGCCTCCCGAGCCGCCACTTGAATAGGAGCAAACTGTAGAAGCCAGTTTGAATAGGCAGAACGCCACCATGCAGAGCACCGGCACGGTGCCGGTGAGCGCCAAGCTGAGGGTTTTGTAGGGATCGCCGGCGATTCCGTTGAGGTGGAAGAGCGCGAGCGCCAGCGCGGCCAGGCATCCTGTGGCGAGGCCGCCGATGGCCGGATGGACCCATCGGGGCACCGTGGTGAGCCGCTTGAATTGTGCGCGCAGCCAGAGCAGCGAATCAGTGAATGCTACAGAGACGATGGCCGCCAACAGCCCCAGGAGCGCGTACCAAATCAGGGAAGATGTGTTGCCTAGCGTGTAAACGCGGTTGACGTGAAAGACGGGGTTGTTGCCGAGTATGGAGTGCTCGACAACGGCAGCCAGGGCGGCAGAGACGATTACACCTGAGAGCATGGTCTGGTCGAGGTCGCCGATGAGTTCTTCAAGCGTGAAGGTAATGGCGGCGATGGGAGCGTTGAAGGCGGCGGCAATGCCGGCCGCCATGCCGACGGAGGCCATGCGTTTGCTGTTCTTGGGGCTGAGCCGGGCAGCACGAGCCAGCATGTTGCTGACGCCGGCACATATCTGTACGGTAGGACCCTCAAGGCCCAATGAGGCGCCGGTGCCGATTTGCACGGCACATAGAACGAATTTACCGATTGTCTCGCGAACAGTGACCAGGCCGGAGCGGAGAGTGTAGGCAACTTTAACCTGGGGAATTCCGCTGCCTGCCGCGGCTGGAGAAAAGTAGGTGAGTCCAAGACCGGCGAAGAGTCCACCCAGCACGGGAGTGACGATGGTCCAGAAGATCCAGCTATAGCCGGGGGCGGCGTTGGCGCGGTCAATAAAGAGTGCTTCAAGCCAGGCGATGCTGAGGTGAAAAGCTACGGCCGCCAATCCGCAGAGTCCGCCGGCAAGGATGGTGACCGCCAGCAACCGCTGCCGTTCGTTGGGCATGCGGCGTATGAGCCAGGACAGGAATTTCGAGTAGAGACCGGGGAAGCCAACCCAATAACTGGATTGTGGCGAGTCCTTACTGCTTAATAACTTCACTGCTCCAGTATAGATGCAGGGCGGGACGGAGTTTCATGTTGCGAGAATATTGCCCGGACGTAAATCGGAATGACCGTTCCCCTGGACGGTTGATCCGCGTTAAAATTTATAGGTAACTTATGCTCAGCCATCCTGCCATTGCCGGTATGCCAAAGCTCAGGCGATTTCGCCGTGGGCGCCGTGACCGTGGACGGCGTTCTTCCCGCTGAGTAATCTAAATCAGTTGATTTGTGGTTTCCCTGGGTCTCCTGCTGCGGCGGTGAGGTGTGGGCGCCAGCGATTCGGTATCCCAGGTCTCAAATGCGAGACCTGGGGCACCCAGCGTTGCGAATTAGTGACCGATCCGCCTCAAGAGCGGATGGAAAGGTTTATCCCAAGATGAATAGTTTTAAAAGCAAGGCTACGCTTCGTACCGGTAATCGCAGCTATACGATTTATCGTTTGTCGGCCCTGGAAGCGCGCGGCTTTAACCTGAGCCGGCTGCCCTTCAGCCTGAAGATACTGCTTGAAAACCTGCTGCGCCGCGAGGATGGCGTGAATGTTTCGGCAGGGGACATTGAGTTTCTGGCTAAGTGGGACGCGAAGGCCGAGCCCAGCAGGGAGATTGCCTATATGCCGGCGCGAGTGCTGATGCAGGATTTTACCGGCGTGCCGGCGGTGGTGGATCTGGCGGCGATGCGAGATGCCGTCAAGACGCTGGGCGGCGATCCGGAACGGGTGAATCCGCTCATTCCCGCTGAGCTGGTGATCGATCATTCCGTGCAGGTGGACGAGTTTGGCGCCGCGGGCGCTCTTGCGGCAAATACTTTGTTGGAATTTCAGCGTAACCGGGAGCGGTATGCATTTTTGAAATGGGGGCAGACGGCTTTTCGGAATTTTTCAGCTGTTCCGCCGGGGATGGGGATTTGCCACCAGGTGAATCTGGAGTACCTGGCGCGGGTGGCTTTCACTGCGGAGATTAATGGGGAGTGGTTTGTTTATCCCGACACAGTTGTGGGGACCGATTCGCACACCACAATGATCAACGGGCTGGGCGTGCTGGGTTGGGGAGTGGGCGGCATTGAGGCCGAGGCGGCAATGCTGGGGCAGGCTGTGAGCATGCTGGTGCCGCAGGTGGTGGGCTACAAGCTGACCGGCAAATTACGCGAAGGGGCTACGGCGACGGATTTGGTGCTGACGGTGACGCAGGCGCTGCGCAAACTGGGAGTTGTTGGTAAGTTTGTAGAATTTTTTGGGTCAGGAGTAGCGGAGCTACCTTTGGCTGACCGGGCGACGATCAGCAATATGGCGCCCGAGTATGGGGCTACGTGCGGAATATTCCCGGTGGATGCGGAGACGCTGCGCTATCTGCGGCTGACCGGGCGAAGCGAGGAGCAGATCGCGCTGGTGGAGGCTTACTACAAGGAGCAGGGGCTGTTCCATACGGCCGGCTCGCCGGAGGCTGAGTATACACAGACATTGGAGCTTGATCTGGGCAAGGTGGAACCGAGCGTGGCGGGACCGAAGCGGCCGCAGGATCGGGTGTTGCTGAAGGATGCGGCAGCTAGTTTTCAGCAACAGCTGCCGGGGCTGTTGGCGCCTACCGCAGAGCCGCTGGGTTCGCGCACGGCGGATGTGTGGAAGCGCGGGGTTGTGACGGATGCGGCTGTTGGTAAAGCAACCGCAGGTCCTTCGACTTCCTCCGCTGGCGCTACGGTCGCTCAGGATGACAGTGCATTGAAGGTAATGACCACTGTGAAAGAGCGGTTTGGGGTTGATCCGGATAAATATCTCGATCACGGATCGGTGGTGATTGCGGCGATTACCAGTTGCACAAATACTTCGAATCCTTCGGTGATGGTGGCGGCGGGGATTCTGGCGAAAAAGGCGGTGGAAAGAGGACTGACCGTGCCGCCGTGGGTGAAGACTTCGTTGGCGCCGGGATCGCGGGTGGTCACCGACTACTACACCAAGGCGGGCTTGTTGCCGTATCTCGAAAAGCTGCGCTTCAATGTTGTTGGTTATGGTTGCACCACGTGCATTGGTAACTCCGGACCGTTGCCTGCCGACGTTTCAAAAAGCATCGACGAGCATGGGCTGGTTGCGGTGAGCGTACTGAGCGGAAACAGAAACTTTGAGGGGCGCGTGAATGTAGACGTGCGGGCTAATTACCTGATGAGCCCACCGCTGGTGGTTGCTTATGCGCTGGCAGGGAGGATTGGGCACAACTTTGAGACAGACGCGCTGGGCACGGACAAGGCTGGCAAGCCGGTTTATCTCAAGGACATTTGGCCTACGCAGGGCGAGGTTAGCGCGGCTATTGAGAAGGGATTGTCGAGCGAGAGCTTCCGCAAAGAGTACGCGACGGTAAGCAAGGGCGACACGAACTGGCAGGGATTGAAGTTTCCAACCGGCGAGGTTTACCGGTGGGAGCCGGATTCGACTTATATCCGCAAGGCTCCCTACTTTGATGGGATCAGTGCGACGCCGGCGGCGGTTACGGAAATTGCAGGAGCGCGCGTGCTGGCGGTGCTGGGCGACTCGGTGACTACCGATCATATTTCTCCGGCTGGGTCGATCAAGGCTAACGGGCCGGCGGGAAAGTATTTGGCGGAGCACGGAGTGAAGCAGGCGGAGTTTAATTCTTACGGTTCGCGGCGGGGCAATCACGAGGTGATGGTGCGCGGGACCTTCGCCAATGTTCGGCTGCGCAACAAACTTGCGCCGGGCACCGAAGGCGGTGTGACAAGGCTGATGCCTGAGGGCGAGCAGATGTCGATCTTCGACGCCAGTGTGAAGTATGCCGAGCGCGGCGTGCCGCTGATTATTTTGGCGGGCAAGGAATATGGTTCTGGGTCTTCACGCGATTGGGCAGCGAAGGGGCCGAAGCTGCTGGGCGTGCGGGCGGTGATTGCGGAGAGCTATGAACGCATTCACCGGTCGAATCTTGTGGGCATGGGGATTTTGCCGTTGCAGTTCGAGAATGGGGAAAATGCAGAGTCGCTCGGGCTTACGGGGGAAGAGACTTATGACATTCTCGGATTTTGCGAGCGGCTGAATTCGAAGTTCGAGAACGGGCGCACGGTTGCGGTGGTTGCAACCTCCGCGGACGGGAAGAAAAAGAAGTTCGAGGCCGAGATACGCATCGATACTCCACAGGAGATTGAGTACTACAAGCACGGTGGGATCTTGCAGTATGTGCTGCGACAGTTGGCGGCGAAGTAGACCGGCTACTTACGACGCGTGGGGGCTTTTGCTGGTTTGTGGGTAGCTTGCTTTGGTTTAGTTTCCTGGGCGGCGGGGGGTGGGTCGAGGATAGGTTCCTCTTTGCGCGGGGCGAAGAAGCGGAAATCTTCTCTCTTTTCGCCGAGCACGTGCAGGCGGAGGAAGTTGGTGGAACCTGATTTGGTGCGGGTTCCGGCTACGATGGCGATGACTTCGCCGGGGCGCGCATAGCCGTATTGTTCGAGGAGATTTTCAGCCAGCTCGACGAGCGCATCAGTGGTGAAAACCTTGGGGCAAAGAATTGGTGTGGTGCCCCAGAGCAGGTTGAGACGATTGATTGTGTCTTCGATGGGGCTGAGCGCGTAGATGGGCTTGGTGGTGTGGTATTTCGAGAGCAGGCGGGCGGTGGATCCCGACTCAGTGAAGAGGGCGATGGCGCGCAGGTCAAGGTCTTCGGCGGCGTGGGCTGTGGCTTCGCAGATGGTTTCGGCGATGGAGAGATGGAGCCTGCGTTCGCGGGCTTCATCGCAGCTCTGCTCCCGGATGTGAAACTCTGCATCGACCACGATGCGGGCCATCATGGAGACGGCATCAACCGGGTACTTGCCCACTGCCGACTCGCCGGAGAGCATGACAGCATCGGTGCCATCGTAGACGGCGTTAGCTACGTCGGAAACTTCAGCGCGGGTAGGGCGCGGGTTCTCGATCATCGATTCGAGCATTTGCGTGGCGGTGATGACCGGTTTGCGGAACTCGGCAGCGCGGCGGATGACGTGCTTTTGAATGGCAGGAACCTGCTCTGGAGGAACTTCGACGCCAAGATCGCCGCGCGCCACCATGACGCCGTCAGCAACGTTGAGGATGGCGTCGAGGTGCTCGATGGCCTGGGGCTTTTCAAGCTTGGCGATGATCCAGGTTTCGCAGCCTAATGCAGAAATGCGATTGCGCACCATGGCTACATCTTCCGCGGTACGGACGAAGGAGACAGCGATGGCATCTACTCCGTTTTTGAGCGCGAAATCAAGATCCTCTTTGTCTTTTTCAGTGAGAGAGGGAACGCGCACCGGAATGCCAGGAAGATTGATGCCCTTGTGCTCGCCCAACATGCCGCCGTTGACGATATCGCAGACCACGTCTGCGCCAAGCACCTGATGGACGCGCAGTTCGATGAGGCCATCGGAGAGCAGAATGCGGGAGCCTGGCTCGACGTTTTCTGCCAGGGTTTTGAATGTGGTTCCCACGAGGGCCGCGGTGCCGGGAACCTCGCGTGGCGTGATGGTGAGTCTCTCTCCGGCTTTGAGTAGCACGGGCTTGTGATCGATGAGTGCGGCAGTGCGGATTTTTGGCCCCTGCAGATCGCCGAGGATGCAGAGAGTTTTGTGCTCTTCGTGGCTGATCTTGCGGATTAATTGAATGAGCGCCAGCTTCTCTTCATGGGTGCCATGGGAAAAATTGAGGCGGACTATATCGACACCAGCGCGAACCAGATTGCGGAAGACGGGCTCGGTGTTGGAGGCCGGTCCGAGAGTGGCGACAATTTTTGCGCGGCGTTGGGATGAGGGCTCGGCGAGATTTGTTTCAGAAAAAAGCATGGGGAAGGCTCCGCGGGGTGGTTCAGTTGGGGAAGAGGGTTGAATGCTTGCTACAGTCTTTATTTTACATTGGGAGCTGAATAACAGCTTTCAGACCACTATGAAATGCTTATATGAATAATTTGGCGGGCAGTGACCAGCGTAAACGCTTACAGATTGGTATCACACATATTGGATCAGGTGCGATGAGAACGATGCGCGTGGCGGTCACGGTAAAGAGCGCCGTTCAATTCGGCGCCAATGAGGACGCTGAAGGCGGTGATGTAGAGCCAGACAAGAGTGGCGATGCCGGCGCCGAAAGAGCCGTAGAACATGGAATAGTCAGCGACGCGTGTGACATACCAGCCGAAGGCCAGCGTGGCCGGGAACCAGAGAAGCGTGCCGGTGATGGCACCAGGGACCACGCGCATCCAATGCTCCTTGCGTTTAGTGCCGAAATGGTAAAGGGCGGTGAGGACAGTGGCGCTAGTGAGCAATGCGACCGACCAGCGCACCATGCGCCAGAAGAAGAGCACGATGTGGCGCAGCTCGTGGCCGGCTTTGTCGATCATCCAATGCTCGATCTGGTGGCCGAAGACGATGACCAGAGTGGCCATTGACAGCGGCACAAGCGCAATAGGCACGAGGAGAAGAGCACGAAACCTGCGGCCCCAGAAGCTCCATGAGTCGGGTGGGAGCCTATAGGCGCGGCGAAAACCCTCCATCAACGAAAGCATTACGCCCAGGGCGGCAAAGATGCTGAGGCTGGTGGCTGAAAGGATGACCTGGCTGGAGTGGATGTGGCGAGTGAGCACGTATGACTGAAGCATGTCCAGAGCGTCTGCTGGCAGAACCTGCTCAAATGTTGCACGAATCTCTCCCACCAGTGTGGTTCCCTGCGGCACCCGGGCCAGCAGGGTGGCAAGCACCAGGAGAGCAGGAAACAGCATAAGCATGCCGGAGTAGGCTGCGGCCTTGGCGGTGTTGATCATGTCGTTGGCAAGGGCCTGCATGACAACGTTCTTTAGTCTGACAAAAATCCTGAACATGGCGTCACAGGCAAGAGTAGAGCATTTCAGCGTTTCCGGCTACAGGCTTTTGTGGATTGGCAGGCCGGACGAGATGCTGGAAGGCGCGATGCGTCATGGGGCAGACCAGAAAGATCTTCGCGCGGTAGACGATTTATCATAGCCGAGCGATGAAAACCTCATTAATGCGCCCTCTCTACGGACTGTTGCTGCTGGCTGGTTTCGGTTGGCATTTGGCGGCGGCCCAGACCAGCCCTGTTGCCAACGCTCAATTGGCGTCAAAAGAAGTAAATGCGCGTGTTGAAGCGCTGCTGAAGCAGATGACGCTGGACGAAAAGGTCGGGCAGTTGGCGCAGTATCTCGTGCGGGTCTGGCGACCGGGCCCGGCGATTCGAGCTTGAGTTATGACGAGCTGGTGGCCAAGGGGCAGGTGGGCTCGCTGACTGGGCGTGGTGGGCGCGGAGGCGGCCAACCACTATCAGCACATTGCCGTGGAAAAATCGCGGCTGCATATTCCACTTCTCTTTGGGCGGACGTGATTCACGGGCACCGGACTACTTTCCCGGTGCCGCTGGCGCTGGCGGCTAGCTGGGACCCGGAGCGGTGGAGACAGTGGCGCGATTTGGCGCGACTGAAGCGCGCGCTGACGGCATTGACCTGGGTCTTTTCGCCGATGGTGGACATTGCGCGCGATCCGCGCTGGGGGCGCATCGTCGAGTCCGCGGGCGAGGACCCTTATCTGGGTTCGGCGATGGCGCGCGCGTGGGTGAAGGGCTACCAGCAGGACGATCTCTCCAAGCCTGATTCCGTTGCCGTGAGCGTGAAGCACTTTGCGGCTTATGGCGCGGCTATTGCCGGGCGCGACTACAACGCTGTGGATATGAGCGAGATTACGCTGCGGCAGGTTTACCTGGAGCCTTATCGCGCCGCGGTCGAGGCCGGCGCGGCCACGCTGATGAGCTCGTTCAACTCCATCAACGGCGTTCCCGCCACCGCCAATCCGTTTACGCTGACGCAGATTCTGCGCAAGGAGTGGGGCTTTGACGGCTTTGTGGTCTCCGACTGGGGCGCGGTGGCCGAGCTGCGTGAACCACTCCATCGGCGACGGACGCCGACCGTGGCGCGCAAGGCTCTGGAAGCCGGCGTGGATATGGACATGGAGGGCAACCTCTATGGAACCGTGATCGCGGCGCAGGTGCGCGCGGGCAAGATTCCCGAGAGCGTGGTGGACGAGGCGGTGCGGCGCATTTTGCGGGTCAAGTTTGCGCTGGGACTCTTCGATCATCCCTACACGCCCGGGGGCCGGCTTACGATGCCACGCCGGAGCGCCGCGCCGCGGCCCGCAAGGTGGCCGACGAGACTTTTGTCCTGCTCAAGAACGATCCGGTGGAGGGCGTGGGCGCGCTGCTGCCGCTGACCGCCAAGGCAAAAAAGGTGGCGCTGATTGGCCCACTGGCCGATGACCAGCGCGAGATGCTGGGCGCGTGGGCCGTCACCGGCGATCCCAAATATGTGGTCACGCTGAAGGCGGCGCTTCAGCGAGCGGCTGGGCGACCGGCTGCTCTATGCGCAGGGCTGCGAACTGCTCACCGGCGAAGATGCGCAATGATGCTGAACGCGATGCGAGCTTCGACGGCCGAGCCTGCGAGCGACGGCATTGCCACATTCCCGACGACGCCAAGACCATTGCCGAGGCGGTGGAGACGGCGAAGAAGGCCGACGTGGCGATCCTGGCCCTGGGCGAGAGCGCCAACTGGATGGAAGGCGAAGCCGCCAGCCGGACGCACCTGGGCTTTACCGGCGCGCAGGAACAGTTGCTTGAGGCCGTCGTGGCTACCGGCAAGCCGGTGATTCTGGTGGTGCTGGCCGGGCGGCCGCTGGAGATGAAGTGGGCCGGCCAGCATGTGCCCGCGATTCTCGAAGCGTGGAGCCCCGGCATCGAGGCCGGGCACGCCGTGGCCGATGTGCTCTTTGGCGACGTGAACCCCTCGGGCAAGCTGCCGGCGAGCCTGCCGCGCGCCGTGGGCCAGGAGCCGCTCTACTATGCGCAACTGCCCACGGGACGCCCGGCGCACGGCGACCTGAGCCACATGCCGCGCGACGCCGACGAAAAATTCATGTCGCGCTACATGGACGAGGAGAATTCCGCGCTGTTTCCCTTTGGCTGGGGCTTGAGCTACACGCGCTTCAGCTACTCGCAGCCCACCGTCAGCCGCGCACGAGGTTCCGCGTGCAGGAAGTGCTGGCGTCGGGCACATAGCCGGTCGTCAAGGTGGGCGTGGATGTGAAAAACACCGGCAGCGTGGCCGGAACCGAGGTGGTGCAGCTCTATATTCGCAACACCGCGGCCAGCGTGGAGCAGCCGGTGCGCGAGCTGAAGGGCTTTGCGCGCGTTACGCTGGCGCCGGGCGAGAGAAGCATGTGGAGTTTCCGCTGGGCTTCGACGAACTGAACTTCTATAACGCCGAGATCAAGCGCACCGTCGAGCCGACGACCTACAAGATCTGGGTCGGCGGCAGTTCGCTGGCCACCGCGGAGACCAGCTTGTCAGGTTTTTTAGTATTTTGGCTTACTACATGCCGGCGGAAAGCTCTGCCAGCGTTTCCCCGGCAAGATGGTGAAGAGCATACGATTGTCCTGGAGAAGTAGAGCTTTTTTGAATGATTCTCTGGCTTGTTCTTTTTGATTGAGAGCTGCCTGCACCGTGCCGAGGGCGTACCACCATGATCCTGTGTAGGTGCTGGTTTCGATATGGTTCTGCGCCGCAGTGATTGCATCGGCGATTCGCTTGTTTCGCATCATTGAATTGTATGTGCCCAGCAGATTTTTCCGCTTTGATTGCCCCCAACCTGATCGGCGGGTTCTGTGCCCACGGCGGCCTTATGTAAGAAACTCATCTGATTCCTTCGCATGGCCGCAACTCCTGCGCAATCTCTGCCAGCTTTACATACTGACGCGCTGATCCTCCATGCAGACTAATCTCCGCCTGCTCATCAGCGAGGAAATCTGTAACCAGCGCGCAATTGCCCGATTCAGCCCATGCTTCAGCCTGCATCAGTTTGAGCTCTGACAGCACTTGATCCGAGGTAGTTCCCAGCTCTTCGCTGGGGAAGAATCGATCTTTGAAGAGCGCCAGCGCCTGTTCATATTGCTTTGCTTCAACGCGCGTCAATGCAAGTTGATAGACGAGGTCTGGCCGGCATCTTTGATGTTGGAGATCGGCAGAAGGGTATTGGGAAAGAGTGGCAGCGCGCTCCGCGGCTGATGCGCCGGTAAGGCTCATCGCTTCATCCAGAGCCAATATATACCTCGGCGTTGCCGGGGTCGTTGCGCATGCCTTCGCGGAAAGATGCTCAGTGCGTGTTGCGGATCGCTCTTCACTTCAGCTACGCATTTCCCAGATCGACATCGACTACGGGCAGATGCGGAGTAACCGCTTTGCCTCGTCCAATGGGCCATTCCGTCGTCGATCAAGCCTTTGGAAAAGAGTAGCGTGCCCAGCAGGTAATGAGCCGTGGCATCGTTGCGTTCGCCGCGAGCGCAGTCTGCAATCAACCCTGTCGGTCTCCGACGATGGAAAGACGAGGTTCGGGGAAAGCTCCGACGCCGCTTGCCAGTTCCGCTTGTGCCTTGCGCCGAGTTTCTGTTTGCAGTAGGCGGAGTAGTAGAGCACGAACGGGTGGCTCTGCGGCAATACCGTGCCAGGCTCACTTTGGTCTGCGGGCACGGGCGAATAGGTTCGATCGAGAACTTCAGAGCCTTCCGATAGAGACCAAGGCGCATGTATTCGGCGGCTACACGAAGGACGCGGTAAGGATCCGCCGCCAGGTGTTCCAGGTCCGACTTCCCTGTATCTTCCTTCAGAAAGTCGCTCGTTGGATCTGTTGTCAGGCCGAGGTTCGCCAAATGGTCTGCTTCCGCATGCTCGCCCATTGCGCAGTAAAGTCGCCTCCAACTCTTCGTGGGCACGAAGATTCGCAGGCTCAGCGGCCACCGCGGCCTTCAGAAAGGATGCCGCGTCCTGAAGGTCCCCCTGCTTCGCACGCAATTCTCCCAGCCGGATCGCGGCTGGTCCGCGCAGGCCTGCTTGACGGTAAGCGATCTCGTAGGATGTTTCCGCTCGCGCGTGCGTGCCCAGGCCTTCTTCGGCAATTCCCAGGTAATAGGCAATCTCGGAGTTGGGTGTGTCGCGCGTTTGCGCAAGTTCGAAGCAGGCGTCTCGGCTTCCTCATATTTTTGCAGCGAAGCTGCCAGCCTGCCTGCGGCGACCTGGAGTGAATGGCTATGTGGATATTTTTCCAATGCGCTCTCGTAGGTTGAAGCGCGAGCACAACCTTTCCGTTCAACTCCAGATTCTGGCCCACCTGCAGCCAGTCGTCTTCTGTTCGGTCCGCCGGATCTGGAATGTGCGTTGCTTTCTGATGACCTATTTTATTGACGATTCAGGATCCCAGTCGTATTCGCCATCCGTCTGCTTCAACAGCGAGCGGCCGGCACTGTCTTTCAACTCAAAGGTGATCTTCGAGGAATCTTTAGGAGAGATAGTTTGCGACCAGGTCTTTTCAGGCGACAGATCGGCGGTTCCGTTCCAGAGAATATTTCCATTCTGCGATAGAGAAATTTGCGCGCCTGCGAGACGTTCATTCACATTCAAAGCAACCGATAGTCGGGCCTTGAGTATCGAAATAAACTACGCCCGTCTTGTTTGCCCGTGAGATTCCTCCTGTCCCGCGCACGGGCATCCAGTATTCGCTGAAGTGGATGGAATTTCCGGGCTCGAGAAATGCAAATGTTTCCTGATTGCGAAAGAGGCCGCCTTGCACTTCAACGCAGGCGGTGTTGTTGTCAGAGAGCGCTTTGCGCCAGTCAAGGCCCGCCGCATCGACGCCCCATGACCAGATTTTCTTCCCCGGCAGGTCACGATACTCCGCATAGTGCGCGGTTCCAGTTTGTGTTTTCGGATTCCAGACTGCCATGAAGGGCTCGTGGCTTCCATGCACAAAGAGCGAGACCGGGCCGTTGGTTTGATCCTTGATTAAACTCAGGTCACGGCCCTGCGCGTCGATGGGCCAATGATAGACATCAGTGAATCCATGCGAAGCGACGTAGCGCATTGGGTATTCGATGCGGGAATCATCCCACACCTGCACTGCCGCGTTGTTCCACCAGTAGTAACGATGGCGAAGATCGCTGCGGTTGTAGAGCGTTACTCGCTGCTCCAAAAGAGTCGAGCCGGGTTTCAATACCAGCTCAACGGTCCATTGCATTCCGTATACGCGATCGATATTGCTCACCCACACGGATGCGCTGCCATCCTCATGAGACGCATAGGCAAAGTCCACAGGCGATACCGATGCCCAGTTATGCGAGATGGGGAAGTTGAATTCGACGCCGAACTCCGCCCACGAGCCGCGATAGCCAACCTGCGCCAATTTGATTGAAGAGTTTGCGTAGAACATCGGCTGGCCATTGATTTTATCGATGCAGGTATAAAGCCGGCCGCCGAAATCCGGCAGTACGGTGCACTTTAGATATTCGTTTTCGAGGAATATGGCGCGCCATGCGTGGTCCGCTTTCACGCCGGTGAGATTGGTTCTCATGGTATAGGGATAGTTGATGCGGTTGGTTGCATAAACATCGAACGGCGGGTTGGGGTCGGGTTGTCCTTCCTGATAAGTGGGCAAGGTAAGTGTGCCTTGCGATACCTTCACTTGAGCTGCGAGTGGCAAACAGATTGCTGGGAGTGTTGACGCAAGCAACAGTACACGGAAGGAGCGGTTCATCATTATCTATACCTCTCATTTTGAGCTGCCAGCGAAGAGCGGAGGCGCGCAGATTGTAGGGTCTTGTCGAAGAGTATCTTAGCACGCACGATCATTGGCGCTCATTTATAATCCTATGGTGAATTGAGCGAGAGAATATTCGTAGGGTAAATAATTGTGCACTTAGAGAACTGATCAATGGGAGTAGTGCTGATGAAGTTGAATCGACTTAGGTTACAGATTTCGAGTCTTGCTATCGCTCTTGCTTTCACAATACCTTCCGGCGTGGCTCAAAGTCCTGACAAGAACAGTTGGAAGATCGTGGGGCCCGGAGGCGGCGGCACTACATACGAGCCAATGATCAGCCCTCATGATTCCAAACTCGTGGTTGAGTTCTCTGATATGACCGCAGGTTACATCACGCGCGACGATGGCCTGTCGTGGCGCATGTTCAATTTGCGTGCCCATACTGATGCATTTGCTTTCGATCCTGTGGATCCACGGGTGATCTATGCTGCGACCACCGCTCTGTGGCGGAGCGGCGATTCCGGGCAAACATGGAAGATGATGTTTCCCGATCCCGCCCGCAACACTGTCGAGCATCAGATTGGCGATCACTCTGACTATAGCTTGACCACAAGCGATCCCGCTTACCCCGGCGGAAATATAACGAACATAGTCATTGCACCGCCAAGCGATAAGGGAAATGGGCAGGCATCCGTGAAGCATATATTTCTTACCTTTGAACAGAGAGGCCAGTCGACGGTCATCGTCGCCTCTGCGGACGGCGGCGTTAACTGGAGCAGACTTGCCACTCTGCCGCAGCACGTGCCGCTGCTTAAACTGCACGACTCTGGGTTGATTGCAGTTTCCGGGCCGGCGGCATGGCGCATCGCTGCCGATGGCGCTACTACAGAACTGGGCAGCATTGCGGCAAGCTTCAGAGCGGCCAGCGCGGCGTGCTCAGGGGATTCGATTTGGATTTATGCGACCGGGCAGGATGGAGAGGTTTATCTCTCAGAAGATTCCGGCCTGCACTTCAAAGCGATCACTCCAGAACTCAAACAGAGTGCAGGGAAGTTTGAAGCCATTGCTACAAGCGAAGGCCATCCGGAGATTGCCTATGCAGGATTTCGTGGACTTCAGATTGGCGACGGCAAGGAGAATCTCTTCAACGGGATTGCGAAGACGACAGATGGCGGGCACAGTTGGAAGATCGTCTTTAAGGAATCGAACCACGGCGCTACCAATCTGGATGGAACATGGATTGAACGGCGCGCCAGGCAGACGGGCACTTCAATCTGGTTTGACTCGCCAACAAGCATTGGTGTTTCGCCTACCAATCCCGATGTTGCGTATGCAAGCGATCTATTTCGCACTTATCGGACGTTGGATGGCGGCACAACCTGGAAAGAGGTGGACTCAAAACAACTCGCCGACGGCAGTTGGGTTTCTCGCGGGCTGGATATGACCACCAACTACGGCATGCAATTCGATCCCTTCGACTCGCAACATATATATATGGATAACACCGACATGGGGCTCTTCCAGAGCACGAACAGCGGCCAATCGTGGCGTAGCACATCAGAGGGAGTGCCCGAAGATTGGCGCAACACTACTTACTGGCTGGCATTCGATCCCTCACAGCGCGGCTTGATCTGGGGTGCGTTCAGCGGCACGCACGATCTTCCTCATCCTAAGATGTGGCGAACGCAAAGCCCCAAGCGATTTACAGGCGGAGTCGCCGTGACAAGCGATGGCGGCAATCATTGGCAGCCGATCATCAATGCCGGCATACCATCGGATGCCATCACGCATATCCTGCTTGATCCTGCGAGCCCCGCAGGCAACCGCACTTTATACGCTTGCGCTTTTGGGCGTGGCGTTTATAAATCCACGGACAACGGAAAAAGCTGGGCGCAAAAGAACAACGGCATTGCCGGCGAGGAGCCATTTGCGTGGCGGATGACACTCTCGCAGGATGGAACGCTTTATCTGGTGGTCGCCCGCCGCAGTGAGAAGCACGACTATACTCCTGCTCTCGCCGGAGCGCTTTATCGCTCGACGGACAAGGCGGAACACTGGCAGCGTGTGGACATTCCTGCAGGCGTCACCGGTCCCGTCGCGCTGGAGATTGACCCACGCAATGCGCAGCGGCTCTACCTGGCAGCGTGGGGACAGGAGGGTGATAGCGCCGACAGGAATGGCGGCGTTTATGCGTCCGACGACGGCGGCAGCACGTGGAGAAACATCTTCTCGCAAATGCAACACGTTTACGACGTGACCATCGATACGCAACATCCCGACACGCTCTATATCACGGGCTTTGATGCTGCTGCCTATCGCTCCACCGACCGCGGCGTTCATTGGACACGCATAGAGGGGTACGACTTCAAGCAGGGCAGCCGCATTATTCTCGACCCCAACGACCCCACGCAGATTTACATCAACACGTTCGGTGGAGGTGTTTGGCACGGACCGGCAACAGGGGCTGCGAATCCGCCTGAGGCTGATGTGACTCCGGTGCCAATAGCGCCTCCGGAGCAATGATGCCTAGCGTACTTTCAACATTGGCGGCATCGGCGATGGAGTTTGAATGCCGGCCCATCACACTTCGAGCGATGGGTGCGCGTCTAAGGATGTTCAGCGCGCGTCTATAATTCTATAGGTGAATTGAGCGGGCAAATCAATGCCCGCATGCAATCAGGAAACCAGAAACTGGAGAGTTATGCCGATGAAGCTGAGTACACAGATTACAAAGTCGTTATGTCTTGCAATCCTGCTTATTTTCACCCCGCTTGCCGGTCTTGCTCTAGGAGCGAATTCCGACGGTTGGAAGATTGTGGGTCCCGGCGGCGGCGGAACAATGATTTCACCCACCATCAGCCCATACAATCCTCAGCTTGTGGTTGAGCACTGCGACATGACCGGCGGATATGTTACGCACGATAATGGCGAGTCGTGGCATATGTTCAATTTGCGCGGCGGCATCAATTCATTCGCATTCGACCCTGTGGATCCGCAGGTGATCTATGCGGGCAATTCCGCTCTATGGCAGAGCAGCGACTCGGGACGGAGCTGGAAGATGCTGTTTCCCAATCCGGCCCTTAACACCGTGGAGCATCAGACAGGAGATCACTCCGAATACAGCCTTACATCAAGCGATCCCGCTTATCCCGGCGGAGAGATTTCAGCAATTGCCATCGCGACCCAGGGCGAGGCGAAAAATGGAGAGAGAAGCGCGAAGCATCTTTATCTCTCCTTTGAAGAGAGAGGCAAGCCTACGGTTATCGTCTCATCAGCAGATGGCGGAATTACCTGGACTCGCCTAGCAACTATACCCAAGCATATTCTTCTGCTTACCGCCCAGAGCAACGGCCTGATCGCAGTCTCAGACTCCTCGGCATGGCGCATTGCGCAGGACGGCGCGACCAGTGAACTGGGGAGCATTGGAACGCCAATTCGCGCAGCGAGTGGGGCGCGGTCTGGCGAAGCGGTTTGGATTTACGCAACCAGCAGAGATGGGAAGGTTTATCTTTCGCAGGATTCAGGAGTGAGCTTCAAGCCGGTTACCCCCGCACTTGGGCAGAGTGCGGGTAAGTTTGAAGCCATTGCAGCCAGCGATCGCCATCCGGAGGTTGCTTATGTGGGGTTCCGCGGCCTGCAAGTCGGCGAGGGTAAAGAGAACCTTTTTAACGGCATCGCTAAAACTACCGATGGCGGCGGCGCGTGGAAAATCGTCTTCAAGGAATCGACTAAGCCAGCTGCCAACCTGACAGCGAGTTGGATTGAGCAGCGCGCCAGCCAGGGCAGCCATAACATCTGGTTCGATTCACCGTATAGCCTGGGTGTGGCGCCAACCAACCCTGACGTAGCTTATGCGACCGACCTTTTCCGCACTTATCGCACACTCGACGGCGGCACAACCTGGCAGGAGATGAATTCAGAGAAACAGAGCGACGGAAGTTGGACTTCGCGAGGCCTGGATGTAACCACCAACTACGGGGTGCAGTTCGATCCCTTCGACTCAAAGCACATCTATATGGATAACACCGATATGGGTCTCTTTCAGAGCACGGACGGCGGCGCGTCGTGGATGGGAAGCAGCGAAGGCATTCCCGAGAACTGGCGCAACACTACCTACTGGTTGGCTTTCGATCCCGCACAGCGCGGCTTGATATGGGGCGCGTTCAGCGGCACTCACGATTTGCCCCGGCCCAAGATGTGGCGGAATCGCAAGGTGCAGCGATTCAGCGGCGGGGTAGCCGTGTCAACCGATGGCGGCCTGCATTGGAAGCCGAGCAACGAAGGACTACCAGTGGACTCCGTCACTCATATTCTTCTCGATCCATCAAGCCCCGTCGGCAGCCGCACATTGTATGCAACCGCATTTGGGCGCGGAGTTTACAAATCCACTGACAACGGAAAAAGCTGGACGCAAAAAAATAATGGCATCGAAGGCGACGAACCCTTTGCCTGGCGCATCACGCCCTCGCAGGACGGCTCGCTGTATCTGGTGGTCGCGCGACGCAGTGAGAAGCAGGACTTTTCTCCTGCTCTCGCCGGTGCGCTCTATCGCTCGACGGACAAGGCGGAGCACTGGCAGCGCATCGAGTTGCCCGCGGGCGTGAACGGCCCAACCGGTTTGGAGATTGACCCACGCGATGCGCAGCGGCTCTACCTTACGGCATGGGGGAAGGAAGGCGAAAATGCTGATAAGAATGGCGGCGTCTATGCGTCCGACGACGGCGGCAAAACATGGCGCACTCTTTTCACAGAGTCGCAGCACGTTTACGATCTGACAATTGATACTCACCATCCAGATACACTCTATATCTGCGGCTTTGATGCTGCTGCCTACCGCTCAACCGACCGCGGCGCAACCTGGGAACGCATCAAGGGTTACAACTTCAAGTGGGGCCACCGCGTTATTCTCGACCCCAACAATCGCAAAGACATTTACATCACCACATATGGTGGCGGAGTTTGGCACGGACCAGCCAAGGGCTCAACGAATGCGCCGTCGACTATTCTGACTCCGGTTCCTATCGCTCAAGTGCAATGATGCCGATCGCGATTGCAACCTAGTCGTAATAATCAATTTCACGGAATGCTCGTTGGATTTTTTAAAAGAATCCGGCCAATGGAGAGTTGAGTATATGAAACACGTTATACATAGGTCCCAATTATTGGGTCTCGCAATCCTGCTGTTTCTTACTACGCTAGTCAGCCTCGCTCAAAGCACGGGCTCGAATAGCTGGAAGATTGTTGGTCCTGGCGGCGGCGGCACAACAATTGGCCCGACGATCAGTCCTCACGACGCAAAGCTGGTGGTTGAACATTGCGATATGACTGGCGGATACGTTACGCAAAATAATGGCCAGTCCTGGCACATGTTCAATCTGCGCGGAGTTATTGAAGTCTTCGCCTTCGATCCTGCGGATCCTAAAGTTATCTATGCTGGAAATGCCGCGCTTTGGCGCAGCAGTGACACAGGGCAAACCTGGAAGATGCTTTTTCCCAGCCCTGCTCGCAACACTATCGAGCATCAAATCGGTGACCACTCCAACTACAGTCTTACCTCTGGCGATCCCGCTTATCCCGGCGGAGATATTACTGCCATTGCTATTGCGCCAGGAAAGCCAGAACATTTGTATCTTGCTTTTCGGAGTAGAGGCCACACTGCTGTGGATGCGGGTGGCGGTGGTCGTGTTGAACCCGATGGTACTGTCATTGTTTCTTCTGTTGACGGCGGCATCTCATGGAAGCAACTCGCCACTCTTCCGCAAAGCACCGAGCTTCTTGCACTTGAGAAATCCAACCTGATCGCCGTTGCCGGTTCTACGGTCTGGCGTATCACCCTTGATGGAAGCGTCACCGAATTGGGTAGCATCGCAGCCGGCATTCAGGCTGCCAGCGCGGCGCAATCTGGCGATGCGGACTGGATTTACGCAACCGGCAAGGATGGGAAGGTATATTTCTCTGAGGATTCCGGTTTGCATTTTAAACTTGCCACGCCCACACTGGGGCAGAGCGCCGGCAACTTTGAAGCGATTGCCGTCAGCGACCTGCACCCGGAGGTTGCCTATGTGGGCTTTAGAGGGCTTCAAATCGGCGTGGGCAAGGAGAACCTGTTCAACGGCATCGCCAAGACAACGGACGGCGGCCAGAGCTGGAAGATCGTCTTCAAGGAATCTAATCAACCTGCCGCCAACCTGAGCGCAACCTGGATTGAGAAACGCGCTATGCAGGATAGCGACGACATCTGGTTCGACTCGCCTTACAGCCTTGGCGTGGCGCCCGGCAATCCGGAAGTAGCTTATGCATCCGATCTTTTCCGTACCTATCGCACACTCGACGGCGGCGCGACCTGGGAAGAGATGAACTCAAAGCAAACAAGTGATGGCAGTTGGGTTTCACGCGGTTTGGATGTGACGACTAATTACGGCGTGCAGTTTGACCCATTCGACTCGCGTCACATCTACATGGATAACACCGATATGGGTCTCTTTCAGAGCAACGACGGTGGCCAATCGTGGCAGACCACCTCTGAAGGCGTTCCCGATGATTGGCGCAACACTACTTATTGGCTGGCCTTCGATCCCGCGCAGCGCGGATTGATTTGGGGGGCTTTCAGCGGACAGCACGATTTACCCCGGCCCAAGGACTGGCGGCATAACAGCCCCAAGAACTTCATGGGCGGAGTTGCGGTGTCAACCGATGGCGGACACCACTGGACGCCAAGCATTAGCGGAATGCCTGCGCATTCGATCACTCACATTCTTCTTGATCCATCCAGTCCAGTCGGCAACCGTACGCTTTATGCCTGCTCATTCGGTCTCGGTGTTTACAAATCCACTGACAACGGAAAAACCTGGACGCAAAAGAATAACGGGATCGCCGGCGATGAACCATTTGCATGGCGCATTACACTTTCGCAGGATGGTTCTTTATATCTCGTAGTTTCACGCCGCAGCGAGGGCAAGGATTACTCCGCGGCGGGCGCCGGAGCGCTTTATCGCTCAACGGACAAGGCAGAGCACTGGAAGCGTGTGAATATGCCCACGGGCGTTACCGGTCCAACCGGTTTGGAGATTGACCCGCGTGATGCACAGCGGCTTTATCTGACAGCATGGGGGAAGGAGGGCGACTCTGCAGATATGAACGGGGGCGTATACGCGTCCGATGACGGCGGCAAGACGTGGCGAACTCTTTATACGAAGTCGCAACACGTTTACGACCTAACCATCGATACTAACCATCCTGACACGCTTTACTTCACTGGATTTGATGCTGCGGCCTACCGCTCCACAGATCGCGGCGTTCATTGGGAGCGTATCAAGGGGTATGACTTCAAGTGGGGTCATAGGGTTATTATCGACCCCAACGATCCCACACAGATTTATATCAACACTTATGGTGGAGGAGTTTGGCATGGACCGGCAGCGGGGACGCAGAAACCAACTGAGGCTATCGTAACTCCTGTTCCTATTGCTCACTAAAACGATTCGAGCTACGGTTAGCTTGTTCAGCTAACCGTAGCTCGAAAGCTATCTAATATAGTTACCAAGATAAGTTAAAGCAGATTTGCACTGCCTCTAATATTACTTAGGTTCACTAAACCGTACTTTTAAATCAGGTTTGTAACCGATCGGAATCATACCCGTAACAGATATTCCGAGTGTCTTCTGCGTCGTGCGCCCGTTCAGGCCGGTACCCGTAACCGTCACCGTATATTGACTGGCATATGTGTATGCGTGCGAAACATTCTGGCCGTCCGCGCTTACACCGTCGCCGAAATCCCAGTGGTACTGCAGAACTGGCGCATCGGCATTACCCGCCATGGCGTGAAAATCCACTTGACTGCCAGCCAGTGCGGCTTCAGGCACATGCGCATCAAAGACAGGAGCCGCCTCGGGGACAGATGTATCGATCAGCTTGAGCATGCGAACGGAATGCGGAGGCAGAGTGAATGTGATCGCGCCGCTTTCAATCGGTACTGCGCTGCCATGCAGCACATCGGTCGCCGTATAAGAGCCGGTTGTTCTCAGTCCAACATCGGCCAAAGTAAGCGTGTGGTTGCGAGCTTCCTCAGTCCAATTGAATACGGTGAGAATCTGCTGCCGCGGAGTTTCTTTCAGCAGGAAAATGCTCGGCATCTTGTCTTCCGGCCGGTAGGTCATCAGGTCGAACGGGAACGACGCGCGACCCAGTTTTGCCATGTCGAGCAAGTCAGGATTTTTGACTAACGCAACACGCTCCGGTGAAGCGCCCAGTGTGGGCAGATCATCGCCAATCTCGAACATGCCTCCAGAGATGGCCGAGAGCGCGATAGAATCTTCCGCCTCTTCAAGCGTGAGAGGAGTCCGGTTGCGATGCCAATCATGGTCTGCGAAAACCTGTTTCGAAACGGTAAATGCATCCGGATCGGAGACGTAGAAATTGCGGTTCATATAATAGCGCGCTGCAATTCCTGTCGCGGCGTCGTGCGTGGATCCAAAGGTGTGCCCGGTGTCCTGCCCGATGCGGCCGGTATTTACAAGTCCCACCGGAGTGAGCATGTAACTGCCGTCTTTATCGAGGATCACATCATTGCCTACCGTGGACCGAATGATTTCCAAGCCGATACGCAACGCTTCGAGTGCCGTGGTGTTGGGACGATAGCGAACTCCTTCTACTGCGGCGGTGTCCATAAAGTCCATCTTGATCAGGCCGGTGCCCCAGTCCTTCGTCAGTGTGCGATAGGTGGAACGCAGATACTGCTGCGCGCCAGGATGGGTGTTATCCAGCGCATAGAGATCCTCAGAATTCTTTCCGTGTACCTTGCCGATATGAATCAATTCTCCAGACTGATTGTGTACCAGCCAGTCCTTATGGTGTTCATAGACCCAGGAACGCTCAGACACTTCGAATGGAGCTACCCACAATCCAAATGTGAGACCCTGATCATCCACCTGGTGGCCTACGTAACCTACGCCTTGCGGGAACAAATATGCATCGGGAGTGGCGTACTCTCCGCGCGCATACTGATAGCCCTCATCAACAAAGCAGTATTTGTAACCAAGAGGTTCGAGATTTTGCTTGAGCCATGCGGCATTGGTGAGTACGGCATTCTGACTTACTCCATAGTAGTAAGCCGTCCAGCTCCACCAGCCGATTGGGGTTGGCGTAGTAACCAGCGCCTTATGGAGGATGCGAATAGCGCGGCCGTAGTTTTCAAGTTGTGCGTGATAATCGGGGCCGATTGCGAACATCAACCGTTCAGAACTGATGCTCATTCCGGCTGGCGCCTGCAGGCTGAATGGCGATACATTTCCTGATGGGTAGCGCATACCGTCGTCTTTCACGGCGTCGGTTCCTGTGTCCGAAACTTCGTAGGAAAGCATATGCGCATCGGGCCCTGTGGTGCTGAGCAGGTGGAGGACCGTAAGCAATCTGTCTTCAGAAAGCGCTCCCAGAAAAAGGCTCTGCCCGCTTTTTTGGTTGTAAATGAGCTGGCTTTCGAATCCCAGGTGTACGCCATCGGTTGGCTCACCCAAATCCATCAACCGCACCGGATTCTCAGAGTAGTCGTCGGAGAGGACGCGGTCTGTCGAAGAAGGTCCATTCAACTGAACAATATCGCCCTTGCTGCTCTTTACTACACGAATGGCATGCACCTCGATGGGGTTTCCGGTGGTGTTGCTTATGGTTACCCGAATATCTCCCCAGGGTTGGTCGTCATAAACACGAAACTCGCAGATGAGATCGGGCGTGCCGGGCAACCCGGTATGGGTCACGGTCAGAAGATGGCCGGAACCTAATTCATCAGTAAATGCGGCAATCAATTTTGTATGGCGAGGAAAAAGCGAGGATTTAAGCGTTCCAGCAGCCGTATCGACCTCTACATCGCTACGCAAAACATCTCCGTGAATAACTGTTGAACGTAATGCGTAGGAGCCGTCGTCAAATACTTCGACGGTTAGATTGCCGCCGTGAATTGAGTTAGATGAAGAAGGCGCTGACTCGCCGTGCATTCTATTTGCAAACGAAGTTAGTTGCAATGCAAGAATAAGTGTCGTTGCAAAGATCAAACGCGTTAATTTCATTACTAATGTCCTCCGACCTGGGGCTAAATCGTTAGCCTCGTGCTTCAAAGTGTGCTTCGATCTCTTCCAGAGTTTTACCTTTGGTCTCAGGTAGCAGGAATGCAGCTACCAGGAAATAGACCACGGTGAAACTGGCGAAGAGGAAGAAGATTGAGGAGTAGCCATGTTTGCTGACGAATGGCAGGAAGATGGTGGCCAGGGTTGTGGAAACCATCTGATTGATGACCAGGGCAACGCTCATGCCGTTGGAACGAATACGAGTGGGCATCAACTCCGAGAGAGCGAGCCACACGACCACGCCGGGGCCTAGCGCATAGAACGCTACAAAGATGTAAAGACACAAAGCGACCAGCCAACCGTGTCGTGCTTCGGGCACGCTGCCGACCAGGGCTTTCTCGATTTTGAGAGGAGCAGACTGCGCAGCCGCAAGGTTGGCGAATGGATTTTTGAAGAAGGCTTCAACTTTACTGCCGGGCACGCAGCTTGCGCGGGTGATTTGTATGGGTGCGGCGGCGGACTCGTCAGAACGCACAAAGCTGGTGGCGGCAGTGAAATCGCCGTAAGAATAGATGATGGCCAGCGAGGCGCGATTGCTGTCAATCTGTTGGCCTACGGAGCCTTGCGCGGCGAGCAACTTGCTGGCTTCAGCCTTGTCGAAATGCATGGAAAGTTCTTGATTTGCATCTACCATGCTTTGAATCTGACTGCGGGTATCCACGTTTAGTTTTTCAGTGCGCAGAAACAGAATGCCTACGCAAGCCAGAGAAACGATGATTCCGCCGGTGCCGAGAGTAAGCAGGAATTTGCGGCCCTTGCGATCGACGAGCATGACGCCAACCATGGTCATGAGAAAATTCGTGACCGTAAAAAGAACGTATCCCCAATGCGCATGAAGATCAGAGAGTCCGCTTTGCAGCAGGATGCTGGCGTTGTATCCAATAATCGAATTGATGCCGGTTGCCTGATTGCAGAATAGAATGATGCAGGCCAGGAAAAACGGAATCATGTACTTGCGGCGAAGAAGTGAATCGTGAAGTTTTTCGCCGGAAGAACGCTTTGCCGTCGCCGTGTTCGCGGTTGCTTCCATCTCGGCCAGCTCGATGCCTGCTTGCTCCGGAGTACGAGAGCGCAGCAGAGCGGCATGAGCGCGGTCCTTTTTTCCACGTAGAAAGAGCCAGCGAGGCGACTCGGTGACGAAGAAGCTGCCCAGCACAAACAGCACGCCGGGCGGGAGTGAAACCCAGAAGATGCGTCGCCAGGCCTGGTCTTTGAAATTAAAAAGAAGCTTGGTGTCGGCGAGTTTGGCTACTGCCTCGACGCGGTAACTGTAATACATTCCGACCACAGCGGCGGCAACGATGCCCAGGCAAAGCAGCCACTGAAACACTCCGGTTCCCTTGCCGCGGTTCGATGCCGACAGGCACTCGGCTAAATAGAGCGGAACCACAACGCCAATGAGTCCGCCGCTGATGCCCTGCAGCAGACGGCCCAGAAATAATGGTTCATACCCATGGGAGAGAGCGATGATGGGGATGCTTACAACGAATGCGATGCCGCTAAGGATCATCAGGGGCTTGCGGCCCATCGAGTCTGCCAGTACTCCGGCAAACAACGTGGAGAAGACACTGCCCAACAGGACGGCAGCAACAATGCCGGAAAGCTGCGCAGCCGTTAAGCCAGAGGTTGCTTCAAGGTAAGGCAGCGCGCCGCCGATGATGCCTACGTCGACCCCGTAGAGCAAGCCGCCGAGGCCAGCGACTAGCAGGAGAAACAAGTTATAGGTGCGATTGGAAGAAGAATCGACAGATATAGGTTTTGCCGAAGAGGAGTTAGTGATCGCCATCTCGATTGGAATCCCCTTTCACTTATACTGCTACTGTTATAAAAATCGTGATTACCGCAATTTGAGTTTCTTAATCCACGTCGGCAGGAATATCGAAGTTGACCAGTTCTGAGCGGAAGCCCTTGGTGCGCACAGCTCCGTAGGCGATGCCGACAACCAGCCAGATAAGTCCCACCAGAAACGCGGACAACGCGGAATAAGCGACATTGCCCCAGAGGAAGAGACAGATAATGAAGCCGAGAAAAGGGACGGCCAGAGTGATGGGATTTCTGTTTTTCTGGCGAAGCAACAGGTGGACGAAAGAAGAGGCGTTCACACCCATGAAGGCGATGAGAGTGCCGAATATCAGGCACTGAGCGCCAATCTCGTACGCGCCCCCGCCCAGCTTGGTTGAGAAAAATTCCATCAAACCAGACCCGGCAAGGGCAATGGCGCCGATGAGCAAAATATTGTTGCGCGGAATACGGTGCCTGGGTTCGATGACGCCGAAGAACGATTTGGGTAAAGCATTGCCGCGTCCCATGCCATAGAGAAGGCGCCCCGCGCCCAGTTGAGAACCCATTCCGGAACCCATATTGGCGACCAGCAGCGTGAAATTGACAGTCTGGAAGAGCCAGAAGCCGCCGGCCTGACCAGAGACCTGTGCGAAGGCAGTTTCGACCATATTGCTGGGGAAGGGCTTCGATCCCCAGATGAGCTGTGCCGCGTATACCTCCACCGCAGAGAGAAGACCGGCGATGATGCAGACCAGAACCGTGGCGAGCATAATGTTGCGGCGTGGATTCTCGACCTCCTCAGAGAGCGTGGAGATGGCGTCAAAGCCAATGTAACTGAGTACAGCGATGGATGTTCCGGCAAATAGATAGGAGGATTTGAAGGTAGCGGGATCATAGAACGGACGGGTAAAGAAGCCGGGATCGTGGTGCATGCCCCAGACCGCGTGGATGACGCATGCCAGAAATAGTAGAACCACCACCACCATGCCGGCGCACATGACCTCTTCCAGCTTCGCCGAAGTCTTGATGCCGTGCAGGTTGGTCCAGGTGAAGAAGGCCGCAAAGAAAAGAATCCAGGGATAGAAAGAGAGATCGGGGGAGATATTCGCAAGGCCGGGGATGTAGTTCAAGATGCCTGGCAGGATGCCCATTGCGGCCTTGGCGCAAAAGGCCGTACAGATAAGTGGATTGAGAAGGTAAGCCAGTACCGTGGCCCAGCCCACAACATAGCCGAGGAAGGAGTGAATTTCCTGACCTACGTATGTATAGGCCGAGCCGGCGCTGGGATAGACTCTCGCCATGCGGCCGTAACCGATGGCCGTAAACAGCATGGCGATCATGGCGATGAAGATGGTGGTGACTACGTGGCCGTGAGCCTTATTGCTGATGACGCCGTAGATGCCCATGGGCGCGGTGGGCTGGACGATAACCATGCCGATGATGATGAGGTTCCACAAGCCCAGTGTGCGATGGAGACGCACTCCACCGGCGGCAGACGCGGTTACAGCATTGCTGTTATCTTGATTCGTCATGGCTCAGCTCCGGATGAGAAATTGCCTATACTGGCATAATGGCGTGCGCCAACCGCCTGGTCTAAATTCATGCGCGGTATTTTGATTTAAGACATGATATCACCCCAGACAAGTGCCTTGTTCAGTTATGTTTTCAGTCTCTATGCTATGATTTCTGTTGATCTTGGATGAGGCTGCAAAGCCGTGCAAACACTGGCGATTTTACGATTGGAGCGGGTCAGGCCCGCAATGCCTAAACAATCAATTTTGACTCTATGGCGCCGGGTTGGAACGCGACGTCAGAACACCACGCAAACTTAACAAATTTTAGAATTGCAGGATAGGACGATATGAAGAAACGTTTCGATGTGACTATTGCCGGTGAGATCAATCTGGACCTTGTACTCTATGGATTGCCTGAAGTAATGCCTCTGGAGCGCGAGTTGTTGGCCAAGGATTTTCGGCTTACGCTAGGGAGTTCTTCTGCAATTGTTGCGCACAACCTTGCGGCGCTGGGTGTTTCAGTCGGCTTTGTCACACGGCTTGGAGACGATCCGCTGGGCAGCATTGCTTTGGAGCGACTGGCGGAGAAAGGCGTAGATGTTTCGCACGTCAAGCGTGTCTCCGGCGGCACTTCCACAGGCGTTACTATTTTGCTGACTCATGAAGGCAAGCGTCATATTTTGACTTATCCCGGCACCATGTTCGAGATGGCTGCATCGGATCTCGATATGGATTACCTGGCCTCGGCCCGGCATTTTCATCTCTCTTCACTCTTTCTTCACAAAGCGCTGCAGCCCGATCTGCCCAGGATATTGAAGCAACTGAAGGCTGCAGGTCTTACGCTTTCGCTGGATACGAATGACGATCCGGATGATCGCTGGGGCGCGCCACTCGACGAATTGCTGGGCTTGGTTGATATTTTTCTGCCTAATGACGACGAAGCATGTCGCATCACAGGGAAGAAAGATGCAGACAGCGCAATTGAAGTTCTGGCAAAACGAGTTCCCCTGGTCGCCGTCAAGTGCGGCAAGCGCGGCGCACTGGTGCAGAAGGGAAGCCAGCGCTGGGAGGTTGCTGCGAATCTTGTTACGCCTGTGGATACTATTGGCGCTGGTGACAGCTTCGACGCAGGATTTCTGGCTGCATATCTGCGGGGTGAGTCGCCGGATGCTTGTGCGGCCTTCGGCAATCGCACTGCCGCATTGTCAACACTACGCCCGGGCGGCACAGAAGCGTTTCGCGATGCTGCTCTGCAGAAAGAATTCCTTGGCTCTGCGCGCTGACTTCGGCAGCGTGAGAATTTCCAAGTCAATCGCGCGGCAAATGAACTGAGACAGTGAATTACAAATCACCATCGACGGAATTCGATTCCGCCGAATCATTTATTTTGATTAGCGCGCAGGAGGTATAGATTTGCTTACCGGCGATGGAACTGACAAGAATAAGTTTGCCGATATGGTTAGCGCCAAAGCCGAGGTGGATTTGCGCCTCAGCGACTTCACACCGCAGACGCAGCTTAAGACACCGGCTACTGTGATCGAGAAACCGCGATTTCCGGTGATCGACTATCACAATCATCTCGATGCGCAAACGCCGCTGGACGTGCTTCGCGTGATGGATGCATGCAACGTAGAGAAGGTTGTGAACATCACCATGCTGACGGGAGACGCCGCAATCGAGGTGATAGACCGTTTTCATAAGACAGCGCCCGATCGATTTGCCACCATCGGATGGATGGATTGGAGTGGAATTGAACGCAGCGATTTTACGCAGCTCAGCATAGATCGATTGGAACGGCTGGTGGAGCATGGAATTTGCGGACTGAAGTTCTGGAAGGATCTTGGCCTTACAGTGAGGGATGCAAGCGGCAAGTTGCTGCGCGTTGATGATGAGAGGCTGGCGCCGATTATTGATAAGGCTGCGGAGTTGGGTATTCCAGCAATGTTTCATACGGGAGACCCAGCCGCATTTTTTACTCCGATCGACCGAAACAATGAACGCTATGAAGAACTCGCTGCACATCCGGACTGGAGTTTTTATGGCGCGCAATACACATACTCCAAGGCTGAGTTGCTTGAACAGCTAAGCCACGTGATTGCGCGGCATCCGAAGACGAAGTTCGTTGCTGCGCACGTTTTCGAATGCAGCGAAAATCTTGCTAATGTGGGAAAGTTGCTGGACAGCTATCCAAATTTATTGGTTGATATCAGCGCGCGGGCAGCGGAACTTGGCCGCCAGCCTTACACGGCACGAAATTTCTTTTTGAAATATGCCGATCGTATTCTCTTCGGGGCGGACCTGTTGCCCGAAGTCGAGATGTATCGACTTTACTTTCGATTCCTGGAGACAGCCGACGAATATTTTGAGTATCCTTCGCACGCGTCGCGGCAGGGGCGCTGGAATATTTACGGATTGTTCCTTCCGGCTGATGTACTTGAAAAGGTTTATCGCGTTAACGCACTCATGTTGCTGAACTGCTCGCGTTGAGTTAGACGCCTTTGCGCCAGTTGGGGTCGTTCATCGGCTTAACGTCGAGCGATAGAGAGCCGCTCAGCGTTGAGAGGCTGCTCACAGGCCCATGCAACGGGCTTCAGTACATCGGGACGGATCTCGATCTCTGCCAGGAGATTGATTGTTCCTACATAACCCTTGGGTAAAACGAACGAACCGAGGCGGAGAGCGTCGCCGTATGGGTGACCGGGATCGAGAGATCCGCGCAGGTTAACTTTGCCGTCGGGACTTTTCACTGTCAGCCAAAGTACGCCGGGAACGCCCGCAACTCCATTGTTGGAAACGGCTATGACTAGCTCCGAAGTTCCGAAACGTTTGCGCTGCCACACCCAGGAGGGCCGCAAGCGATAGCCCATTCTGGTGCGCAGACGCGCGAAGCCGCGAGGATAGCGCTCGTTGTAGCCGGCCAGATTTTCTGACTCGGTCCAAAGCGACCAGTAGTTCGCTTTCAGATCGAGAACATGGAGCATGTAGTTTTCAAGTTCATTGACTCCGGCCGCATCCACCTTGAGCTTCGCAGCGTCGTACTGGCGGAAGTAGCCGTCTTCAAGAATTGCAGCCAGCCATGGAGGGCGATTTGCCAGCTCTTCAATTTGAATTGGTTCTTCAACAATGATGCTGTCGGAGCGAACCCATGCGCCACCACGCACTGCTATATCGATTGCTTCGCGGTTGCCTGTGTTGCTGATGTCCGGCTGGGTGTTCATGGCCAGTGGGGTCTTCTTCCAGGTGGCCAACTGCATGCGAACCATCTGGTTGAGAGTGCGCTGTGCCGTCTGTGCATCAGGGAAGGAACTGGGATAACCGCCGAAGTGGCCTTCGCCCCAGAAGCCGATATGCATGACATCTACGAATTCGATCAGCGGATTGTCATCGAAGCGGTCAGCTAACAGACGATTCAATTCAGCCAGCGCTTTTTGATATTCGGGATGATCGTAGCGGGGCTCAATCCAATCTCCATTTGCTCCGAAGGAGTCGCCTCCACCGGTATCGCCGTACTTGCCCATGGAGCCGATGGAAACCATGGGAACCTTTGCGCGCAGAAATGCCGGCAAGGCAAGCTGCTGTGGCTGAAACGCGGTATTGGAACTCTGCACGCGGAAGGCGACACGTTTTCCGTGGCGTTTTGCCGCCGCGAGTGTCAGGTCCCAGATCGGATCAAGGTCGAGACGGCCGGGTTGTTGCTGCACATTGCGCCAGTCGCAACGGATATAAAGCACGTCGACAAAAGGAAGACTGGCCATCTTTTCCACGTGGTCTTCAAGCGTCTGGCGGCCTTCGCGCACGGCGATGGATGGACCGCTCTCTTCCCACGTGTAACCAAGCAGCCCAAGGCCCGGATTGCGAAGCGGCTTCTCAGATGGCGTTGTATATAAAATGGTTTGCCAACCGTCATCCTGGTCAATGTCGAACGGGCCCTGACTCAGGCGGTCTTTGGCTGGGAAGAGCGAACCGAAATCATAGCCCTGCCAAAGATGCTTTGTATCTTCAGCAAACGAATTGATGCTGGGCAACAGGGGCAGTAAAGCAGCGGACTTTAAAAAATCTCGACGGTTCATTTTTAACTCCTAACTAATTCAATCAGTGGCCAGGTTGCAGGACGGGTGTGGCGATGTCTGCATGACCTTCTGCGCCGGCAGATGGGCCATGCCACACGCCTCCGCCGAAGGTGCTGATATAGACCATCCCGGGATCCACTAGGTCGGGCATGACGCGGTGGCCCCACTTAAAGTTATAGCCAGGGATACGCGTCCAATGTTCGCCGCGATCGTTCGAGCGCCACGCGGAGGACTCAAAGCCCGCCGCGTAAAGCGTGTCAGCATCACGCGGATCGATGGTGACGTCGTAAATGTGCTGGTCGCGATCGAGGACTGCCTTCCATGTGCCGCCTCCATCGGTAGTGAGATAGATTCCGCCGCCGGTGCCATTCGTTCCCGTTGCACGGGTCCATGCCGCTAGGTAGAGGCGCTGAGAATCATGCGGATCGATGGCCAGACCGTTTGGTCCGTTGGTTCCCGCGGGCAAACTTACGGGAGTCCAGGTCTCCGCGCCGTCGGTGGATTTGTACAGAGCACCATCGCCGGCAGTGCCGATGCTTCCATCTTCGCTGCGCCGCGCGATCACTACGTAGAGCGTGCCGTTGTTGGCGCGAGACAATCTCCAGGCGAATGGCTCATGCTGAACTATTCCGTTGTTCTTCAGTTTCCAAGTAACGCCGTCGTCTGTGCTTTTGTAAACGCCGCGACCGAAGGCGGCGACGTAAAGAACTCTTTTTCCCACCGGGCTTGTCGGATCAAGCAGGATGTGGGTAGTTGCCGTCTCAGGCATTCCCTGATTTGAAGTCTTTCAGGTACGGCCACCATCCACACTTACGCAGACACCGCCTCTGAAATTGGCAATGCCATGCGCTCGCCACATTTTTGGCCGAGGTAGGTCATGCGTTCCACTCATCACGGCCCACATCTTGCCTTGAACTGCGGGATCGAAGGCTACCCAATATGCAGTGTTGGACCATGCATGCGGAACGCCGTTCATCGATCGAGTCCAGGAGTGACCGTCATCGTCGCTGCGAAACAGGCCGATGTCGGTGGTGGGTATGAAGCGGCGGTGCGAATCGAATGGATCAAAGAGATAACCGGTAATTGGTGGTCACGTCGAGACCGGTACTTACCCAATCTGCACCCTTCACTTTGCTCGAATAAACTCCATACCAGCTTGCTCCGCCGTCAGTGGTCTGCATGGTGCGGCCATAGTCGGTGCCGTAGGCAAGGTTTGGATCCTGCTCGGCCACGCCCAGAGTGAGCGGATTGCCGCCCCAATCAGGACCAAACTGCTCAGCGAGCCATGCGTCATGAAGATTGTGCGCGACCGTTCTATCTTCCTGCCAGACAAGCGACCATGTATGGCCGCCATCGCTGGTTTTGGCTACGCCCATCCACGATTTTCTGTCGAGTTGAAGATGACGGTAAGAGACATAGGCGATTTCAGGATGATCGAGGCTGGTGGCGACGGCGTCAAAACGCGCGGCCTTGCCGGGCAACGGAGATGCTGTCCAGGTTGCTGCACCGTCGTTGGACACATAGACTTCTTTCTCAGAAACCGCATATAACCTGACGCCTTGCGGAGTTGAAAAACCTGCGCTGATATCGGTGAAGGAAACTCCTGCTGGAGCCGGTCGGCTTTGCCACTTGCCTTGCAGCCGCACAGTGATGCTGGTTTTGCCTGCTACATAGAGATCGCGGTCACCCGCGGCGGAGTGAGGATCGATCCAGATTTTTTGCGGAGCCTCTGACAAATCAGTCGTTTTTTCCCAGTCGCTGCCGTCATCCTTGGATAGATAGAGCGCAGCCGCACCGTTTTTTACTGCTGCGGCAGTGAGAATATGCGAGTCGTCGGGATCGATGGCCAGGGCAACGATCTCTCCAAGTGGATTGGCATCGGAGAGGATGGTTTCGTCGGCATGGTCGGAGTTCATGCCAACTCCACTCACGGTGGAGGGCTTGGGCCAGACAAGATTCCAGGATTCGCCATCGTCGGTGCTGCGCCACAAAGCTTTGGTTGCAGCGTAGATCACCTGCGGCCGCTGAGGATCAAAGGCGAAGAAGCGAACCGTGCCGCGCAGGTTGAACATGCGCCAGGAGTTGCCGCCATCATGGCTGATATAGGCCCCGGTCATATCGCAGGCAACCAGCACTTCTTTACTATCACGCGGATCGATGGTGGGGTGGAACATTGCGCCGCCGCCGCCCGGGCCTACAATGTGGAATTCGCTGGCGTGTACTGTTTGGCTCGCCGCCTGAGTTGTCATGCAAAGAGCGATTGCGAATGCCACGAAGATTGTTGCGAATTTTTTCATTTTGGTTGCTGTGATTTCCGTAATTGTTTCATAAAATCAGTTTATAGATTTCGGAGCTTTACGTCAGTACAATTCCACGATTGTATTGAGCAGAAAATAAAATATCTCATTTCGAAATTAGTTAGAGGATAAGTTGTTACTTTTAAGAGGCCAGTAAGATGTTACTTCGCCAAAATTGAATAGGTTACTACGAAGAACTAACAGAGGTTACCCGAACTAAATGGAATAGTTTGCTAGGTATAGCAACTTAGATTATGCAGTCAACCGTTCCAGTTGATCGGGCTTGACGATGGTCATGCTGGAGCCTTTGATGGTAATCCACTGGTCGCGACGGAACTGGTTGAGCAACCGCGTGACGGTCTCGCGCGAGGTGCCTGCCATGTTGGCGATCTCTTCGTGAGTAAGCGCCATGGTAAAACGAATCTCCGGCTTGCCGTTTGCCGAAGCGCGTCCCCAGTCAAGCAGCAGACGGGCCAGCCGCCCAGCAGCAGAGCCTGACAATGCCAGCCGTTTGGCATCGTGAAAGACAGTCAGATATTCACCGGAGAGAGACTGTGCCGCGTGCATGCTTGCGATGCCGTGGCGACCGAGGAAGTCAACGAATTCCTGCTTGCGGACGGTCTTTACCTGGCAGGGTTCGATAGCTTCGGCGGTTACTTCATGGGGAACGTTGGCCAGCACCGCGCTGAGGCCCATCACGTCGCCGGGGCCGGCGATCTTTAGAATCATGGTCTTGCCGTCACGGGATGTGGAAGAGATTTTTACCTGGCCGAAACAGATGACAAAGACATTGCGCGCCGGGTCGCCTTCAGAGAACAGTTTGGCTCCGCGCGCGTGGCTCATCATGATCCCAATGCCGTCGTAGTCCTCAAGCGCCTCGGGTGTGAGATTGCAGAACATTCGCAGATGGCGATGCTCACAATTGACGCAATCTTCCGGAGGGTGATGGGAATGGAATGTGGCCATACTTGGTCCGCAGTTCAGATTGAAGTATAGCGCACTTACCCGGTGGCAAGGCAGGGAAACCCATCAATTCCCATTGCGGTCAAAATGAACCACATTAACGGGAATTTAATGATGTGAAAGAACTTCTACGCCGGCGAAGCTTCAGAACCTCGCTGGCGTACACGCGCCGTGCGGTTGAGGCAGCAGACGAGATAGGCCCGAGAGACCTCGCGGGCCAATTCCTCAAGCAACCTCATCCGCAACGGCGGATAATTCTGAAATGCCGGACTCAGAGCCTCCATGGGCAGTAGAAGCACCGAGCCATTTGTTTGCGCGCTCATGGTGTAGGTGTGACGGCCGTCTCCCAGCGTGGCCGCCAGCTCAACCAAATCGCCGGCACGCGCGGGTGAAAGTGTGAGCCGCGCTTCCATGCGTTCTGTCTTGCGCTGAAACTGACCTGAAACCACAAGGTAGAGTCCTTTGCAGACGCCGGACTGACGAAAAACAATGTCGCCTGCCTCGAAGTCAATGCACTGGGCAGATCCGTTGAGAAGGCTCCCTGTTTCTGGAGGGCACTCCAACAACTCTGCCAGCGGATGAGCTTGCACGGCCTCAAGTCGCCAGGATCTTGCATCAGGTTGCATGGCCGCATCTCCCTCTGTTGCTGCCGAGTATCCGACTCCAAAATTGGGGCCTTCGGCACACCACATGTCGGCCGGGCCCAGTCGAGTGCGATTGGTGCTTCGGATTTGCGATGAACCAGACTTCATATCCTGCCAATCGCTTCAAATGCGATCATTGCCGAGAAAAAGAAACAGACCCTGAAGATGCGAAATTGAAGATGGGTGCTGAGATCTCTACGGCCCATCAGTTGCCTATTACCTGGATTCGATGCCTGTGCGCTGCTCAAGTTATTGGGCTGCCACCGGCTCACAAACCTCGCACTCCACGCTTGCGAGCACCGGTTCCGGCGGGACGCACATCACGGGTACGCGAGAGCGGGCAAGCAAGGCAAATGCGGTGCCATGCGGTCCCGGAGTATCGCTGGCGCGCTTTACCCCGGCCACCAATATGCAGGGATGGTATTGCTCGATCGCTGCTACGATTGCGTCTGCCGGGTTGCCGTCCTTGACCATGCAGCGTACCGGAAAACGCCCGCTCACCTTGACGCCAAACTCATCAAGCGTAGTGGCGCAGGGATTAAGGAAGGCTGATGCTTCAGCCGGTCCGCGCGCGTGCACCACAAGCAAGGTGCGATGAAACGTCTCAGCCAGCGAGTAGGCAGTTGCCGCCGCAGCCGGTGCAGTTTCATTGGGCTCCATTGCCAGCAACACAGGCCCGCCCGGAGTTGGACGGAACTCGCCCGCATTCCAATCCGCAGCCACCGCCAGAACCGGGCAATGCGCCAGGCGCACCAACTGTTCGGCGACGGCGCCCACAATCACAGGCCCGGCTCCTTCGATTCCCTTGGTTCCGATCACGATCAGTCCGGCTTCATATTGCCGCGCAACATCAACCAGCATCTGCGCTACCACGCCCTGGCGAATCTCAGAATGGCTGTGAATGCCTTCGCGCAGCAGATCGCCGCACATCTGATCCAAGGCGGCGCGGGCTTTGTCAGTGAGTCCCTTGAGCAAGCGGCCGGGAACCGCATCCACAACGGCATAATCCACCGGATCAACGCCGTGAGCCAGAACGATGCGCGCGCCATAGGCTGCCGCCAATTTGCGCGCGTACTCCAAGGCCGCCTCGGATTGGCTGTCCAAATCCGTGGCAACAACGATGGTCTTCATATTGGCTGCAAAGCTCATGGATACCTCCCGGCGCCTCCGTTACATGCTCTTAGAACTCAGAGTCTGCGCCCTCAAAAAGGTGCAGGCAGTGACCACATTCACCCCGCCCTGTGATTCTGGTCACAGGTTCGGTGGAAGCGCGGCTTAATGACTCATTCGGCGTAGGTTCTGATCAAATGTCAGACCGGCTTTTCGCGAGAATTGAGTTATTCGACTCACCTGTTAGTGAACTGGCGGCTATGAATGGGCCTTTCCCAACTTGTGGCACTGGCGGAAAATTTTGGGGTGATTAGGCTTGTTTGGCGACTGAATGGACAGAAACCAGGGTTGAGGTCGAGGATTTGTTACAATAAAATACACAAAATCGACATAAATGTGTATTATGTGGGTGACGCTTCAACCTGCAATTTTTCGGTTTATAGCGAGGAGAGAGCCTTATGATTCGCAAAACGCGCTTGTTTACGCCCGGTCCTACACCACTGTTGCCGGCGGCCCAGTTTGCCATGGCGGCCGCCGACATTCACCATCGCACTCCGGAATTTCGCGCACTGTTCCAGAAAGTTCTGGCGCAGTTGAAGATTTTTGTGGGCACAATGAACGATGTGCTGTTGCTGTCTAGTTCGGGGACGGGAGCGATGGAGGCTTCGGTCTCGAATCTCACCTCACCGGGCGACCGGGTGCTGGTGCTGACGGCCGGCAAGTTTGGCGAGCGTTGGGTTGATCTGGCCAAGGCATTTGGATGCCAGGTGGACGTGGTGAAGGCTCCCTATGGGCAGACTTTCGAACAGGCCGAAATCAAGAAGGCGCTGAAGCCGGAGCATCGCGCGGTTTATATGCAGGCTACGGAGACTTCAACCGCGGTGAGCCACGACGTGGAAGCGATTGCCAAACTGGTGAAGGAGACCGACGCGCTGCTGGTGGTGGATGGAATCACCGGGCTGGGCACTTCGCATTTGGATGTGGACGGCTGGGGAATCGATGTGCTGATAGGCGGCTCGCAGAAGGCGGTGATGATTCCGCCGGGCTTGGCTTATCTGAGTGTGAGCGAGAAAGCGTGGGCAGCGATGGAGACATCAAAGAATCCGCGCTACTACTTTGACCTGCGCAAGGAGCGCAAGAACGCCGTGAAGGGCGAGAGCGCGTACACGCCGGCGGTGGCGCTGGTTGCGGGATTGGGCGCGGCGCTGGATTACATTGCGGGTCAGGCGGGGGGCGATCTTGAACAGGGCCGCATCGCGCTAGTGGAAAATGCGCAGGTGAATGCGGCGGCTACGCGCGCGGGGCTGGTGGCTCTTGGGTTCACGTTGTTTGCGCCTACTTCGCCGGCGGCTGCAGCTACCGCGGTTGCAGTGCCGGAGGGGATGAATTCAGGCGACGTAGTGAAGGCGCTGAAGTCGCGCTTCGCTTTAGTCACTGCCAACGGCCAGGGAGAGATGCAGGGCAAGATCTTTCGCGTGGCGCATCTGGGCTTCTTCGACTACCTGGATACTGTGGCGTTCCTGGGCGCGATGGAGCACGTTGCCAAGGACACGCTGAAATTGCCGGTGAAGTATGGGCAGGCGGTTGCGGCGGCGCAGCAGATCTATGCGGATGCGACTAAGGCCTAAGATTGCCGGTTGAAGTCTGTGCTATCCCAGGTCTCAAAATCGAGATCTGGGGCACCCGAATTTTAGTTTTTTTCAGCTAGCAGCTAAAAGCTAGAAGCCAGGAGCTGTTGTAATGGCCGAACTGAGTTTTGGAGAAAAGCTGCTGATCGCGCGGAAGCAGCTCGATCTCTTTCAATACCAGATGGCCGAGCGGCTGGGCGTGCACCCCAACTCGATCGCCAAGTATGAACGAGGCGAGGGCAAGCCACACGCGGCAGTGGTGCGGATCTTCGATTTGTTGTGCGAGCAACAGGGCATCCGTTTTGACGAGTACGAGAACGCGCAAACGAGCAAGGGAGACGCGATGAAGATTGTTTTGGCAGAAAAGGTTTCTCCGGCAACGCTGGCGGTTTTTGCGGCCGAACCTGGATGGGAAGTTCTTACGCACGACCAGTTGCCTGATGGATTGCCGGCGGCTTTGGCCGATGCCGATGCGCTGGTGGTGCGCAGCGCGGTGCAGGTGGACGATGCGCTGATGGGGCATGCGCCCAAGTTGCGCGTGATTGGCAGGGCAGGGGTAGGCGTGGACAATATTGACGCCGCAGCCGCCACACGGCGGGGAATTGTGGTGATGAATACGCCGGGAGCGAACGCAGTGGCGGTGGCGGAACTGACCATTGGTCTAATGCTGGCGCTGGCCCGCAAACTGCCCACGGCCAATGCGACCATGCATGCCGGCAAATGGGAGAAGAAGAGTTTGCAAGGCGCGGAGCTGCACGGCAAGACTCTGGGCATTCTGGGTTGGGACGCGTGGGGCTTGAAGTGGCAAAGCGCGCACGTGGATTTGGCATTGAGATCATTGGGAGCGATCCTTTTGTCTCCGCTGCGGTGGCGCGCGAGAACGGCATCAAGCTGGTGACACTGGATGAGCTGATTGCCGGGTCGGACTACCTTACGCTGCATGTGGGGCTGACGCCGCAGACCAACGGAGTCATCAACGCCAAGACGATTGCGGCGATGAAGAAGGGCGTGCGCATTATCAACTGCGCGCGCGGCGAACTGATTGACGATGCGGCTTTGCTTGAAGCTCTGAAGAGCGGCCAGGTGGCTGGCGCGGCGCTGGACGTATTTGCCAAAGAGCCGGCAAAGGAAACTCCATATAACGATTTGGATAACGTGATTCTGACCCCACACATCGCCGGCTCGACGGCAGAGGCGCAGGAAGCTGTCGGAATTCAGATCGCCATGCAGGTGCGCGAGTACCTCAAGCTGGGGGTAGTGCAGAATGCCGTGAATTTGCCATCTCTGAGCCATGATGAGTATTTGGTTTTGTCGCCTTATATCGATCTAGCCGGCAGACTGGGTTCATTTATGGCGCAGGCCGGGGCCAGTGGCATCGAATCCATTGATCTCACATACGGAGGCACGCTGGCCGACGTCAAGACTGACCTGGTGCGCAACGCGGCAATCGCGGGACTACTCGAGGGTTCGGAGCACGTAAATCGCATTAACGCTTCTGCCGTGGCCCAGGACAGGGGCATTCGCGTGCATGAGGAGAAGCAGGAGAGCCATCGCGGTGGAGCAGCCAGCGTGCTTACTGTGGAGTTGCACACCGCCGCGGGTTCAAGTCGCGCCAGCGGGACCGTGATTCATGGCGAGCAGCCGCGGCTGTTGGCGTTCGACGGCATCGATATCGAGACACCGCTTGAAGGCAACCTGCTAGTCTGCCGCAACCTTGACGTGCCTGGCGTGATCGGTAAGATCGGATCGATTCTGGGTGAGCAGGGAGTGAACATCGCCAACTTTGCGCTGGGACGTGATCGCTCCGGGGCAAAGCCGGTGAAGGCGCTGGCCGTGGTGCAGGTGGATGCTCCCGTTTCAGACAAAGTGCTTGAGGCGCTGGGAACGATTGAAGCACTGCTTGATGCGAGGCTGGTCAGCTTGCCTGCGGGTAAGTTCTGAGCCAGATCATCACGCAAGTTAAAACTTTAACCAGATTAAAAACCACCGCTAAACCAGCGGTGGTTTTTTTGAGGTACAAATCTGGTCTCTTCCCTGATTTACTTTTGTAATTGACACAGGCGAGATATTTTGCCAAATTTAGGGTCGATGGCTATCTGGCTAAAGATTTTTTATTTTCCCAACGCGGCTATGACCCGCCGCTGGTGGATGCTTTGCCTACTTGGTATTACTCTGTTGCTGACATCGCAACTCGGGTTCGCACAGTCAAGCTTTAACCAATGCCTAAATATGTGCTTCAATACATGCGATTCCGGACCTGCGGACCTCGCATGGGGATGCCGCGAGAATTGCGGTAATTCGTGCCAAAGCAAGAACCATAATCAGAACACGCCCGCGCCCTATGGATCCATTGCGATAGGCGCCCACGGATTCGAGGGGATCTCGTGGAACAAGGGGACCGCGGCGGCGGCCGACCAAAGCGCCATTGCCACATGCAACAGATACGGCAGTAACTGCAAGGTTGTATACCGGTACCAAAATACTTGCGCCGCCCTGGCGTTTTCAAAAGGCGCGCAGCACTATGAGTCGGCAACAGGTAATAGCGAAAAACAGGCCGAAGCAAATGCGACGGCGCTGTGCAAGAAGCATTGGGGCTACTGCCTTAGCGACATATCCGCTTGTTCGCTGGTCAGGTAACTCGTGAATAATCCCTCCTGCATAGAAACATGGCGAGCAATCGCGTCTGAAAAGACTTATAGCTAAATGCAAAGCTCTACGCAAAAGAAAACCACCGCTAAGCGAGCGGTGGTTTTTCATTGAGCGATGGAGCGCTTATGCGCGGCTGAGGTAGGCGCCTTCGCTGGTGTCGACGCGAATTTTTTCACCCTCGTTGATGAAGGGAGGAACCTGGACCACTAAACCGGTTTCGGTCTTAGCAGCCTTGGTCACGCTGGAGGCTGTGGCCGACTTGAGGCCCGGCTCGGTCTCGACGACTTCCAATTCGACCGACGCAGGCAACTCAATGCCTACGGCCTGGCCGTCGTGATAGCTGACCTTGATGCGCAGGTTCGCCGTGAGGTACTCGATGGCGTCGCCCAGAGTGGAGCCTTTGAGCACTGTCTGCTCAAAGTCTTCGGGGTTCATGAAGTAGTAGTCGTCACCGTCGGCGTAAAGGAAGTCCATGGCGATCTCATCCACGACCACTTTTTCAATGGCATCGGCGGAGCGGAAACGGTGCTCAAACATGCCCCCCGATTTGAGGTTGCGCAGCTTGGCCTGGATGAAGGCGCGCAGGTTGCCTGGCGTGCGATGCTCCACCTTGAAGACCAGGTGCAGTTGGTCGTTGTGTTTGATAATCATGCCCGGACGCAGTTGAGTGGCGGGAATCGCCATAGAATTTGAAGCTCCTTGCTATGCTTGCGGTCATTCCGCAATAAAGATTGGCTTTGGCCTATCTTTCATTGTAGCTTAGTGGCGGTTTTATTGAGAGTTTAGATCGATTACGTGACGGAAGCTCATGTGCGCGCATCAGTTAGCGCGCCGGTTCGTAGGGCTCCACGCGCAGCAAATCGAAGAGGATGCCGCGCTCCTCGGGAGTGAAGACGCCCTGGTAACGGCCGGAGTTCAGCATGGCCCAGCGTTGATCGAGGGGAACCGCGCGCAGATCCTGGAAGGCATTTTTCATCAGCGCCTGACGCACCGGCGGCAGGTAGGCCCAGCGGCGCGCGGAGAGGTTGATCTGCATGCGCTCCTGGGGAGTGAGATGCTCGATCATCTCGGCACGGGCCAGGCGGCGCTGGCGCTGTTCTTCGGGCATCTGGTTCACTTGATAGAGCTGCTGAATCAACCGCTGCTGGTCTGCCGGGTTGAGCCGCCTGAACGTGGGATCGGCGCGCAGCATCTGCTCCTGTTGCTGAGGCGGCAGGCCACGGTGCCGATTGAGCCAGTCACTGAGGTGACCGGGAGGAGCATAAAAGGGTGAGCTGTAGACGGGAATTCCGGGGCGAGGATAGCCTGGTGCAATGTAACCTGAATAACCGGGCCGTGGAGCGATATTGGGGTAGCCGGGCGCGGGACGCTGCCCATAGGCACCATGAAGTTGGCCGTCGGGCCGGTTCTTGTATTGCGGCCCAGACGGCTCGTTTCTGAGTGGGTTGAGAACGGGGAGCCGGGGTGGCGTACTGGCCATTAGCAGATGCGGCGGAGACGTAGAGAATCGCGGCCAGCGCAACAGCTGCGCGCCCCGTCAGTTTCGCGTATCCCGCATTGTGTACCCCGGTCACACCTATCTCCCGGTCCCAGCCTAAACCCGCCAAGAATCTTCAGTTAGTCTCCGTTTTCGTTGTTGTTATTGGAAAGCGTCTCCAACTGGTCAAGCAGTTGGGCGTTGCTGTCCAGCGTTTGCAAGTCGTGAACCACTGCGGCTTGTCCCGGAGGATTGGCCGTCTGGTCCCAGTCGGTGATGCCCAGATACGTTCCGCCACCAACGAGAAGCATGACCGTAAGCGCCATGGCTGCCAGCGGGCGCACATGGGTTCGCGGTCCATAGGTGAAGCGGGCACGCAGGCGTTCAAACCAGCCTACGGGCTCCGCTTCACGCTGTTCCTGCATCCGCGCATCCATCCGGCTAAGGAAATAGGGATTTGGCTCAGGAGCCTTCCAGGTATCGAGTAGCGCCATCGTAGCCTGCAGCTCCGCCAACTCCGCGCGGCAGTGCTCACATGCGTCCACATGCGCTCTCAAATTGGTATGCGCGCGGTTAGGATCGAGCAGCAGGTCAGCCAGCTTCTTATCCATTCCGGTGCAATTCTTCTTTGTCTGTTCCATAGCAACCACCCCACTTCCGCCGGTCAAATCTGGCTTGCATCCAGCCCGGCTTGTTCCCCTTAAACAAAATCCTTCAGTTTGTCTCGCAGCGTCTGGTAGGCGCGAAAAAGCAGCGACTTGGTCGCCGACTCGCTCAGCTTGAGCACCTCACCGATCTGCCTGTAGTCCATCCCCTGGTACTTATGCATCAGCACCGCCATCCGCTGGCGTTCAGGCAGGGCCATCACATGAGTACGAATGGCTGCCATGCGCTCATCGGTCAGCAGGCGCTGCTCCACCGTTGGTTCATCGTCGGCCACGTCCGGCGTCATGCCGGTCGACTCGTCCGGCGAATCGAGATAGACAGTCTGCGCCGTCCGTTCATGCTTAGTGTCGCGCGCGTGGTTCACCGCCAGGTTGGTCGCAATGCGATAAAGCCAGGTGGTGAATTTTGCCTCCGCCCGATAGCTCTCGCGCGAGCGGTAAACGCGCAGAAAAACATCCTGCGCCAGTTCTTCGGCAATGGCCTGGTTATGCACCATGCGGAAGAGAAAGTGAATCATAGCCCGGTGGTATTTTCCCACCAGGAAGTTGAAACACGATTCGTCGCCCGCAGCTAGACGCAGCATGATGGCTGCGTCGCTTGCCGGGTCCAGGTTGGTCTGCTGGCCCACGGCTCCATTCGGTCTTGAGCCCGGCCAGGTTGCCGTACCCGCTCCCAGAGCCGAGTTGTCCAGAACCAGGCTCGCCATATCTTCTGGAACCCCATCCGGAGCAGAAGGTTGCGCTTCAGGCTCAGATTCAGGGCTGGAATTTCCGCTGCCGGTGCGGTAGAGGCGCATGCCGGGCCGGGAGCCGGAGGAGTGGAGCGAGAACTGGGCCAAAGTGAAGGGCAAACCCACGCCAGGTATTCCGGAAACGCCCATACCGGATACGGCCAGGGCTGATCTGCATAGATCCAGATCCAGGCCGACCAGGTCTGGATTGGGGCGCAATACCGCCTCCCCGTTGGCGGGAAAGTTGGCTCCTAGGCGGGTTGGTTTGGTTCCAAAGTGCATTGTTAGCTGGGTTATGGTCGGGCGGGCCGCGGTGAATGCGCCTTCTCTGGTGATTGGCGGCAAGCATTGGCCGCAAAGCCCCGCTGGTGTTACTCTATCGTACGGGATGCCCCACTGGCGCGGCCTGTGCCAGCCCTCTCAGGGGCGCTTAACTCAGCGGTAGAGTGCCACCTTCACACGGTGGAAGTCGCAGGTTCAAATCCTGCAGCGCCCACCATAATCAATTTAGAATAAATAGCTTAGATTTCTTTCATGGAGATCTGCCTGAGCTCGTTCACCACTCGCTCCAGTTCTTCCACGATCCTGTTAGCGGGGGACGAGTTGAAGACTTCGAGGAGTTTATCGAAATACTCAATTTGATCCTTGCGGCCGCGTTTGAATCGCTTCCAAACGTCTGCCCCGATCTCACGGTAGTCTTCGAGGATTGCTCTGGCGTTGTAGAGCTTGTCGGCGGCCGAGATGAGTTGAACATCTGGCTGTTCACGGCCAAGCCTTTCGACATAAGCTTGTTTTCGTTCCGGCCAGGCTAGCTTTTTGGCGGGATCGTCGGTGAGGCTATCTGACAATCCCTCCACCATGCGCGCTACTTTGGAGCCAAAGTTGTGCTCGATGTCTCTGAGCCGCAACTCTCCTCCATGATCTTCGGCAGCGTCATGAAGCAGGGCGGCGATCACCATGTCTTCAGTTACCGGGACCGCGGCGCGCCCGGCTTCGCCCATAACCAGGGATGCAACCCCGAGAAGATGCGCCATATAGGGTATGCCGGATCCTTTGCGACGCTCGATGTGGACGTGACGCGCATAGTCGATAGCTTGCGTGAACCTTATGCTCAGGTGGAGCTCTTCGGCCGTATTATTCGTGCTTTTGTTTTCTGCTGTCATGGCGCCTCTATGTTTATTGTCTCTCAGCGACGTCTGGACGGAACTACGACGGCGATCACGGCTTCCAGGACTGCTCGATTTCTTCAAGCGATCGGCCGCGGGTCTCCGGCAGACGGGAAAAGAAGACTATGGCGATGGCGCAGATGGCGGCGAATACGGCGAAGGCTCCGCCGGGGCCGAGAGCGCGGACCACAGTGAGGAAAGAGTTGGAAACCAGTATGCAACTTGCCCAAAGAACGGCGGTAGCAATGGACATGGCGCGGCCGCGAACGTTGGTGGGGAAAATTTCGGCGATATAAACCCATGCGCCGGGGCCGAGGCCGATGGAGAATGCGGCTGTATAGAGCATGGTGCTGCCGACGATGAGAGCGAAGTCTGCATGCGCGCGTTGAAATTGAAAGGCCAAAAGCAACAGCGCCACGCACATGACATAGACGGAACCAGTGAGCAAGGTGCGTCGGCCAATGCGATCCATGATGCAAAGCGCGATGAGCGTAAAGAACAGATTAGAGAGGCCGATGAGCACGTTGGCGGCGAAGGCTCGGCTGTCGCTGCCGCTGTTGCCGTGAGCGACAAAGATCACCGAGCCGTAATAGAGGACAGTGTTGATGCCGGTAATCTGCTGCAGGATTGCGACGCCGACAGCAAGCAGTAGGGGGCGGCGAAGACGGCGCATCCAGCCGGGAGCGGGAGTTTCTTCAGCGATGGCGGTGCGAATCTCATCAAGCCGTTCCGAGCGGTTGGCATCGCCACCGATAGCGCAAAAAGCTGCGTCTGCCTCCTGCACGCGATTTTGCTGAATGAGCCAGCGAGGGCTTTCAGGAACAAAGCGAAGACAAATCATAAAGGCGAGGGCGGGAAGCGCGGCGGAGCCGAACATCCAGCGCCATGCATCTGCGCCGACCACGGCCAATGACCAGTTAGTGCAATAGGCGAGTAACATGCCGACGACGATAGCGATCTGATTGAGCGTGACGATGCTGCCGCGCTTCTCTTTTGGTGAAACTTCAGAAAGATAGAGGGGTGCGATGGTGGAAGCGAATCCGATGCCGAGGCCGCCGATGAAGCGGGCCACCAGGAACTCGGCGAAGGTGACGGGAACGGCGGCAAAGATGGCGGAGAGCAGAAAGAGCAGGGCGCTGATACGAAGAATGGTTCGCCGGCCGAACCGGTCACTGAGAGAGCCTGCGGCCATAGCCCCGAAAAAGCAACCATAAAGCAGGCTGCTGGCTGCAAACTCGACCTGAATTTCAGAAAGTGCGAAGTGAGTACGCAGGGAGAGCAAAGCGCCGTTGATGACGGCAGTGTCGAAGCCGAAGAGCAAGCCGGCAAGGGCGCCGGTGAGGGCGATGCGATAGAGGTAGCCTGAGTGGACGGCGGGTTGAGGAGGCAAGTTGCGCGTTCTCCTGCGGGCTGGATTGCTGGCTCCAATGGCGGCTGACAGTGATCATCATTTGAATTGTTTGCGCTCAAGTGTGTCAATCAACTAACGCGAATTGTGCTGTGATTGAGCCAATGAAAATGTCTGCCTTGTTTGCGAAGATTGCGTGAGCTATGATCGGTGGCGATGAAAATACGACTGAAGAAAGAAGCTTTGAGCAAGTGTATGAAATTTCGGCGAACGATTTTCTGGTTGCTTTGCTGCGGCATGGTGATGTGTTCATTTTCGGCGGGTGCACAATCCGCACATCGCACCACACTTTCGTTAAATGGCCAATGGGATGTGGAAGACAGCGTCGGTGCGGATCATAAGCCGACGGCCTATCGTCACACGGCGCCTGTTCCTGGGCTGGCACATTCGGCGGTTCCGGGATTTCCTGATGTGGACCAGTACCAGAGCCGGCAACTGCTCTCAAACCTGGTGAAGCAGGGCAGATATAGCCAGGCGGATTACGACAGGCTTGGAGATGCGCGCGGCATCTCGCACCAGCAGCGGAATTACTTTTGGTATCGGAAGATTTTTCAGGCGCCGGCTCGGAACGCGGTGGCTCTATTGAAGGTAAATAAGGCGCAGTTCGGCACGGTGGTTTATTTGAACGGCGTGCGCATCGGCGAGCACGACCCGTGCTTTACCGCCGCATGGTTTGACGTGACGAAGGCGATCCATTGGAATGCGCCCAATGAATTAGTTATTCGAATTGGCGCGCATCCCGGTGTGCTGCCTGCAAATGTTTCGCAAGGAACGGATTTTGAGAAGAATCGCTGGACGCCCGGGATATATGACGACGTGACTCTGATGGTGATGAACAATCCGGTTATTGCTTCGGTGCAGGTTGCGCCGCAACTGGCGAGCGCTAGTAATCCGGCCTCCGGCATTCTGGTGCAGACGGAGTTGCATAACTACTCTGAACGCGCAGTTACGACGGAAGTTACGCAACAGGTTGTCGAGTGGAAGTCCCGCGCGACTGCATCGGAAAAAGTTGAGATACAGGTAGAAGTTCCCGCTGGTGGCACGAAAACTGTGACGCAAAATATTCCCGTTCCGAAAGCGCACCTTTGGAGTCCAGAGGATCCATTCCTCTACCGAGTGGCAACAAGCACGGCGGGAGACGACGTGACCACGCGTTTCGGAATGCGGGAGTTTCGCTTCGATACGGTTACGCAACGCGCTTATTTGAATGGGCGGCCGTATTTTTTGCGCGGATCGAATATTACGCTGCATCGTTTCTTTGAGGATCCGGATGTAGGCACACTGCCCTGGGATGAAGTGTGGCTACATCGGCTGCTGGTTGAGATTCCGAAGCAGTTGCACTGGAATGCATTCCGCTTTTGCATCGGACCGGTGCCTGACCGCTGGCTGGAGATTGCGGACGAAAATGGATTGCTGATTGAGAACCAGTACTTTGTTTGGGTTGGCCGTCCGACCTGGGGCACTTACAAGGAATCTTATGATACGAACGAGATGATTACCGAGTATAGCGAGTGGATGCGGGATAACTGGAATCATCCCAGCGTAGCCATTTGGGATGCAACTAACGAATCGTTTCTGCCGCAATTTACAAAAACTATTATTCCCGCCGTGCGCGATCTCGATTTGTCACGACGGCCGTGGGAGAACAGCTATAACGCGCCGGTGGGGCCGGACGACCCGGTGCCCGATCATCAATATTTGTTCTATGGGCTGGCGATGAAAGACGATCCTGCCCATTCATTCCATATGACCGACCTTGAGGAACTGGAGGGGCCGGTGAGCAACAATGGCACCAGCAAGACGGGCCACGCGATGATTCTGAATGAGTATGGCTGGCTATGGCTGAATCGTGATGGCACGCCGACACTGCTGACGCAAAAGCTATATCCAAGGCTGCTGGGCGAGAAAAATACGACGGAGAATCGCTTTGCGCTGCAGGCTTATTTGCTGGGCGGAGAGACTGAGTTTTGGAGGGCTTACCGGCGTTATGCGGGCGTGCTGCATTTTGTTTATCTCACCGCCAGCGATCCAAAGGCTTTTACGTCGGATCACTTCAGCGATCTGAAGACTCTGAAGCTGGAGCCGCATTTTGAAAAAGCCATGGAGCAGGCTTTCAATCCGCTGGGAGTGTATTTGAACTTTTGGCAACCGGTGTTGAAAGCAGGCGAATCGCACGACTATACCGTCGCCATGGTGAACGATGAAGATCGGCCTCGCAAAGGCATGCTTCGGTTGGTATTTATGGATAATGCGGGCAGGGAAGTTGCCGCCGAGGAGACGCCGTTTTCGCTTGCGCCGCTGGGGGCACAATCTTATTTGGTGACGCTGAAAACGCCGGGCGCGCCGGGCGGCTACTCACTCCAAGCAATTGCCACGGCGGAAGATGAGAGAGCGCATCCGGCGATTTCGCACAGAGACGTAATGGTGCAAAAAGGTGCGGAGGAAAAGTGAGATAAAAAAGAGGTGCCGAACAACCGGCATCTCTTTTTTATCTCACTTGTTGCAGTTATCTGTTCATTATTTGTTTTCGTCCGCCATCGCCAACCTGCTCAGATGATAGGCCAGCAAGCGGTCAGGCTTCATGAAGGCCTTATGGAGATCAGCATCGGCGGCTGCTTTATTGCCCAGCTCAAATTGCGCCATCGCGGAGTAGTAGGAGTCAGAACTTGCCCCTTCTTCCCCACGCGAATGTGCCGCGCGCATCAGCTCAGCATGCCACTTAGCTTCGTCGTAGTTGCCCAGCTTCCTTGCTGCTTTAGAAGCCCAGGCGATCTGGCTTGCACCCTTTAAGCCGGCAGCCTTCTCGTAGTGTTTCTTCGCGGCGTCCGCATGACCGCAGCCCGACTCTAAATCGCCCAGCAGGTATTCAGTACGGGAGGATTCGAGGGTCGGCTGCATGCCGTCGTTGGTAAAGTCCAGACCCGGTACGACTGCGCCCAATTGCGAGGCCATAGAGAGTGCCGCATCGCAATGTCCCTCTTTGGCCAACGCCACGGCATGTAGCAAGCGCACTTCAACCCATACCTGGCGGACGTTGGTTCCACCCTCGGCGCGCAGGAAGAAACGGTTATGGAAGAGCGATTCCGCTCGATCAAAATCGCCTGTTTCCGCAAGCGCTAAATCATATTCGTAGAAGAGATCGGTGGGCATGTTCTTTAGATCGGGATAGTGGCCCAGAGCTGTGACCCGCTCCGTTGCCGGATGCTTCAGCAGGCTGAGAGTCTGGTCGAGTCCGAAATAGTTATCGAGATTATTTGGATCGTCGACTTCCACACCGCGCTTGAATGCAGTTAGCGCTCCCTCAGTATCCCCCGTGATCTGCAGCAGAGCGAGACCGATGTCCCTATCAAGCGACGGAATCTGCGGATGCGAGTGCTGTGCATGCTTCCATTTTTCCAGGCCGGCATCGGTCATGCCGACGGAGAACTCAAGAGTTCCGAGAAGATAGTTGGCGTTGGCATCATCAGGATTGGCGGCCAATGCTGCCTGCAATACCTTGTAGCTGGTGGCTCCGCTGGGAAATATGTACTTGGTCGAAGCCTTTGCGGCCGCGGAATATTCATCGGTTGTGGAGCGGCCCAGCTTCTGTTCGCAATAGGCACGGTAATACAACACCTCCGGATCGTCCTGAGGGAGCACATTGGCGGGCTCGGTCTGGTCGGCTGGAACCTGCGGATAGGTTCTGGATAAAACGCCCAATGCTTTCTCATAGAGGCCGAGAGAGATATATTCATTGGCGATATTCAACACGCGCTCGTAATCCGCAGCCAGGTGAGCGAGGTCGGGGTCGCCTAGTTCTTCGCGCAGGAAATAGCTGGTGGGATAACGAGCAAGCCATTGCCGGGCGAGCGTATTTGCCGCATCATTCTGTCCCAGTGCATGCTCAACAGCAACTAGTTCTTCCGCGCTGCGTATGTCGTCTCCTGCGGTGTTGAGCGATTCTGTCAGGTCGTTCGCTGCTGCCTGAAGATGGCCTTGCCGTGCTTCGAGCTCGGCGAGCTTCAAACTGCCGGCGGCATGAAACTCCGGCACTCTTAGCGCTTCTCCATAGGAGAGCCTGGCCTCGCGGTCGCGGCCCAGGGCGTCGTAAGCGATGCCTAGGTAGTAGGAAGGCTCAGGGTTCGAGGTTTCACGGGCTTCAACTGGCACCAGATATTTGATGGCCTCGTCGTAATGAAGCAAGTCTGTCGACAGACGTCCAGCGGCCAGTCGCAACTCGAAACTGGTGGGGAACTTTTCCAGCGCTTCTTTGTAATCCTTCAGTGCGGAGAGACGCGCGCCATTCAACTCTTTGTCTTTGCCAAACTGAACCCAATCGTCCTCATTGCGTTCCGCGGCAGGTGGTATGGGGAAGTGCTTCTGCGGACCGAGCTTGACGTCCTCTTTTGGAGTCCAGTCATATTCGTCTTCGGTGTGGTGCATGAGCACGGCGCCGCTTGCGTCCAAAATGTCAACGGTATATTTCCTGGCGTTGTCTGCCGATGCGATTTCATGCTTCCAGGTGTGCTCGGGCGCAAGATCCTGCTTCTCGGTCAGCACTACGCTGTTTCCGTCCGAAATGCGCACGGTAGCGCCGGGAAACACCTGGTTGGCATTAAATGCCAGCTCGAGCGCATTGTCTTTGCGGCTCATGTTCAGAACGCCGTTCAGGTTGGCGCGAACAAAGCCGCCCAAATCGCGCGCCGGCATCCAGTACTCAGAGAAGTGGATGGTCTGGCGCGGCTCAAGAAACGCGTAGGTTTCCTGGTTGCGGAAGATGCCGGCCTGGACTTCCATGTAGGCGCTGTCATTGTCAGAGAGAGTTTTGCGCCAATCGAGGCCGTCGGCGTCAGAGGCAAAGGACCAGATTTTTCTGCCGGGCAAATCCTTGAAGGGCGCATAGTGGACGATGCCGGTGTTTGTATGCGGGTGCCAGATTCCGTTGTAAGGTTCGGCGCTTCCATAAATAAATCGCGACACCGGTCCGTAAATCTGATTCTTCAGGATGCTGATATCGGTACCGCTCGAGTCCACCGGCCAGGTGTCGATATCCGCAAATCCGTGGGCCTGGGTAAAGCGCATGGGATAGGTGATCCGCGAATCGTCCCACACCTGCACGCCTGCATTGCTCCACCAGTAATAACGATGACGCACATCGGCGCGATTGCTCAGTGTGACCTTTGTTTCGAGAACCGTTGATCCGGGGCGAAGAATCATCTCGACGACATATTGCGTTCCGTAGACGCGATCGATGTTGCCGATAAAGATTGAGCCGCTGCCATCGGCATTTTTGGCGTAGGAATAATCGATTGGCGAGAGGGTGATCCAGTTGTGCGATACGGGGAAGTTGAATTCTTCTCCAAACGCGGCCCAACTGCCACGGTATCCGATTTCCGCTTTTTTGATAGAAGGATTGGCGTAAAACATGGGCTGATTGGTGAGCTTGTCGATGCAGGTATATATGTGTCCGCCAAGGTCAGGGAAAACAGTACACTTCAGGTACTCGTTTTCAAGGAATAATGCGCGCAAATCATGGTCGTTGCGCTGATTTGTCAGTTGATCACGCAACGTATAGGGGTAATTAGTATTGCGATTGTATTGGTCGAAGGGCGGATTCGGATTGGGAGCGCCTTCTTCGTAAACAGGTATCTTATACGTGCCTTCCCATACCTTTACTTGAGCGGATGCGGCTTGCAAACATGCAAGGAGTCCAGTGATGGCGATTAGCAGAGCAAAGAATCTTCTGGTGGAAATCATCCACACAGTGTAGCAAACGAGCATTGTTCCAACAATGAAACCGGACGGGAAGGAAAAGCGAAGGCGCCGCTGCTTAACGGCGCCTTCGCGCATGATCAAAATATTCAAGTTCAGTTAATTTTTTAACTCGCGCTCGCAACCGGTTGATCGACGATTTCTTCGGTGGTGGGATTCCAGTAGAGTTTTTTGCCGCTCCAGTAGGACTGCGCCGCCATGATTGATACTACTGAGGCCGAGAATCCATGATTCACGTTGGCATTGGGCGTGTTGCGCGAACGCATGGAATTGAGCCAGTTGATGATGTGAACAAGGCTGTCGTCGCCGGGGCCATCCGTGCTTGGCGGTTCGGCGCCGGCAACCTTTACGATCTCTTCCTCGTCAATCGCCGGACTCGTAATGGGAACGGTCGTGCTTAATGGGCATCCTTCAAATTCATGCCTTCCGCCTTCTTTACTTACCGTGAAGAGCGAAGCTCCTTCGCCGCCATAATTTGCAATGGTGCCATCGCGGCCCTGAATTCTTGAGAAGCTTCTGAAGCTGTTTCCGAAGATGGTTTTATAAGTGTAGAGAAAACCCTTGGGATAAGTGACGGCGGCAACACAGGTATCAGGATTTTCGCGTCCGTCTTTCCAGGCATATATGCCGCCATTGGCTACTACGCTCTCAGGATAGGTTTCGTCGGTCCAGAGATGCACCAGGTCGCTGCCGTGGCTTAGCCATTGGTCGAAGATACCCGAGGAATAATCCTTGTAGAGACGAAATTCTAGATACACATGTGGATCGAAGGGGCGGTAAGGCTTGCCCAAAAGCCAACGCTTCCAGTCTGTATCTTCTTCGCGCAGCTTAGAAGGAGTTTCGTAGAGCCACTTCTTCCACTCCATATTGAGATCCTGCTCACGCTCATCGGAGTTGCCAGTATCCATATTCACAAAGCGCCAGCGCTCCTCGTTCACATTCCACTCCTGCTCGATGTGGACGATAGTGCCGATACGTCCGGTGCGGACGATATCGCGAACGGCTAGTTGATAAGGCTCGCTACGGTGTTGCGAACCGATCTGGACCATCTGTTTGGAAGCGTTGACCAGGTCGCGGGTTTCTTTGGCTTCAGAGAGAACATTGGCAAACGGCTTTTCAACATAACAATCCTTGCCCGCCTGCACCACCTCTGCACATAGCTTGGCGTGCTGATGATCGCCGGTGGCGATCATTACGCCGTCAATATTCTTGTTGGCGAGCATCTCTTCAGAGTACTTATAGGATTGCGGATCGAGATTGAAGGCTGCCTTGACCTGGGCAGCGCGTTTCTCACGGGCCAGGCTCCAGATATCGCATACGGCAATGGTTTCAACCGGAGTTACCTTGGAGGCCATCTGGGCCATGTGCACATGACCATGGCTGCGGCCGCCGCATCCCAGCTGGGCCAGCCGGATGCGATCGTTAGCGCCCAATACACGCGCATAGGAGCGTGCGGTCATTCCCGCGGCGAGCATGGTGCCTGCAGCCTGCTTCATAAACGTGCGACGATCAGTTCCATTGCCTGGATTGTGCGTCATAAATTTACCTGTTTCCCCTCAATTTGTAATGGTGGCATGCTGGTCAGTCATTTCGACGCCTTCCACCAGCACGGTTTCAATGTGCATGCTTTTTTGTTCCCTATCCATATTAAAACGGACAAGATCGGCCTTTGCTCCGACGCTGAGCATTCCTCGCCGGCCCACGATTCGTCCTGGATTCTCCGTTGCCATCCTCACAGCGTCACTCAGTTTGCAGATGCCGTTACCGGCAGCCCATGCGATTCCATCTTTGAGCGGGAGAGCGGAGCCGGCCAAGTATCTTGAATCGACCGAACTCACGCAGCCGTCAGCACTCAACTCAACTTCGCCGCCGATAGGTGCATCATATATTCCCGGTTTCATGCCTCCTAGCGCCACGACATCCGATATGAGAATGCTGCGTTCGATTCCCTTGGCGCGCACCATCGCTTTCAGCGTGTCCGCGGGCACATGATGGCTGTCAGCGATAAAGGTTGCAGTCAGGCGGTCTTCAGCAAGCTGCGCCCAGATAGGGTTTGGATGACGGGGCAGCATTCCCGCAATGCCATTGCCGACATGCGTTGAGAGAGTGGCGCCGGCTGCTGCGGCGGCGTGGATCTGCTCCGATGTCGCATGGGTGTGGCCGATGGATACATGGATTCCCTTGCCGGCGAGCACCCGAATGAACTCCGCTGAATTTTCCCAATGCGGGGAGAGCGTCACCATGCCCACAAGATCGCCACTGGCGGCTTGCCAGCGAGCGAATTCATCCAGGGTTGGCGGACGAACAAATTCGCGTTCGTGCGCGCCGACCGCGCCGTCTTCGGGGGAGATGAATGGGCCTTCAATATGCACAAAGGGCATGACGCGAGCCACCAGCGGGCTGGCCCGTCGAGCCCGCGCGATGGTTGCGAGAACACCAACAATTTTATCTTCCGAAGCGGTGATGATGGTGGGAAGGAAAGTGGTGGTGCCGGTTGCAATGACCTTGTGGGCGATGGCGATCACTTGATCGGGATCTTCATGCTCCTCATTGAAATCGAAGCCGTAATATCCGTTGATTTGCAGGTCGATAAAGCCGGGCGAGAGCCACGCGGCTTCATCGGCGGGGCCGGGATCGATAGCCTGAATGCGGTCCTGCTCGACGGTGATGCTCAGCGGCTGCCCGGTGCTGGTGCTTCGGCCTGTAATAGTGCGCGATTTCATTCTGGTCGCCCCGATCCTTGCTGTTGCGCTCGACCAATTTTCAGACTGGGCCGAACGCATCTACTCCATCAGTTGCATTACCAGAATAATCCCACGCGACCGATCAAGATATAGCGCGCTTGACAAGGATGGTCGCGCAGGAAAGAATCGCGCTTGGGAGAAGCGTGGGCTTTTTGGCCGTTTGCGTCTGCCAAACAGGAGCTCAGCGCATCAGCGAGGCTCCTTATCTAGAAAGGAAATGGTCTCAATTCACATGGTAATCACGCGTTTTCAAGTAGGTAATCTTAAGGTTGAAATTCATCCGGACAGTGAAGCGGCGGGCAAAGCGGCCGCGGAAGCTGCCGCGGAGAGCATGCGCCAGTTGGCGGCCCGGCAGGACAGCGTTGGCGTCATCTTCGCCACCGGTGCTTCACAGCTTTTTACTCTGCGGGCATTGGTTTCCATTCCCGGCCTACCCTGGGACAAGATCGTTGGATTTCATATGGATGAGTACATAGGGCTTGATGAGAATCACCGCGCTTCATTCCGGCATTATCTTCGTAATGAGCTCACTTCGCGGGTACACATGCGCGAGTTTACAGGGGTGGATGGAAATTCAGATCCCGCGATTGTTTGCCGGGATTATGCCGCAAAGCTGCGCGCTGCCAACCCGCAATTGTGCCTGCTGGGGATTGGAGAAAATGGGCACCTGGCCTTCAATGAGCCTGACCAGGCTGATTTCAATGACCCCGTCGATGTGAAAATTGTGACTCTCGATGCCGCATGCCGGCAGCAGCAATTGGCCGAGGGGTGGTTTGACAGCATTGAGGAGGTTCCAGCACAGGCTATCTCGCTGACGATCCCAACGCTGTTCCGCGTGCCCAAGCTGATTCTTTCCATTCCCGGACCGCGCAAAGCGCATATCGTCAAGCGCAGTTTGACGGAGGCCATCTCCACCGATTGCCCGGCTACAATCCTGCGCACGCATCCCGATGCAACCTTGTATCTTGACCCGCAATCGGGGGCGGAACTGGATAGTATTCGCTAATCATTTTTGAGCACAAGCCGCCGGTAGATGGTTCAGCTTGCCACGTTTCAAATCTTTTAGATAGGAACCCATGACCGAATCAGGCGCACTGGAAACCCTCATCAGCCAACAGATCGTCACCGCCATGAAGGCCCACGACCAAACCCGCACCGGCACGCTGCGCCTGATCAAGAACTCACTCAAAAACAGAGCCATTGAGAAGCGCGAGGCTCTTACGCAGCCTGAGTCAGAGCAGGTGCTGGCCACCATGATCAAGCAGCGCCGCGACTCTATCGAGCAGTTCACAAGGGGCAACCGGCCAGAGCTTGCGGCCATTGAAGCGGCGGAGATCGTGATTATCGAGGAGTTTTTGCCTAAGGCTCTTGATGAAGCGGGACTTCATGCGTTGGTGGTGGAAGCAATGGCCGAAGTTGCCGCGGCATCCGGGAAGAAGCCTACAGCCAAGGAGATGGGACAGGTGATCAAAGCTGTGCAGGCAAAGTTGCAGGCAGCCGGGTTACGCGCGGAAGGGCGCCTGGTGAGCGAATTGGTCAAAAAGGAACTGGCAGGGTAGCGCAGACGTACCTTGACTCGATGTCAGGCTATTTTTGGAAAGCGTGACAGATCAGCGGTTCATTCCCAAAAACGGAATCAGCGTAATGAGCTTTTTATTTAGTTATTTGGCCCCGGCTGTTGGCAAGGTAGGTAATAGCGAGGGAGTATTCATGGTAATGCGTCGATTGCCGATAGTATTCAGGCAGTGATGATTTTTCGTCAGGATTTCGCTACCCGGTGGTGGGATTGACCCGCCGAAAGCTGGTTTGTTAAGCTTGGAGAACGTCTTGGGCGTATGCTTAATGGGACGTGTATATTCTTACGGGCTCAAATGCCCCTGTACCTTGCGCTTTCTCAGGTAAGCAACGAATTGCGTTCCTGCCGGTTGCAGGAATGAGAGGCGAAGATGCTACGCAAGCGATATTACATCCTTTTTGTAGCCAGGGATGATGACGGTCGGATACGGAAGATTCCGATCCCTCTTCGCTATGCGTATGGATTTGTTGCCGCGGCCCTGGTGGGCGCCTTCACCATTGTCGGGCTGGCCGGTTCCTATACGCGCATGCTGCTCAAGACAGAGAGCTATAACCAGGTCCGTCTGGACCGGGAAAACTTGCGTAAAAACTTCAGGCATATGGCGCAGATTGCGCACGATCGCGATGTGCAGGTAGCATCGCTGGGTGCGCTGGCCAGCGAAGTGACCGCGCTCTATGGACTGAGGCAAAACAAACTGATCGCACCAGCGCCCGCGGCTGCATCTACTGCCGCTGAAGCGCCCACGCCCACAACAATGGCACTTGCCGACGATGTGAACCAGCAGGAAGTGAAAGTTACCATCGACCAGTTTTACGATCTGCGCAAGCAGGCGCTCTCCGGGCGGGTTTCGCGGGCTCTGGAAAGCGGCCTTTCACCCAGCTTTGTTGGCGACTGGACGGAACTGGCCGACGCGCCCTCGCTTTGGCCTCTTGAAGGCCGCGTGACCTCGAGCTTCGGCGAGCGGCTTGATCCATTCAACGGAGAAGGAGCATTCCACTCCGGCATTGATATTTGTGCGCCATATGGAACGCCCGTACGCGCGGCGGCCGACGGACAAGTGAGCGGAGCGCAGTTGGGCGCAGGATATGGGCGCAATATTGTGATCGATCATGGTCACGACATGGTCACGGTCTATGGGCATCTTTCGGCAATTGCGGTGTTACCCGGCCAGCACGTGATGCGCGGCCAGGTGATTGGCTACGTGGGCGAGTCAGGGCGCGCTACCGGTCCGCACCTTCACTATGAGGTACGCGTGCACAATGTTCCGGTGAATCCGCATAAGTATCTGCGCACCACCTACGATGAGATTGCGGCTCTCGATGGCTCTTCAACTGCTTCGGCAGGCTTATAGACGATATTTTTTGCGATACTGAAGCGGCTCCTCAATCAGGAGCCGTTTTTAATGTAGCGATATAATTGAACTTATCTCGAAGCCATTTCCGAGCCATTCCAGGAGAATCTTTCGTGCCTATTCGTCTCTGCTGCATTGCCGCTTTGCTTACCCTGACGCTGCCCGCCGTCGCACAGGATTATGACGCTAGTTTGCAGACCGCCTTTGCCCGCGCCCAGCATTTGAAACATGGCATCAATGCCTCAGAGTGGTTTGCACAGTCAAACGAGTACTCGGCGGCGCGGACTAATCGATACACAGACGCACAGGATATTGCTCTGATGGCTAAGCTGGGCTTTGATAATGTGCGGCTGAGCATCGATGCAGTGCCGTTGGAGCAGGTGCCGCTGGGCAGGGAGGGATTGAATGCGGACTTCCTGGCCCGGCTGGATCGCGCCGTGGATGCGATGCTGGCGAATGGATTGGCGGTGCAGATTGACCTGCATCCAGAGGACAGCTTTAAACAACAATTGCGCACCAGTGACGATGCCGTTGATCGGCTGACTTTGCTGTGGAGGAGGCTGGCCGCACATTATGCCACTCGCGACTCGGAGCGGGTGTTCTTTGAGATTTTGAACGAGCCGGAGGTGAACGACCCTTATCGCTGGGCCGGCATACAGGCACGATTGGCCGCGGCCATACGCGCCTCCGCGCCTCGCAATACTATCATCGCTACCGGAGCCAATTACTCAGGTATCGCTGATTTGTTGGCCTTGCATCCGCTCAACGATGGCAACGTGATCTATACATTCCACTTCTACAATCCAACCGAGTTTACCCACCAGGGCGCGAGCTGGGGTCCGGTATGGTGGATTTATACCCACGGCGTTCCTTACCCGGCAACGGAGAGCTCGATGCAGGAAATTTTGCAACAGGTTCCCGATACGGCTAACCGTTACCAGTTGGAAAGCTACTGGCTGGATCACTGGAATGGGCATCGTATTCGGCTCTTGATTGATGAGGCCGCGGCGTGGGGGCATGAAAATCATGTGCCGCTGATTTGCAATGAGTTTGGAGTTTATCGCGGACTCGCAGACCCGATTTCGCGCGCTAATTATATTCACGATGTGCGGACGGCACTTGAGGATGACGGAATCGGCTGGACGATGTGGGATTATCGCGGTGGGTTTGGAGTGGTTTGGAAAGAAGATGGGCAGCCGGCAAAGGTGGATGGTTCGATTGTCGGAGCGCTTGGGCTGACGAGATGAGGCAGCGGAGTTAGCGGCGAACAGCTAGCTCCGCTAACCCCGCTAGCTCCGCTACTTACCCTTGTAAATCACATGCCAGATGGATTTTGAACCGTCGTCGGAAACGAAGAGAGAGCCGTCATTGGCTACTGCTACTCCTACCGGCCGGCCCCAGACGGTGCTGTCGGGATTGACGAAGCCGGTTAGGAAATCCTCGTACTCGCCGGTGGCGTGGCCGTTTTTCATGGGCAGGCGGATGACTTCATAGCCGGAGCGCTGGGCGCGGTTCCAGGAGCCGTGTTCGGCGGCGAATCCGTCACCTTTGTACTCGGCGGGGAATTGCGATCCCTCATAGAAGAGCATTTCGAGCGATGCGAAGTGGGGGTTTACCAGAATGTCCGGTGTAATCACTTTGGATTGCAGTTCGGGGTGTTTGCCGTGGTGGCGTGGATCCTGGACGCCGCCGTTCGGGCCGCCCATGTAATACCACGGCCAGCCGTAGAAGCCGTCTTCCTGGACGTGGGTCACGTAGTCGGGGACCAGGTTGTTGCCCAGCGCGTCGCGTTCATTGGTTGAGCACCAGAGTTCGCCAGTGGTGGGATTGACGGCTTCGCCTACGCAATTGCGAATGCCCGACGCGTAGACCTTGAGAAATTTTCCCTGGGGAGTGAACTCAAGGACGTCGGCGCGGTGGAACTCCTCGGGATGGGTATCGGGGTCGTCGACATTGGAGTGTGAGCCGACGGATGCGAAGAGTTTTGTGCCGTCCAGCGAGAAGACCAGATCGCGAGTCCAGTGGCCGCCGCCGCGCAGGCGTCCGCCACCGGGCAGATCGGCCAGATTCTCCACGGGGCCGCGCGCTTTTAGATCGCCATTTTTATAGGGGAATCGGACGATGCCGTCGGTGTCGCCGATATATACCCATTCGGGATTGGGGCCGCTGGGATAAAACGCAATGCCGAAGGGCTGGTGAAGGCCGGAGGCAAAGACCGAAACCTGCTTGGCGGCTCCGCCCCAACCTACGCCGCGGAAAACTTTGATCTTTCCACTGGCGCTTTCGGCAAGAAACAAATCTCCGTTGGGCGCGGTGCGCAGCAGGCGCGGGTTGTCGAGGTCGGATGCATAAAGCTCGACTTTGAATCCCTTCGGCGCGATGGGCCAGTTGTCGTTGGTGCGGGGAACAATTGTGGCGCCATTATCTACCGATTGCTCTGGCGAGGGTGCGGGAAGATCGGCCGCAGTCAGATGGCGGCGAATTCCGGGTGATTCGTGGGCCGCGTCAGTGAATGCGGCCTGTCCGGTAAGTACGGGGTGTTGGGGCGCGGTTTTTGCCGGAGTATCGGCAGGTTGCGCGGTAATGACAGGAATGAACGCAAGTGCGCAAAAGAAGGCGGAAGCCTTCAGGAAACGGAGCAGAAATGTACGATTCATGGGACCTCTTGGGGGATTTGCGCCAGCCGACCGGCCGACTGACATTCGAAGCAGCAGTGGAGACACCAGGCGGCAGGGAAGCACGCTAATAAATGTTTTGATGCAACTGGTCCGCTTTCGGGTGCAGGTTGCGAAAAGAAATTCTCGATTGAGGCTGGGCTGCTTTCTGAGGATGCCTGAAAAGTATTGCTTTAAAGTAAATCGTTAACCTTGCCGAAAGATCAAATATCAACATTCAGCGATGATCGACAGCACGCCGGACAGAGTTATAGATCGGATTGGCGCGTTTTAATTAAAGTGATTTCAATCGTGGGAGGCTTGGACAGTGGGGCCCGAAAAGCAAAGTATCGAAGTGGCCGATCTGCCCTGGTCGCACATGCACCTGCCTCCATTTCCGCAGGTTGCAATCCGTGTGCTGCAATTGGCAAAGAATGAAAATGTGCAATTGCATGAATTGAGCGATCTGATTTCATCCGATCCTGCGTTTGCCAGTGAAGTGCTTACCATTGCCAATTCTCTTCTTTATGCTCCGCGCTTTCCTGTGGTCAGCATCCAGCATGCAATTGCGGTGCTGGGCGCCAATCACCTGAGGGGAATGTGCGTAACAGTGGGAGTAAGGACTTATTTGAACGGAGCGCTGAGCCGCCCTTCAATGCGGGCAGTATGGCGCCACAATGTGGCGTGCGGCCTGATTGCGGAGCAGTTGGCATCGGCTGGATTCCTGGACAGACACAGTGCCTACACGTGCGGAGTAATCCACGATATCGGCCGATTGGCACTGGCGGTGATTCGACCGCGAGAGTACGCCATTCTGCTGGGGATGCAAAATGGACCGCCGAGCAGCATTCTCGCGGCTGAACGGGATTTGTTTGGAATGGATCATTGCGAGGCGGGAAAGCGGCTGATTGCAGATTGGAAGTTGCCGGTCGACTTCGAAACCATTGTCTGCGAGCATCATGAGCCGCGAAGGAAAGACGTCTCCTGGGATATGGCTGCATTGATCAATTTGAGTTGCAGGCTTGCCGATGCAGCCGGTTTTGTTGCCTTTCCGCGGTGCGAGGTTACTCCGTATGCAGAACTACTGGACGAGCTTCCGGCCAGGGAACGCAGCCGATTCCATGCCGATCAGGAAAGCCTGGTGATTGAGGTTCGCGGCAAGATTGAAGCACTTGAGCATGCTTGAGGCGCTGTGGCTGGTGGGGTTTGAAGTAGCCTCAAGATTTATTTTGCGGCGTCGGGTTCTGATGCTGGCGCGGATTTTTCGCCTGATGCGAGTCCGGTTAGGAATGCTGGTGAGAGCGTAGCCGTTACCACTACACGATCGTGTTGCTGGGTCACTACGGCGGTCTTGAGCAGCTCTCTCAGGCCGTTGTTGGCTTTGTTCTCAGCCAGTGGAGCGGAGAAGCCGCGGGCCAGAGTGACCAAAGTGGCTAAAGAAGCTGCCTGGCTTGCGGCCGTCTCTTCAGTGGGGGCTATCTCCTCCACTTTCAGGCGCAACGAGCCGGCCATGGGCAACGCTGGCGCCACGCTGGCCACGATGGTGGAGTCGTCCTCTAGCGGCAGCGACAGTCCAAACACTTTGATGGCCCCGCTCTCGGAAAAAGGCAATCCGATTTGGCCTACGCCCCAGGCCAGCGAGAGCAAAGGCACATCGTGATAGTGGCGGGAGAGCAGCGTGGAGCCTGCAAAAGGCAGCGCGGCGGCGCGATGGCGGTCGAGCATGGAGTGAATTTGCTCTGGCGTCGGTGTGTTGGAGACGGCCACCATGTCATAGCCGATCTGCGCCACACGCAAGGTTCTGCCCTCGGAGGGAATGGAGTAGACAGTATGCCCAACGTAAGTCTCGCGGCTGGTGGAGTGGGCATCGAGCCATGTGTTGAGGCGCTTGCCGGTGAGTTTGCCCACCAGCACCATGGAGTAGGCGACTGGACCGTTAGGGCCGTGCGGGTCCTGCATGCGGTGCAGAGCGATGGCCGCCTCGTCAAGGTCGCGCTCCCAGTCAATGCCGGTTGCGTCAATAAATTGTTGGTACTCCGGGTCGCGTAGGGGCGGTTTCAGGTCCTTGTGGAGGAAGGCGCGGAAGGGCTTGAAGTTGATGAAAATGATGCCGTCAGACTCGGGCAGCAGGCGCGCGGCCTCTGGAGGGGCTTTGGAGCGCAGGAAGATGGCCACGGCCAGCAAGAGCAAGACCGCGGCCACGATCCAGAGCGTTCTACGCGTGCGTCTGTTCATGAGCCGTCAGAGACAAAGGTACCACCAAACCCAGGTGAACAGTCCCCCGCTTAGTGTACGGTTTAGTTTGCTGCTGGCGTAGCTGGTGTTTGCGTCGCTATAGGAGATGGAATATGGTCGCAAACATCCTTGATCGATTTTTCAACGGTGGTCTGCTTGGTGGCATATACCATGTCGCCGTTGTTTTCGAAGAGCGATGCCCCATCGACCTTCATGGCTGCTGAAAATGCCAGACCATAAAGTCCACCAAATGCAAACATTGAAGTGCGCGCGCCTCCACGTCGACGGAAGATGAGCACGTAATCCGCACGGTCCGGATTATTCGATGCCATGATGAATGCCGGGCATACCTTTAAGATGTCGGCTTGAATCTCGACTGTTCTCGGGTCATCCCCTGCCTGAACATGAGATACGCTTGCGGCCGAACCACCATTGTTGTCACCCGAAGCTCTAGCAATTCCATTGGCTTCAAAAATGGGATGGTCAGTAACGTAAAGCCGGATTTTTCCATCGGTGGAATGAAAAGTCGGTGGAGGAGTTTGCGGAGTTGGCGCAGCGTTTGAGTCGGCAGCTGAACCTTGCGCTGGCATGGGCGCCAAGGGAGGAATCGGGGCCGCGGCGGCAGTCGCGACAACGTTGGCCTTACCTACAACAGCCGCAACGACTTTGTCGCTGACTCCCGCAGTCTTGAGGGCGATCAGCCCATCCGTGGAAGTGTCATAGATTCCTGCCTGTGCATTGATGGTGGAAACGATCAGATCGTCTGACAAACCAGCTTTGACGAGTTTGATAACGGCATCATTGTTGAGTGCTTGCTGAGCTACCAAAAGCGAGCAAAAGGTTAGAAATACGAGTGCGATAAAACTCTTATGCATACAACTTCTCCTATTCATTCAGAACGGCTAGCTGTTTATTTGGGTTGCTAGAGAATCATTCACTTAATTATTGTATTTTGCAAGGTCATTATTCCCGTGGTGACAAACTGCGACGATGGGTGACAAGATGCGACAGCTCATAGAGCGAATTTTCTAAATTTGGCATTGTGCGTTGTACTTATCCACAGCTAGTTACTATTTGATTAACTATTGGTTACTACCGGGTAGGGGGTAGGGGGTGGGGCGGCGGGATGTTTTTGGTCTTTTGGTTCGTGGCGAAGGGCGCCGACCGCGATCTGGGCGGCGTAAAGGAACTTGGGGCCTTCAATGGTGTCGATGACATTGGAGAGCATTCCGTGGGTGATGCAGGCGATGAAGTCGCGGATGTTCTCGTAACCGGAGAGATCGGGCATGGCGTTGCGGTAGGCTTCGCTGGCGTTTTCCTGGGTGTTGTAACTATCGAGGCCTTTCTTTTGACTGCATTCCAATGAGTGTTTGCGGGCCAGGTAGCAGCGCTGGACGGCGGGGTTGCGAGTGGGTGTAGTAGGCGAAGTTTCGGGGCCGGTGATGAGTTCGGATTCGTTCATTTGGTTTCTCCTGAGAGTATTGTGCGCGGAGCGTGGGTAATTATCTGCAAATTTGGACGAATAAAGTGCAGGATTATTTTTGGGGGTGATTTGAGCGGCTTTTGTTGCCAGTTCAATGATTTCCGCGGTTTGCTCCGGGGGCTATGGTGTGCTAACCTTGATTTCTGTGCCGTTATGTGTGCGTAGTAGGAGTGTGTCTGCACACAATGCCGGGACGGTTTATTTGGGTTTCCGGGACAGTCTCCCCGGTGGGTAGAGCGATTCCACAATTCACCAGACATTGCCGGCGGTATTGGCATCAAGGTATGGCAATTGTGAAGCCGCTGAAGGGCTGGCGTAGCTCAGCTGGTAGAGCATCTGATTTGTAATCAGAGGGTCGGGGGTTCAAATCCCTTCGCCAGCTCCACTGAACGAGACCGGAAAATCGGAGCCTGAGACGGCAGAAGATTTTGCCGGCGCTTGAATTTTGAGTGCCGGGCCTGTCCTCCGCGGCGATCCCACTGAGGTGCAGGCTCCGCTGAACCGGAGATTTTCCGGGCGGGGTTTGATGCGCTGAATGAGATGCGTTGAGTTAAACGCCGGGACCAGTTTTTGGGGTACGGGTAAGGATTTGAGCAGGGCTTCCGGCGGCGGATTTTTGTTGCCGGGGTGATTGGGCACAGGTGGCCGAGCGGTTAATGGCAGCAGACTGTAAATCTGCCGCTCCTTGGAGCTACGGAGGTTCGAATCCTCCCCTGTGCACCATGAGTTTGAGGGGCGGGAATGCGCGAAGGGTCGCAGCCGGAATGAGTTTGAATGGGCGCGAACCGGATCGCACGACGAAGAGCCTGCACAGCACCGGCGCCGATTTGGACCGGAAGTACTGGGTAGCTCTTGGGCTTTATGCGGTTTTGGCGGTGCTGGTTTGGTTCACCATGGGCGAGGGCAAGGTGCTCGTGATGGGCAAGCCGGTGGAGTTGAGGCTGGTTCCGCTGGTGATTATCGGCGGGCTGGCTTTGAGAACGGTTTTAGCCCGCTCAGGCGGAGAAGATTCGCCGAGGCGGGGAGAAAGACAGCTTTTAGCTTTCAGCTATCAGCTTTCAGTTTTATCGGTGGCAGGGTGAGCTGATGTGGCTTGCACCGGGACCGTGGAGCTAAAAGCTGAATGGCTAAAAGCTGAAAGCTTGAGTTCGAGGGCTGATGTAGCTCAGTTGGTAGAGCACTCCCTTGGTAAGGGAGAGGTCACCAGTTCAATCCTGGTCATCAGCTCCAGAAGATCAGCTAACAGTTGTCAGCTGATCAGCTGTCAGTTTATGCAGTGGGTGGATGGGCAGTCGAGGCTTCCATCGGCAGGAAAGAGACTGATAGCTGACGGCTGATAGCTGACAACTGTTTTGGGCGGGAGTAACTCAGTGGTAGAGTCACAGCCTTCCAAGCTGTTGGTCGCGAGTTCGATCCTCGTCTCCCGCTCCAAAGTTGGAAAGAATGCTTAAGGCTGAGCAGAGTTGAGGAACGAAGCAAGCCAGGCGATAGGCAGGAAATGATGTTTGAACAGGCAGCGATCGCGGTACGGGACGAGCAGGGATATGCGCAGCTTCATGCGCTGATCGATGCGGCCTTTGATGCGCGGGATGTGGAGGTTTTTCTGAATCGCGTGACCAAGCGCAAGCTGCGCATTCGCGACTATGAGGGCGTTCTGAAGCGCGGGCTGCTGGGCAAGGAAGCGATTGCGCTTTACGAGGCGCTGCCGGTCTCGGACCAGGGATTGACGCGCGAGCGGTATCTGCGGCTGGTGGAAGCGGTGCCGCTGGAACTGCGGCAGAGGTATTTCAGGGTGTACGCGTACTACTGAGGCAGCTAGCTCTCGAGCTTGTGTATGCTTGAGCGACTGGCAAGCGCAGACGGCCAGCTGACGCTGAAGCTGAAAGGCAAGAAAAGTCTAACGGAAGGAACTGAAGAGCATGGGCGAAGGAAAAATTTGATCGCACGAAGCCGCACGTGAATGTGGGGACGATCGGGCACATCGATCACGGCAAGACGACGTTGACGGCGGCGATCACCAAGGTTTTGCAGAAGCACAACCCGAAGAATCAGTTCCGCTCGTTCGACTCGATCGACAACGCGCCGGAAGAGCGGGAGCGCGGCATCACGATCGCCACGGCGCACGTGGAGTACGAGACCAAGAACCGGCACTATGCGCACGTGGACTGCCCTGGTCACGCCGACTACATCAAGAACATGATTACCGGCGCGGCGCAGATGGACGGCGCGATTCTGGTGGTCGCGGCCACCGACGGCCCGATGCCGCAGACCAAGGAGCACGTGCTGCTGGCTCGCCAGGTGGGCGTGCCCTGCGTGCTGGTGTTTCTGAACAAGTGCGACGCGGTGGAAGACGGCGAGCTGATCGACCTGGTGGAGATGGAAGTTCGCGAGCTGCTGGGAAGTACCAGTTCCCGGCGACGACGCGCCGGTGATTCGCGGCTCGGCGCTGGGCGCGTTGAACGGCGAAGCGCAGTGGGAAGCCAAGATCGACGAGCTGATGGAGGCGGTGGACACGTATGTTCCGCGGCCTGATCGCGCGGTGGACCTGCCCTTCCTGATGCCGATTGAAGATATTTTCTCGATCTCCGGACGCGGCACGGTGGTGACGGGCCGGATTGAGCGCGGCAAGGTGAAGGTGGGCGAGGATGTGGAGATCGTCGGCTTCCGCGAGACGCGCAAGACGGTTTGCACGGGCGTGGAAATGTTCAAGAAGCAGTTGGACGAAGGCCTGGCGGGCGACAACGCCGGGCATCCTGCTGCGCGGCATTCCCAAGGAAGACGTGGAGCGCGGGATGGTTCTGGCCAAGCCGGGATCGATTACGCCGCACACGGTTTTCAAGGGCGAAGTGTACGTGCTGAGCAAGGAAGAAGGCGGCCGTCATACGCCGTTCTTCAAGGGCTACCGGCCGCAGTTCTACTTCCGCACGACGGACGTGACGGGCGTGGCGGAGTTGCCGGAGGGCGTGGAGATGGTGATGCCGGGCGACAACGTGGAGCTGACGGTGGAGCTGATTACGCCGGTGGCTCTGGAAAAGGGACTGCGGTTTGCGATCCGCGAAGGCGGACGCACGGTGGGCGCGGGCACGGTTTCGGAGATTGTGAAGTAACAGGACAGTAGTCAGTGAACAGTGAAGTGCAGTGAACAAGTGCAGTAGTGAATTCAGTGAAGCGGCAAGCATGGATTGAACACTGATTCACTGATCCACTGACCGCTGACACCTGAAGGGAATTTAGAAATGCGGGAAATTGTTACGTTGCAGTGCACTGAGTGCAAGGAGCGGAATTACTCGACGACGAAGAACAAAAAGACGACCACTGGCCGTCTGGAGTTCAAGAAGTTTTGTAACCGCTGCCGCAAGCACCAGCCGCACAAGGAAACGAAATAGAGCAGCTGACAGTGAATCAGCTGACAGCTGATCAGTTGAGTGTTGCTGCAAAGCTACCGGCTTCAGAACTGATAGCTGATCAACTGTCTAGCTGGTACACTGCTTTTAGGGGCGTAAGCTCAACGGCTAAACTGTCGGTCTCCAAAACCGAACTTGGGGGTTCGAATCCCTCCGCCCCTGCCAGATTGAGCATCGGGATGCGCCTGGCAGGACGCCGGACGCGAAGGAATGAAGGTATGGCAACTGAAAGCAATGCTGGTGAACGGGGAAGAGCAACAGGCGCCGGAGAAGCCGGAGAAGTTGACGCCGGTGAAGCGGCAGTCGACCATCCGCGGAACCGAATGTCTTTGAGAAGGCAGTCGGCACGTGGAAGGAATTCACGCGGTTTCTGAGCGATGTTCGCGCGGAGATGCGCAAGGTGGTTACGCCCTCGCGCAAGGAAGTGGAGACTACCACGACGGTGGTGCTGATCGCGGTTTTTATCTTCGGGTTGTTTTTCTTTGTGGTGGACTGGATCTTCGGACTCGGCCTGACTAATTTGTTGAACAAGCTGGGCGGACTGTAGCAGACGAGTGAAAGCGCGAAACGAGAACACGATGGCAGATGAATTGGAACAACCCGTGGCAGAGCCAGCAGGACATAAGCCGAGGCAGAGTCGCAAGCGAGTCTCCGCAGAGACCGCTAGCCGCCAAGTGAGCGCAATGAGCGATTCAAGTGGTACATTCTGCATGCCTACTCGGGCTTTGAGCGCAAAGTGCGCGAGTCGATCGCGAGCCGGGTGCAGGCCTTTGGGCTGAAGGACAAGGTGGGCCGGGTGATGATTCCCACCGAGCCGGTGACGGAGATTGTCAACGGCAAAAAGCGCACCGTGGAGCGGGTATTTCTGCCCGGCTACGTGCTGGTGGAGATGGAGTTGGACAACAATCTCTGGCACGTGCTGAAGGACACGCCGAAGGTGACGGGATTTCTGGGCACGGGCGACAAGCCGGTGGCGCTGAGCGAAGAAGAGGTCAGTTCGATACTCTTCCGCAGCGAGACGGCCAAGGATAAGCCGCGGCTGAAGATCAAGTTTGAAAAGAACGAGCAGGTCCGGATTACGGACGGGCCGTTTGCCAACTTCAATGGCGTGGTGGATGAGATCAACGAAGATCGCGAGACGCTGAAGGTCATGGTGACCATCTTCGGACGCTCGACGCCGGTGGAACTGGAGTTTGGCAAAGTGGAAAAGATTGAGTAGTTGCAGCTTCTAGCTACTAGCTTTCAGCTTCTAGCCGGTTCGGGCTCCTAGCCGCCGCCGGTTGCAAGCAAACGCCTGAGTTGCAACACCAAAATTCGCAAGAGAACAGACCAGCTGAAAGCTAGAAGCCAATAGCTAGGAGCTAAAAGCTGGTTCCGAAGGAACAAAAATGGCACCTCCGAAGAAAATTACCGGCTACGTAAAGCTGCAGATCGAGGCCGCGAAGGCTACGCCTGCGCCGCCGGTTGGTCCCGCGCTGGGTCAGGCGCAGGTCAACATCATGGAGTTCTGCAAGCAGTTCAACGCAAAAACGCAGAACAAGGAGATGGCCGGGCTGATCATTCCGGTCGTCATCACGGTTTACGCTGACCGCAGCTTCAGCTTCATCACCAAGACGCCGCCGGCGGCGGTTTTGCTGAAGAAGGCTGCTGGGATCGCGAAAGGCTCGGGCACGCCTAACAAGGAAAAGATCGGCAAGGTAACCGAGAGCGCAGGTGCGCGAGATTGCCACGCAGAAGATGCCGGATCTGAATGCCGCTTCGGTTGAGACGGCGATCAAGAGCATTAAGGGCACAGCCCGGTCGATGGGGATTGAAGTGGTGGCGTAAGCTGCGTAAACTAAGACTGCAATTTGAAAAACCCTCCCTGGCGGGAGGGTTTTTATTTTGGAAACGAGCTTATTGAGTTTTGCGGTATCCCGCCCTTGCGACTGAAAAATCGCAAGCATGGGGCACAGCGCCTTTGTGGATGAATTGGCGTTTAAAACAGATTTCAGAACAGGCGGCCTATTGTGAAGAAGACTTTGCGGTGGCCTGCGTCGCCTATGGATACGCCGAAGGAGATAGAGCCGAATGGGGTGGCGGCAACCAGACCGGCGGTTCCGTCCTGGCGGAGGATGGCGTTCGCCTCAGGGGACCAGATCTCTCCTGCCTCATATCCGATGATGGCGTAAAGGCCCTGTCCGTAGCCGGTGGGGAGGGTTGCGATGCGGCGCAGGTAGCCCGCACGGGCGAGGTAAGTATCAGTACCGCGATACTCGTCAAACGAGGAGGCGGAGAGACGGCGCGGTCCTCCAAGGGTAAAGCGGTAAGGCTGGGCAACGTTGGCGCGGAGATAGGAGTTGATGTCCGCAGTGAGGCCGATGATATTGCGATCTTTCCACTGCCAGGTGCGAGCCGTGGAGAGCATGGCAATGGGAGCGTTGGCGCTGGCAACCGCATGATAGAGGGCGCCGGCGGAGGCCGACAGACGGAAGCCCTGGGGAGAGACGGTGCCGGAGCTTTCCTTGTCGATGTTGATGTGGAGCAGGCCGGTTTGCGCGGTTCCATTCAGATAAGGTCCGCCGCCGGAACCGGTGGTGAGGCTCCAGCGCGTATCCTCGGCACGCCACTCGGTGGAGATTTGCATGGAGTTGCCGATGGTGCGGCCGGCCTCTATGCCGGCGTCGAGATTTTGCTGGAAGCGCTCGGCGACACGCTTCTGATTGGCCCAGATATAAACCGGTTCGCGGACGATGCCGGCGCGCGGTTCAATGAAGAATCCGGACGGAGTGAGCAGGCGGTAGTACTCGGAGGAGAGATCGGTCATGTAGCCAAGCCGGGCTGTGGAGCGGAATTCAGAACCGAAGCCGCCAAAATTCTGATCGACCAGGCGGAGGTTTATTTCGCCGCGCGCAATGTTGGAGGTTTCAGCGGCCAGATCGCCTCCGACCAGCAGATAGGGCGGTCCGATGGGATCTTTGGTGAGGCGGACCAGAATGCCGGTGTCGGGATTGCCCGTATTGGGGACGGCGGGGTTAGGCGGCGGGGCGAAGGTCTCATAGTTGGCGCTCAAATCGCCGTTAGACTGGATGGGCTTCAGAGCATTGAGGGTTTTCGCGGCTGAGATAGGCTGTGCCTGAAGCGGTTTGAAATCGGCCATAACCTCACGCTGGGCGTCGGGTGCACCGCCTTCTACACGGACCTGAAGGAGATTGCCGGGAGCAGAAAGTCGGCGGCTGTCGCGCGCGGCCAGGTAGGCTTGCCAGCCTTGATCGTCGAGGGCATAAGCAAGCAGGGCGGCGCGGCTCTGCTCCGCGGCGTGGTAGCCAGCTACGATCAAATTAGTTGCATTTTTTGGGGAATAATCGGTGGCGGAGAAGTTGCTGATGGGAATGTTGATGACTATATCGGCGATGCGCAAGGACCGGTTGACGTTGCTTTCGGTACCGGCATCGAATGCACGATTGAGAACGCCGATGATGGAACTGGTGTCGGGTGTGGCGATGGCAGCTTCCTCGAGGTGCACAGCTATTACGGTTTCGGCGTGCAGGTCGTGCTTGAGAACATCGGTGGGCAGATTATCGAGGATGCCGCCATCGACAAAGTAGTGACCGTCGGCAGCCTGAAAAGGTGAGAAGACGCCGGGGATGGATATGGAGGCGCGAACGGCCTGGGGCAGCGGGCCCGCGGCAAAGGTGACCGGTTGAAGAGAATTGAGATCGGTGGACACGCAGCGGAAGGGGATGGGCATCCGGTTGAAGTCCAGTTCGCGTCTGTTGTAGGCGAGCATGTTTGTGGTGAGGAATTCATCGACGCCACGGTCGGCGAGCAGCGCGTTGGGCAGAATGGGCTTGTGCTTGAGGCCGAGTGTAGCGATGGAGGGAATCTGGCGGCGATCCTGCCGGCGACGGAAGCTGGAGTCAACGTATGGAGTTTGCAGGGTGAAGACGTTGTTGAATGCAGTGCTTTCGGCCAGAGCGCTCATTTCAGCAGGGGTATGTCCGCTGGCGTAGAGCGCGCCGATCAGGGCGCCCATGCTGGTTCCGGAGAGGCGGTCAACGGGGATGTGATGCTCCTCAAGCCACTGGAGGACGCCGATGTGGGCCATGCCCAACGCTCCGCCGCCCTCCAGAGCCACGCCGATGACGGGCCGGTAGGGTGGGACGGCGGCAGGCAGGGGAGTGGGGGCTGTGGATTTTTGCGGTTCCTGGCTCCAGGCGGCGGTTGAAAGGACGGCGGCGGTGAGAAGAGCTGCAGCACACTTCCACGGCATGGCGAAATCTCCTGGCTGAGTACTCATCTTCAGGCTAAAGCGTTCCCCTCGGAATTGCTGTGATGCGTGCGTGAATTGAAGCGGAGCAGGCTTGAATTTGTGTATATGACTTTCCGATTCTGGGCTTGTTACGCAAAAAGGCCCTTCCTGGCGGGAGGGCCTTTTTGCATCTGGTGGCGCGCCGGAGGGGCGTTGAATAGAGGCCCTACTTCGGCGGCGGGGCTGGGATGAACCCTTCGCGCTTGCGACCGGGTTCCGGTTTGGGCTTGGGTTTCGGTGCCTTCTTTGCTTCTTTTCTACCTTTGTCTTTGCTTCCCATGGATGCAAGTGTGCCACAAATGGGGCTGCGGAGGAAAGGCAAAATCTCTCATTTCCATTGTCTTTGCCGGTTCCAAGTTGGGATTTATCCCTTTAACTCCCGTGGAGGTTCAAATTGAAGATTTACGTGGCAAGTAGCTGGCGCAACGAGTTTCAGCAGGAGGTCGTAGCGAAGCTGCGGGCGCTTGGGCATGAGGTCTATGACTTCCGGGCTGGTGGGGATGGATGGTGCGCGACAGACGGGGAAGGCGGATTCGGTTGGAAATCTATCGACCCGAATTGGCAGAATTGGACCGCCGAGGAATACGTCAAAGCCCTCTCCCATCCCCTCGCCGTAGACGGATTTAACCGCGACATGAACGCTCTGCGGCGGTGCGACGCCTGTGTTTTTGTCATGCCGTGCGGCCCATCGGCAAGCATGGAAATGGGGTGGGCGACGGGTGCCGGAAAACTGGTTGCTGCTTATGTCCCGGCAACGCGAGAACCGGACTTGATGGTGAAAATGGCTGGCTATGTGACAACGAGGTGGGATTCGATTGAGTTTTGGCTCCGAGTCCCGCTCGAACTTTAGCACGGGAGTTAAAGGGATAATTCCCTCCAAGTTGCAATCCGGGGGCCGTTTCGCTATGATTCAAAGATACGTCCGGGGGAAATCCCTGGGCTGTCAATAGCACCACGGTTTCTGGGCCCGTTCGATGGCTGCCAATTCATAAGGGCGCATCCGGGTTTCCGCCACAGGCGGGCTGGCAGGGGCGGTGGGAGACGAGGAAAGAATGGCTAGAAAATCCAGCAAGAATATTGTGAAGGCGCGCGCGGCTGTGACCAAGCCGTGCGTATCCGCTGCCTGAGGCCGTTGGGCTGCTGAAGCAGGTGAAGTTCGCCAAGTTTGATGAGACGGTGGACCTGACCATGCGCCTGGGAGTGGACACGCGCCATGCCGACCAGATGGTGCGCGGAACCGTGGTTCTGCCGCACGGGCTGGGCAAGACCAAGACCGTGGCCGTGATTGCCACCGGCGACCGGCAGAAGGAAGCCACCGCAGCAGGCGCTGATTTTGTGGGCGGCGAGGAGATGGTGGAGAAGATCCAGAAGGAAAACTGGACCGCCTTCGACGCGCTGATCGCCACGCCGGACATGATGAAGGTGGTTGGCCGGCTGGGCAAGGTGCTGGGCCCCAAGGGCCTGATGCCGAACCCCAAGACCGGAACCGTGACCATGGACGTGGCTGCGGCGGTGAAAGAGATCAAGGCCGGCAAGGTGGAGTTTCGCGCCGACAAGACCAGCCTGGTGCACGTGCCGGTGGGCAAGCTGAGCTTTGAGCCGCAGAAGCTGGTGGACAACGTGACCACCGTGATCACCTCGATTGTGCGCGCCAAGCCTTCGGCGGCCAAGGGCAAGTACATCAAGAGCGTCACGCTGAGCTCGACGATGGGCCCCGGGGTTCCGCTGGATTCGGCGGTTGCCGACGCGGCGGGCAAGCACTAAAAGCAGGGGTCAGTGATCAGTTGTCAGTGATCAGTTGATGCAGTGGTCCGATTGATATTGTGCCCGGCTGAAGGCTCGGGAACGGAATTTGAAGTTAGAGCGCCGATTAAGGGCGCGGAGCAGTGAACAGGGAAGAAGATCAGCGGGTTTTGGGAAACTGGCCACTGATCACTGAACACTGTTCACTGTCGTAGCGGAGCGAAGACAATGGCGATTTCAAGAGCGAAGAAGACGGAGAAGGTCAAGGTTCTGGCCAAGGAGCTGGAGACCTCGACGACGGCGATTATCGGCACGTTCAGCAAGCTGACTGTGGCCAAGGATTTTGAGCTGCGCAAGGTGATCCGCGAGGCGGGCGGCAAGTATCGCGTGGTGAAGAACAAGCTGGCCGCCATCTCCGGCACGGGCACGCAGGTTGAGGCGGCGCTGAAGGGGCTGAAGGGCGTGAACTCGGTGGCCTTTACCGCCGGCGATCCGGTGGCGCTGGCCAAGGTGTTTGCCAAGTGGGCGGGCGAGAACGCGGAGTTCCAGTTCAAGCTGGGCATTGTGGACGGCAAGCTGCTGACGGTGCAGGAAGTGAAGGCGCTGGCCACGATGCCGGGCAAGGAAGAGCTGTTCTCGAAGCTGCTGTTCCTGATCAATGCTCCGGCGCAGCGGCTGGCGACGGTGATCAATGCCACGGGCCGCGACCTGGCTGTGGTGCTTGGCCAGGGCGTGGAGAAGGAAAAGTTTGCAGCAGCGGCTGCGGCTTAAGCTGTCAGCTTAGCTCTGAGCTTTTTCTGGGAATCCGAGATCAGTCGGTCAACCGCGAAGGGCTGAAAGCTGAGAGTTAGAAGCTGAGAGCTGGTTTTAAGGGATTTGGCTGGGAAGCAGGTTGGAAGTGCGCGGGTCTGGCGCATCGGAAACTTTCAGTCTGGTTAAGCGGCCGGGAAACATCAATTCAAACGATTTTGATTGGAGAAGAAAATGGCGGATCTAGCGCAGTTGGAAGAGCAAATTGTGGCCCTGAGCCTGCTGGAAGCAGCGGCTCTGGTGAAGAAGCTGGAAGAGCGGCTTGGCGTTTCAGCGGCAGCGGCGGCCCCGGTAGCGGTGGCGGCGGCGGCGGCGGCGCGGCAGCTCCGGCGGCTGAAGAGAAGACCGAGTTCCAGGTGATCCTGAAGGACTTTGGCGCCAACAAGATCAACACCATCAAGGCTGTACGCGAGGTTACCTCGCTCGGCCTGAAGGAAGCCAAGGACCTGGTCGACGGCGCTCCCAAGGCCGCTGAAGGAAAGCGCGACCAAGGACGAGGCCGAGGCCATCAAGAAGAAGTTCGAAGGCATCGCGACCATCGAAATCAAGTAAGTTGGAGCGCTTGCAACGCCCAGCCGGGACGCGCTATGATATTCTTGCGCGTCTTTTCGGCTCTTTCCGGTTTTTCATGGAGTGGGAGCGGGAGCTGGGTGGCGCGTTTCAGATTTCGATCAGTGGCACGCATGCGTCCGGTATGTCAGAGGAGTGCCAAGCACTCTGGCATGGGGCGCTGATCGGTAGGTAAGTGCCGTAGTGTCAACGGGTTAGCGGGGCAGCTGGGTTCCCGTTGACGGGTTGCGAGTGGCTGGCGGGCGAGCGGCAGAAGCGAGCATTGGGATCGGCGAGAGCAGGGTGCAGAATTCGGATGGGAGCACAGGCAATAGTCCGCGCTCGTGAGGCATTGTGTCCTCACGGGCTATTTGTGTCTTCCTGCAGTGGCAGAGTAGAGCTTTATCGAGCAATAACCTACCCTTTTGCGCATAGGTATACGGAACGGCAACAACCGATGCGCTTGCTTCCTCGATTGTGCGCAGTCTAGCGCACTTGCCGGATGTGCGGCAATGCCCATCACGCGATTTTTACGCGACTCTCACACGACAGGCCTGGCCTGGAATTCCCGGCACGCGCTGACGGCAATTTGAGCCGCCGGAGCGCATGGGTAGGGACTGGAATTGTGCAGTCGTCCAGTCCGGCATCGTTTGATTTTTACCGTAATCAGCCGGCGCCGCCGAGACTCGGGCGCTGGCCCGGACCAGGGCCCCAAGCAGCGGCCAGGCACCGGAGTGACGAGCCTCAGGAGTGAACATGCCCAACGAGAAGCGCGCGATTCGCAGCCGGCTCGATTTTTCAAAGATTCCCACCGCAACCCAGATTCCCAACCTGATTGAAGTGCAGCGCCGCTCCTATGAGCGTTTTCTGCAGATGGACAAGCTGCCCAACGAGCGGGACGACTCGGGGTTGCAGTCGGTGTTTGTGTCGGTTTTTCCGATCACCGACTTCCGCGGCATCTCGCAGTTGGACTTTGTGGACTTCTCGATCGGCAACTGGGAGTGCAAGTGCGGCCACTTGAAGGGGCTGCATCACCTGCGCACGGCCTGCGTGCATTGCGGAGCCGATGGTGATTACCGATCCGTTTCTTCCCGGCGATGTGCTCTGCCAGAAGTGCGGAACCTACAACAAGAACACGCCCGACTTCTGCAACAAGTGCGGCGACCCGGTAAGCCTGCAGTTGAAGTACGACCAGCAGGAGTGCGAAGAGCGGGGCATGACCTTCTCCGCGCCGTTGAAGGTGACGGTGCGCCTGACCATTTACGAGAAGGACCCCGAGACGGGCAACAAGACCATTCGCGACATCAAGGAGCAGGAAGTCTTCTTCGGCGACATTCCGCTGATGACGCCGAACGGCACCTTTATCGTGAACGGCACCGAGCGCGTGATCGTTTCGCAGTTGCACCGCTCGCCGGGCGTCTTTTTTGAGACGGCCAACAACCGCACCTACTTCCTGGGCAAGATCATTCCCTATCGCGGCTCGTGGGTGGAGTTCGAGTACGACCAGAAGAACACGCTGTATGTGCGCATCGACCGCAAGCGCAAGTTCCTGGGCACAATCTTCCTGCGCGCGCTGGGCCTGCGTTCGGACGAAGAGATTCTCAAGACCTTCTATACCGTGGACCGGCTGCACATTGCCGACGGCAAGCTGTTCTGGGCGGTGCCGCAGGACGTGAAGGCGAGCACGCACCTGGTGGGCGCCAAGCCGGCGCATGCCGTGGTGCGTGAAGGGCGAGGAGATCGCGCACTCCGGACGCAAGATTACGCCGCACTCGTTGAAGGCTATCCGCGCCGCGGCGATTGAAAAAATTGAAGTTGAAGCCGCCGAGCTGGACGGCGCGCTGACCGCTGCCGACGTCGTGGATTTGAACACCGGCGAAGTGGTGGTGGAGGCCAACGTGGAGTTGACCGCCGACCGCCTGCACAAGGTGCTGTCGAGCGGCGCGACGAGCTTCGAGGTCTTCTTCCCCGAGCGCGACGACGTGGGCAACATTATTACGAACACGCTGAAGCGCGACTCGGTTCGCAAGCCGGAAGAGGCGCTGATCGAAATCTACCGCAAGCTGCGGCCGGGCGATCCGCCGACGCTGGATACGGCGACGGCGCTGTTTGAAGGCATGTTCTTCGACGCGCGCAAGTACGATTTCTCGCGCGTGGGCCGGCTGAAGTTCAACATCAAGCTGTATGAGAACCAGGACGCCACGCAGCTCGATCATCGCACGCTGACGCCGGAGGATTTCTACGCGACCATCCGCTACCTGCTGAAGCTGCGCAAGAACATCGGCATGGTGGACGACATCGATCACCTGGGCAACCGCCGCGTGCGCGCGGTGGGCGAGCTGATGGAGAACCAGTTCCGCATCGGGCTGGTGCGCATGGAGCGGGCCATCAAGGAAAAGATGAGCGTGTATCAGGAGCTTTCGACGGCGATGCCGCACGACCTGATCAACGCCAAGCCGGTGATGGCGGCCATTCGCGAGTTCTTCGGTTCTTCGCAGCTTGTCGCAGTTCATGGATCAGACCAATCCGCTGTCGGAGATTACGCACAAGCGCCGTCTCTCGGCGCTTGGACCGGGCGGCTTGTCGCGCGAGCGCGCGGGATTCGAAGTCCGCGACGTGCACCCGACGCACTACGGGCGCATCTGTCCGATTGAAACGCCGGAAGGCCCGAACATCGGACTGATCAGCTCGCTGAGCTGCTTTGCGCGCATCAATGAGTACGGATTCATCGAGTCGCCTTATCGCAAGGTGAAGGACTCGCGGATTCTGGACTTTGTGGAGATCGTCAACGCCGGCGAAAGCGGCCTGCGCGTGGGCGATCACATTGAGAAGGAAGAAGCCGCGCGGCTGAATGCATCGCTGAAGAAGGCGGGCAAGCGGCCGATCGACCAGATTCCGTTCAGCTTCTATCTTTCGGCATGGGAAGAGGACAAGCACACCATCGCGCAGGCCAACATCGAGTTCAACGACGAGGGCGAGATCACCGAGGATCTGGTGAACGCGCGCCGGCAGGGGAACTTTGTGCTGGTGAACCGCGACCGAAGTGGACTACATCGACGTCTGCCCCGAAGCAGCTGGTTTCAGTGGCCGCGTCGCTGGTGCCGTTCCTTGAGCATGACGACGCCAACCGCGCGCTGATGGGCGCCAACATGCAGAGGCAGAGCTGTGCCGCTGCTGGTGGCCGAGGCTCCGCTGGTGGGCACGGGCATGGAAGGCGTGACGGCGCGCGACTCCGGCGCCGTGATTCTGGCCAAGCGCAACGGCATTGTGGATTCGGTGGACTCGCAGCGCATCATCGTGCGCGTGGAGGGCGAGCATCATCCCACGCAGCTTTCGCGCGAGGTGGGCTCGGACATCTATCACGCTCATCAAGTTCAAGCGTTCGAACCAGAACACCTGCATCAATCAGAAGCCGGTGGTCCGCGAGGGCGACCGGGTGGTGAAGGGGCAGGTGATCGCCGACGGACCTTGCACGGAGCAGGGCGAGCTGGCGCTGGGACGCAACGTGCTGGTGGCCTTCATGCCCTGGCGCGGTTACAACTTCGAGGACGCGATCCTGATCAGCGAAAAGCTGGTGCGGGAGGACTACTACACCTCGGTTCACATCGAGGAGTTCGAGATCGAGGCGCGCGACACCAAGCTGGGTCCCGAGGAGATCACGCGCGACATTCCCAACGTGAGCGAGCATGCGCTGCGCGACCTGGACGAGAGCGGCGTGATCCGCATCGGCGCCCAGATCAAGCACGGCGACATTCTGGTGGGCAAGGTTACGCCCAAGGGCGAGACCCAGCTTACGCCGGAAGAGAAGCTGCTGCGCGCCATCTTCGGCGAAAAGGCCGGCGATGTGCGCGACGCTTCGCTCGACCTGCCCTCCGGGCATCGAGGGCACGGTGGTGGATGTGCGCATCTTCAGCCGCAAGGGCCAGGAGAAGGACGAGCGCGCCAAGCTGATCGAGGGCGAGTACGTCGCCAAGCTCGAAAAGAACCTGGGCGACGAGATTCGCATTCTGACCGACGAGCGGCTGAAGCGCCTGGACGGAATTCTGGGCGGCAAGGAAGTGCTGGCCGATCTGCACGACGAGCGGACCAACAAGCGCCTGCTGACCAAGGGCGCGATTCTGGATCGCGAAACGATCGAGCGCATCTCGACCAAGAATCTGAAGCGCATCCGCTACGACGACAAGGATCCCGCGCGTCAACGAGCAGATCGACGAGATCGAGGAGATGACCTCGCGGCAGATCGAAGTGCTGCGCAAGATCACCAACGAGAAGGTTGCCAAGCTGCAAAAGGGCGACGAGCTGCCTCCGGGCGTGATCAAGCTGGTGAAGGTCTACGTGGCCATGAAGCGCAAGCTTCAGTGTGGGCGACAAGATGGCCGGCCGTCACGGCAACAAGGGCGTGATCGCGCGCATTCTTCCTGAGGAAGATATGCCGTATCTGCCCGATGGAACGCCGGTGGAGATTGTGCTGAATCCGCTGGGCGTGCCTTCCCGTATGAACGTGGGTCAGATTCTGGAGACGCACCTGGGCTGGGCCGCGCATGTGCTGGGCAAGAAGATTGCCGCGCTGATCGAGGCCAACACCGACGCTGCGTATACGCGCGAACTGATGAAGAAGGAGTTCGCCGGAACCGCAACGCTGCGCCAGTTGCTGGAACTGGACGACGAGATGCTGTTGCGCGTCGGCGCCGGCATGAAGCGCGGCATCTGGTTCGGAACCGCGGTCTTCGACGGCGCGCAGGAGAGCGAGATCAAGGCTCTGCTGGCTTCGGCCGGACTGCCTTCCTCGGGCAAGACGGCGCTCTTCGACGGCATGACCGGCGAGCAGTTCGAGCAGCCGGTGACGGTGGGCTACATCTACATGCTCAAGCTGTCGCACCTGGTGGACGACAAGATTCACGCGCGTTCCATCGGGCCGTACTCGCTGATTACGCAGCAGCCGCTGGGCGGCAAGGCGCAGTTCGGCGGGCAGAGATTCGGCGAGATGGAAGTGTGGGCGCTGGAGGCTTATGGCGCGGCATACATTCTTCAGGAACTGCTGACCGCGAAGTCGGACGACGTCTATGGCCGGACCAAGATTTACGAGGCCATCGTGAAGGGCGAGGCGGCGATTGAGCCGGGCGTGCCGGAGTCGTTCAACGTGCTGATTCGCGAGTTGCAGTCGCTGTGCCTGGATGTGGAGTTGATCAAGCGCGCGGACCTTATCAAGAAGTTGCCCGCGCCGGAAGTGGCAGCGGTTGCTGATTGAGATTCAGGTATCCCACCCTAGCCGCAAAAACAAAAACGCGGCGAGGGTGGGCACCCAGCGATGGAGCTGAGCCCAGATTCTGGCCGGAAACTGTTGTCAGGGTTCTTCTTGAAAGCGGTAAACGCCGCTTCCCGGGAAGGAAGAACCTCTAAAGAATCCCGGGAAAAGCCGCGGCAGGCGCCGAAGAGGCCCGCCAAGGAGGGTCGCCTTGTTCCGTTCGAACCCGTTTGAGCTTTCCGGTCCCATTACCGATTTTGACGCTATCCGCATCATGCTGGCATCGCCGGAGAAGATCCGCAGCTGGTCGCATGGCGAGGTCACCAAGCCGGAGACGATCAACTACCGCACCTTCAAGCCGGAGCGCGACGGCTTGTTCTGCGCGCGCATCTTTGGGCCGGTGACCGACTGGGAGTGCCTGTGCGGCAAATACAAGCGCATGAAGCACCGCGGCGTGATCTGCGACAAGTGCGGCGTGGAAGTGACGGTGAGCAAGGTGCGCCGCGAGCGCATGGGCCACATCGAGCTGGCGTCGCCGTGCTCGCACGTCTGGTTCTTCAAGGGCCTGCCCTCGCGCATCGGCCACCTGCTCGACATTTCCCTGCGCGATCTGGAAGAGCATTCTCTACTTCGAGTCCTACGTGGTGATCGATCCGGGCGACGCGCCGGTGAAGGAACGCGAGATCATCAAGGACGAGACCAAGTACCGCGAGCTGGACCAGCAGTTCCGTCCCTCGGGCTTCAAGGCCATGATGGGCGCTGAAGCCATCAAGGAACTGCTCAAGCGCGTGCAGATCGACGAGCTGGGCATCGAGCTGCGCGAAAGAATGAAGACCGAAACCTCGGCGCAGAAGAAGCTGAAGTATGCCAAGCGGCTGAAGGTCGTCGAGGCATTCCGCAAGAGCGACAACAAGCCGCAGTGGATGATTCTGGATGTGCTGCCGGTGATTCCTCCGGAGCTGCGCCCGCTGGTGCCGCTGGATGGCGGACGCTTTGCCACTTCTGATTTGAACGATCTTTATCGCCGCGTCATCAACCGCAACAACCGGTTGAAGAAGCTGATGGATCTGCACGCGCCGGAAGTGATTGTGCGCAACGAGAAGCGCATGTTGCAGGAAGCGGTGGATGCGCTGTTCGATAACGGCCGCCGCGGCCGCGTGCTGCGCGGCGCCAACAATCGTCCGCTGAAGTCGCTCTCCGACACGCTGAAGGGCAAGCAGGGACGCTTCCGCCAGAATTTGCTGGGCAAGCGCGTGGATTACTCGGGCCGCTCGGTGATCGTGGTTGGTCCGGAATTGAAGCTGCACCAGTGCGGACTGCCCAAGAAGATGGCGCTCGAACTGTTCAAGCCGTTCATCTATCATCGCCTGGAGCAGACGGGCCACTGCACCACCATCAAGCAGGCCAAGGAGATGGTGGAGATGCAGGAGCCGGTGGTGTGGGACATTCTTGAAGAGGTCATCAAGGACCACCCGGTGCTGCTGAACCGCGCGCCCACGCTGCACCGCCTGGGCATTCAGGCCTTTGAGCCGGTGCTGGTGGAGGGCAAGGCGATCAAGATTCACCCGCTGGTCTGCACGGCCTTCAACGCCGACTTCGACGGCGACCAGATGGCGGTGCATATTCCGCTGTCGCCGGAGGCGCAGATTGAAGCCAGCGTGCTGATGCTGGCCTCGCACAATATTCTTTCGCCGGCCTCGGGCCAGCCCATCACCGTGCCTTCGCAGGACATGGTGCTCGGCCTCTACTACCTGACCAAGGCCAAGAAGAGCGCCAAGGGCGAGGGCCGCGTCTTCGCCAATACCGAAGAGATCCTGATGGCGCTCGAAGCCAAGGAAGTGGAGACGCTGTCGCCTATCCGGCTGCGCTACACGGGCAAGGTGCTGGACATGACCACGGCCTATGACGACCAGGATCTGACGCACATTGAGCCGGTGGACTTCAACAAGCAGTACATCTCGACGACGGTGGGCCGCGTGATTCTGAACGACGCGCTGCCGGAGGGAATGCCGTTCATCAACGGCCTGCTGAAGAAGAAGGGCATCGGGCAATTGGTGAACTATTGCAACCAGAACCTGGGCCTGGAAGTGACGGTGGGAATGCTGGACCGCATCAAGGAACTGGGCTTCCAGTACGCCACGCGCTCCGGACTTTCGGTGGGCCTGGACGACATGGTGATTCCGGACAGCAAGTACACGGTTGTGCGCGAGGCCGATCTGAAGGTGGTCGAGGTTCAGAAGCAGTATATGGACGGCGCCATCACCAACGGCGAGCGCTCCAACAAGGTGATCCAGATGTGGTCGGCGGTGACCGAGAAGGTGGCCGACGAGATGTTCGGCAACATGAAGACGCGCGGACGACGAGGGCGCCATGAACCCGATCTACATCATGGCCGACTCCGGCGCGCGCGGATCGAAGCAGCAGATTCGCCAGCTTTCAGCGGCATGCGCGGACTGATGGCCAAGCCTTCGGGCGAAGTGATTGAGACGCCCATCACGGCGAACTTCCGCGAGGGGCTGACGGTGCTGGAATACTTCATCTCGACGCACGGCGCGCGCAAGGGGCTGGCGGATACGGCGCTGAAGACCGCTGATTCCGGCTATCTGACGCGGCGGCCTGGTGGACGTGGCCCAGGACGTGATCGTGACCGAGTACGACTGCGGCACGGTCGAAGGCATCTACGTGGGATCGATCGTCGAATCGGGCGAGATCATCGAGCCGTTGCGTGACCGCATCATCGGCCGCGTTTCTCTGGAGAGGATCAAGGACTACGACGGCA
>CAWAEU010000006.1:0-68480 GCA_963780975.1 uncultured Acidobacteriaceae bacterium | reverse complement strand
GTGCTCGAGTACTTCATCTCAACGCACGGCGCGCGCAAGGGCCTGGCGGATACGGCGCTTAAGACCGCTGACTCCGGCTACCTGACCCGCCGCCTGGTTGATGTTGCCAAGACGTGATTGTGACCGAGTACGACTGCGGCACGGTGGAAGGCATCTATGTGGGTTCGATCGTCGAATCCGGCGAGATTATTGAGCCGTTGCGCGATCGCATCATCGGCCGCGTTTCACTGGAGAGGATCAAGGACTACGACGGCAACGTGGTGGTCGATGTGAACCAGGCCATCGACGAGGACATCGCTTCGGCGATTCAGGGAGCGGGCGTTGAGAAGGTGAAGATCCGCTCGGTGCTGACCTGCGAGTCGCGCCGCGGCGTCTGCGCTCTGTGCTACGGGCGCAACCTCGGCTCCGGCCGCATGGTTGAGCTGGGCGAGACCTGCGGAGTTATTGCCGCGCAGTCCATTGGCGAGCCGGGCACGCAGTTCACCATGCGTACCTTCCACGTCGGCGGCACGGCCAGCCGCGTCTCAGACAAGTCGCGCCTTGATGCCAAGAACAACGGCTTTGTACGCTTTATCAACCTGAACCACGTGGAGAGCAAAGACGGCACGCTGGTGGCCATGAACCGGTCTGGTTCGCTGGCTATTGTGGATGATCGAGGCCGCGAGAAGGAACGCTACCAGGTGGTCTACGGCGCGCGCCTGAAGGTGAAGGATGGGGCGCACGTGAAGCTGGGCCAGTTGCTGGCCGAGTGGGATCCTTACACCTACGCCATTCTCACTGAGATTGGCGGCACGGTGCAGTTCAAGGACCTGCAGGAAGGCATCACGCTCAACGAAGAAGTGGACGAAGTGACCGGCCTCTCTCGTTGGGTGGTGGCTGATGCTCCCGACGAGAAGCGGCAACCGGCATTTATGGTGAAGAACGCGAAGACCAGCAAGCGATACCTGCTGCCGCGCGGCGCTCACCTGATGATTCAGGACGGCGAAGAGGTGGGACCGGGCGACGTGCTGGCCAAGATTCCCAAGGAAAGCACGCGCACCAAGGACATCACCGGCGGTCTGCCGCGCGTGGTGGAACTGTTCGAAGCGCGCAAGCCGCGCGAGACGGCCATCATCAGCGAGATCGACGGCGTTGTTCGCTTTGGCGAAGTAGCCAAGGGCCAGCGCAAGATTTACGTGACCGCAGACAACGGCGACGAGAAGGAATACTCGGTGCCGCGCGGCATTCACGTAAACGTGCAGGAAGGCGAGCGTCTGCGCGCAGGCGATCCGCTGATGGACGGCCCGCTGAATCCGCACGACATTCTGGCCGTGCTGGGTGAAAAGGAGTTGCAGTCTTACCTGGTGAACGAGATTCAGGAAGTCTACCGTCTGCAGGGCGTGGCCATCAGCGACAAGCACATCGAAGTGATTGTCCGGCAGATGCTGCGCTGGGTGCAGGATCGACGAAGTGGGCGACACCAACTTCCTGCTCGAGCAGCAGGTGGACCGCTTCCGCTTCCGCGAGGAGAACGAGCGGGTGCTGACCAATGGTGGCCGTCCGGCAATCGGGCGTCCGCTGCTGCTGGGCATCACCAAGGCTTCGCTCTCCACCGACAGCTTTATCTCCGCTGCCAGCTTCCAGGAGACGACGCGCGTATTGACCGAAGCCAGCATCAATGGCGCGATCGATAACTTGCGCGGCTTGAAGGAGAACGTAATTGTGGGACGGCTGATTCCTGCCGGCACGGGACTGGAATACTACCGCAACGTTCAGCTCTCGCCGGAGCTTGAAGAAGCGGCGGCCCGCGTGCAGCAGGAAGTTACCGCGGAGATCGAAGCGGCCGAGCGCGAACTGGAGCTGATGCGCCAGGAGGGCGAGGCCGAAGAGATGGCGGCAGAGTAGGCGAGCATTTTCAGAGCAGCTTTTCTTTAATACTCAACAGGCCCGGCGCAAGCCGGGCCTGTATTATTTGTGGGTCTTCAGGAGTTAGACTGGATAGCTCTTGCCTGGCCAGCAAGGTTCCGATTTGTCGTTTGGTGTTCTTTGCCGCATACATGGCGGCATCGGCTGCGTTGAGCAGGCTGTCTTTAGTGACGCCGTCCTGCGGATAGAGCGCGATGCCCACGCTTACCGAGCCACTGCAATACGTAATCCTCGACGGCGAGACGGCTCGTCGAAGCAGCGTTCCAGGCGCAGGGCAATCTCCTCAACGCCGGCACGGTTGTGCACCTTGCGCGACCAGCGCGGCAAATTCGTCTCCGCCCAGCCGCGCCAGCAGATCGTGAGAGCGAAGCTGGCCGCTTCATGCGCATGGCCACCTCCTGTAAATAAAGATCGCCAATCTGGTGTCCATAGAGGTCGTTGACCTGCTTGAACTCATCGAGATCAATATAGATCAGCCCGAAGATGCCGGCGTTCTTGCGCGCTTCTTCAATCATCAAGTCCATATGCTTTTCGAGAGAGAAGCGGTTGTGAATGTCGGTGAGCAGATCAAACTCCGAGCGGTGGAGCAGGTCGGTGTAAAGCCGTCGTGTTTCAATGGCCAGCGTAGCCAGGCCGGCGGCCATGGAGAGGGTTTCAGATTCTAGCGCAGTGGGCTTGGTAAGAGGGTCGAAGGCAGCATAGAGATCGCCGAGTGGGAGTCCGCTACGGGCTGGAATCTCGTGTGGGACGAGGCGTAGGTTGGTTAGCTTCTGTGGGCGGTTTCCAAGCTGCGCTCCATCGGCGATCTGGCACCAGCAGGGAGCTCCATGCAGCTTGAAGGAGACCAATTCAGTAATCTGCTCGATGATTTCAGCCAGTGGGCGGGAGCCGTTGATGTCTTCAAGGATGCGGCTGCGCCGCCGTTCGATATAGGCCAATTTGGCCGTATGGCTGCGCACCTGGCGCTCAATAAACCAACTTCTGGCGCCCACGGCGGCCATCATCGCCAGCAGCAAGCCGACCAGGATAATGAGGTTGCTGACGCTGATCCAGGAGGGACCGGCGACCACCGCAATGTCGTCGGGAGAGCGCATGAGGATGGTGAACGGCGCTTCGTGGTCGGTTGGCTTGCGGTTCTCGAGGATGAAGAAGCAGATGCCGGTAACATTAACCGTGGAACCGTTTTGTATCTTCTTCATGGGCAGCGGCTTCATGCCTGGGATATCCGGATGGCGGTAGATGGCTGAAATCAAGCGGCCATCCACGGACAGAATATACAGATCCTGCGCGGTTTCCTGGACTTCAGTCTCTACGCGGCCGTGGATGGAGACCAGGTCAAAGAAATGGCGGCTGTGCACGAGTTGATCCCAGGTGGCCTGCAAAGGCGTGACCGGAGCCGGTATCAGGTTATCGCGTATTTCGCCTTCGGTGAGGGTTAAAAATCCGTTCATGACAGCGGGAAAGCCGGTTGCGTCGGCCTGGTCGCCGATGCGCAGGGGTGCGCTGGTCAGGGTGGAGATCCACAGGCTCCTCGTGCCATTTTGGAGCACCACTGCCGAACCCGGCTGATAGTAGGTGATGATTCCGTGAACGCGCATTCTCTGGGAGAAATTCTGAACGCGGTAGCCTCTGAAAACATCTTCCATAGGCGTGATCGGCAGGGACCATGGGCTGGCGCTGGCGCTGTGCAGAATATGTATATTTGCAGGCGAATATACATTGAGACTTATCCCCGTCAACTGGAATTTGCCATCGAACTGACCTTCGACAGTGCCGGTAGCCTCTATTTCGGCGTCCAGCAGGCCTTTGACCAGGTTATCGTCGTCGTTGTCCAGGTTGACTTCAATTTCACCTCCATCCATATGTAATTGCAGGCGTGAGCTGAGAGCTTGAGAATTAGGGATGGTTACCAGATCAGCGGCCCGTACGATGCCATGCACAGTGACAAGCTGGTTATCGCGCTCTAAACGAATCATCTCCTCGTAGTTGACAGGCACTGGTTTGGGTGCTGCACCGTGGGAGAGAAAGGTAATGCTGCTGGCCAGCACATCGGGGCGGAAGCCCCATCTGGTAATGCCACGCACCAGGACGCGGTCGCCGGGAAGCAGCCCGTCATTGGTATTCCCATAAGCTCTTATAAAAGAGGCCTTGCCGTCTTCCTGAACGATAAGAAAGTGAGTGTCCCAGCGGTAGTAGGTAACCGTGGCTTCAATTGCGACCGGCAGCGCCTGGTTGGCTTCTTCATCGGTGAGGGATTGAAGAGCGTGCAGAGAGGTGAGTGTTCCGGGTGTAGCTGCCCAGGCAGCCGTAGCCCATCCGAGAATGATCGCTACCGAGAGAATCAGTCTCTTCATGAGGGAAATCCTGCTTATACCGGCGATGATATGCCGAGCCCTGAGATCTCCTATCGACATTTTTTGGCCAATCCATGACTGCTGGACAGAGAATGGCCGGGCACCAGCGAGAGGCGAAGGCATAGGAAATCTGTAGGTTCTCATTTTACTCTCATCGGATTCTCCCGCCGGGGCCAACTATACGGTGCTTAACCGTAATCTTTATTGGTTCTGTTCGCCGGACAGCATTTCCCGGATGAGTTTTTTGGTGTTTTTTGTCACATACATGGCGGCGTCGGCGGCGCTCAAAAGACTGTCTTTGGTGAGGCCGTCCTGCGGGTAAAGGGCTACGCCCACGCTTGCCGAGCAATGCAGCAGATATCCCTGAACGGCAAATGGTTCGTCGAAGCAGCGTTCCAGCCGCATAGCAATTTCCTCGACGCCCTCGCGGCTGCTTATCACTTCAACCAGCGCGGCAAATTCATCGCCGCCCAGGCGTGCCAGCAAGTCATGGAAACGAAGCTCGCGTTTCATGCGCAGAGCCACTTCCTGCAAATAGAGGTCGCCGACCTGATGCCCGTAAAGATCGTTTATCTGCTTGAATTTATCCAGGTCAATGTAGATCAAGCCGAAGATGCGAGGCTTCTTGCGGGCCAATTCAATCAGAGTGTCCATACGCTTCTCCAGCGAGAAGCGATTATGGATGTCGGTGAGCAGATCGAACTCAGAACGGTGAAGCAGATCGGAGTAGAGGCGCCGGGTTTCGATGGCCAGGGCTGCCAGGCGCGCACCCTGGGGCAGTGCCTCAGTTTCGTGAGCGACGGGCAGGCTTCCAGGTATGAAGCCGGCAAAGAGCATTCCCAGCGGAGAACCCGAGCGAGAAGTGATTTCCTCGCGGTGGATGCGCAGGCTTTCCAGTTGATGGGGATATTTTCCCAGCCTCGCTCCGTCGGCGACTTCGCACCAGCAGGGCGCGCCATCCAGTAGGAAGGAGACCATATCTGCGATTTCTTCAAGGATCTCAGCCAGCGGATGCGCTCCGTTGATGTGTTCGAGTATCTGGCTGCGTTTTTGTTCGAGCTGTGCAGAACGCTTCTGCAACTCAGCCTCCGCCTCAACTTTGGCGGCCAGCGCGGCGGTCTTCTGCCGAACCCTGCGCTCCAGTATCCAACCCCAGGTGCCCACGACGACCAGGACCACCAGCATCAGGCCAATCAGAAGAATAAGGTTGGGAACATTCAGCAAGGGAGGGCTGGAGATAACGGTGATATCGTCGGGCGAACGCATCAGAATTTTAAACGGTATATTGGCGTCGACTGGATTGGAATCTTCAGAGACGCAGATGCCGGTGACGCGAACGGTGGATTGCAGCGGAACCTGATTCATGGGCGGAAGCGGGGATAAGCTGCCTGGCGGCGGATGAATGTAGATAGCGGAAAACAATTTCCCATCCGAGGAAAGTACATATTCGTCCTGTTGTACTTCCCTGACCCTGGTTACCACGCGCCCTTCTATCGAGACCAGATCGAATCGATTGCGGTTCGATGCCAGCAGGTCCCAATTCCCCAGCCGTGGCTTGATAGGCGCCTGCAAGTGGCTATCGTGAAATTCGCTGCCGTTCAGGGTCAAAAAGCCATCGTGCAGGCCGGGAAAACCGGTTGCGTCAACGATATCGCCGATCTGCAAATCGTTATAAGACCGGGTCATAATCCAGAGGCTGTTGTCGGAGTTCTGAAGTACAATCCCCGAGCCGGGCTGATAGTAGGTGACGGTTCCTTGTACGCGGACTCGTTGCGTGCGATCGAGCAAATGATGGGCGGCGTAAATCTGATCCATAGGCAGCAAGGGGAGGGACCATGGCACGACGCCGGCGTGGCGGAGTATTTTGATGTTCGCCAGTGAAGAAACATAAAGAGTGACACCTGTTAGTTGATATTTGCCATCGAATCTTCCTCCGGCAACCCCGGTGACCTCTACCTCCGTGTCCAGCAGGCTGTCGAGCGTGGCCTGGTCCTGTTCGCCGGAGTTAACAAGGGCCTCGATATCACCGCCGTCTACGATGATAGGTATGTGAGCGACGAACGTATGTGCGGGGATTTCGTTCGGCACCAGGTCGGCAGAGCGTACAACACCGTGTACAGTGACTAAGATGTTGTCGAACTTTACGCCGATTATCTGCTCGTAAGTGGCAGGCACAGGTTTGGGAACCACGCCGTGATAGAGCAGGCTGATGCTCTGGCCAAGGACATTGGGCCGAAGCCCCGTTCTCGTGATTCCTCGCACCAGGATGCGGTCGCCGGGAACGGGCCTGAAATTGATTGCAGTCTTAAGTCCCTTCACGTAGATGCCCGTGCTGCCGTCCTGGACGACGATAAACAGATCGCGCCCGCGCTCGCGGAAGAAGGTAACCGTGCCCTCGGCTGCGACCGGCAGCGAATGACTGGCCTCGACATTGCTGAGAGACTGAATGGCTTTGAGCGTGGCAAGCGGCGCAGGCTCCGCCACCGCAACTGCCGAGGTGCAGGTGAGAATGATCGCAATCGCTGAAATCAGCCTCATCATAAGAGAGAGTACATTTGTATCGGCTATGCTTCGAAAGAACCGTACATTTTTTATCGGCAGCATTTGGGGAAGATATAAACCCTGGGTCAGAAAATAGCCTGGAGCCAGCGCGCGGGATGAAGACACCGGTAATCTGGATACTCTCATTTAACTCTCATGTGAGCCCGGGTATGGCTGCTTTGGGAATACGACATAGTTACCTTATCCAGCGTAAATTCGAGGGTGGGCTGTTGTCAGTTTAATTTTTCTCAGATTGTCCCGGAGAGTTAAGAGTTCTGTTGGTGGCTAAGCATTTCCCCGAGGGGCTTCCGGGAATTTTTTGCTGCGTACATCGCGGCGTCGGCGGCGTGCAGCAGGCTGTCTTTGGTGGTGCCGTCTTGCGGGTAGAGTGCGATGCCTATACTTGCCGAGCCTTGCAGTTTATTACCTTCGAAAGTAAACGGCTCGTCGAAGCAGCGTTCCAGGCGCACAGCAATCTCCTCTACACCTGCGCGGTTATGAACCTGACCCACCAGCACGGCAAACTCGTCACCGCCCAACCGCGCCAGCAGATCATGGGAGCGAAGTTGAGTCTTCATGCGCAACGTCACTTGCTGTAAATAGAGGTCGCCGACCTGATGTCCGTAAAGGTCGTTGACCCGTTTGAATTCATCAAGGTCGATGTAGATCAAGCCGAAGATTGAGGCCTTCAGGTGTGCCACTTCGATCATGGCGTCCAATTGCTTGTCGAGAGAGAAGCGGTTGTGAATGTCGGTGAGCAGGTCAAACTCTGAGCGGTGCAGCAGATCTGTGTACAGGTGCCGGGTATCAATGGCCAGGGTGGCCAGGCCGGCGGCCATGGAGAGAGTTTCAGATTCAATGTCGGCGGGCCTGGTGAGCGGGTCGAGTGCGGCATAGAGGTCGCCGTGTATGGGGCCGGTGCGGGCTGGGATCTGGTGTTGGATGATGCGCAGTGCGTCGAGCTTGGGCGGGCAGTTTCCCAGTAGCGCTCCATCGACGATCTGGCACCAGCAGGGAGCGCCGTGAAGCTTTAGGGAGACCAGTTCAGTGATCTGCTCAATGATCTCAGCCAGGGGAAGAGCGCCGTTGATGTCTTCGAGAATGCGGCTTCGTCGTCTTTCGATGTAGGCCATCTCGGCTGTTTTACCGCGCATATTGCGCTCTCTATACCAGCCTCTGGCGCCCCCCGCAACCACTACCGCAAGCAGCAATCCGACCAGGATAATGAGGTTGCCTACGCTGAGCCATGGGGGCCCGGTAACAATTGCGATATCGTCAGGCGAACGCATGAGAATATCGAACGGTACATGCTCACTGCCATAGGTGGTGAATCCTTCCTGGACGCATATGCCGGTGACGCGGACGGTGGATTCGAGCGGAATCTCCTTCATTGGGGGAAGCGGTGTCAGGCTGCCTGCATCTGGATGGCGGTAAATTGCAGAGAACAATTTTCCGTCCGCTGCCAGGACATATTCATCTTGCTGGACTTCACGGACCCTGGTCACCACTCTGCCTTCAATAGAAACTAGGTCGAATAAATTCCGGCTTAATACTAGTTGATTCCAGTTTGCCGATTGAGGCGTTATAGGAGCTTGCACATTGCTTTCCTGAATTTCACCATGGGTCAAGGTCAAAAAGCCGTCATGGAGATCGGGAAAGCCGGTTGCATCCGCCTGATTGCCGATCTGCAAATTGCTGTACGTCTGAGTCATGATCCACAGGCTATTCGATCCATTCTCAAGCACAATAGCCGAACCAGGCTGGTAGTACGTTATGGTTCCATGGACGTGGACTCTCGGTGTGAGATCGTGCACATGATGGGAGGAGTAAATCAGATCCATGGGTGTAACAGGAAGTGCCCATGGGTTGATATTTGCGCTGTGAAGGATTTTTATGTCCGCCAGTTTGGAAACATGAAGAATGATCCCAGTGGAGTGCAATTTGCCGTCAAATCTTACCCCGACAACCCCGGTGATCTCGACCTCGGCGTTCAGCAATTTCCTGAGCGCGTTCTCGTCGTCTGTGTTTACCCAGGCCTCAATCTCACCGCCATCCATGAGTAAGCCAATACGGGCGCTAACCTCATGGGTCTGCGGGCCAGGTACTAGATCCGCAGAGCGAATCACGGCATGTATCGTGACCAGCCTGCACAAGTACTGAATGTTGATTAGTCCGTTATAACTTGCGGGCTCCGGTTTAGGCAGATCGCCGTGATGAAGCACTGTGACGTCACTGGATTCCACATCGGAGCGGAAAGCTTGGCTGCGTAATTCCACGCACCAGGACTCGATCGCCGGGTAACAGTCTGAAATCCTTATCGAGACCTACCCAAATGGCGTCCTTGCCGTCCTGTACATACAAGGACCTTGGATTGCTCCGGAAAAAAGTTACTGTAGCCTCGAAGTCAACAGGAATGTGCCGGCTGGCCTCGTCATTGGTTAAAGCGCGAATGGCATGCAGAGAGGCGAGGGGCGCAGGCTCCGCCAGCGATGCAGCCGAGGCGCACGCGAGAATGATCGCAATTGCTGAAATCAGCCTCATCATAAGAAAAAAATTCGATCGTACCGGCGATGCTTTACCCAATCAGCATATCTTTTATCGGCAGTGTTTTGTGAATATATAACTGATGGGCTGACGAGTAGCCTCATGCCAGTGCACTCTGTGAATGCGCTGATAAGCTCTGGACGCTTATTACTTTCATGTTTAACTGGTTCATTTACTTTTTAGGATAATGCGAACTTGTCTGTATAAAACATACATCCGCGGGCAGACGACCGTCGGTGCAATGTTGCTCAGTTGCCAGCGGTCAGTTCAGTACAAATTGCACCACCAAAATAGGATAAGTGTTTAATAATCAGCACTGTGCGACCGGTACGCGGGCGCTGCAAGATGCATCGCACGCACGATTCGCGGTTGTGTTTGATAGAGGCTGCCGCAGATGCGGTCTGGATAGAGAGCCTCTGCGGCTAGAGTGCCCGTCATGGCAGTGAAACTAATTTGGGAAGAAGATCCTGCTCAAGGTTCTAAACTGAATCTGTAGAGCATTTTGCATGATTGGAACGGTGATCGAATTAACTAATGACAAATAAACTTCGTGTTGGCATTTTGTTTGGCGGGCGGAGCGGCGAGCATGAGGTTTCACTGCTGTCGGCGGCATCGATTTTGCAGGCAATCGATCGCAGCAGGTTCGACGTGGTGCCCATCGGCATCAACAAGACCGGGCATTGGCTGATTGCCGGGGCTGCTCATGGGCTGTTGGAGGGAACAGTAGAGCCCGGAAAGGAGCTGCGGGCAGGCGACCCGGCGGCTACACCGGGAGCGCAGGTGCTGGCTGAGGGTACTCCAGCCCTGTTGGCGCCGGAGCCTGCCAGGCGAAGTTGCGGGGAAGTCGGCAATCGATAGCCACGCGGCGCTGGACGGACAATCGCTGGACGTGGTTTTTCCGGTGCTGCACGGGACCTTTGGCGAGGATGGGACTATCCAGGGGCTGTTTGAGCTGGCGGGCATTGCGTATGTGGGTTCGGGCGTGCTGGGCTCGGCGGCCGGGATGGATAAGGACGTGATGAAGCGGCTGTTTGCCAACGCCAAATTGCCCATCGTCAGGCACGTTACGCTGCTGCGGACCGACTGGGAAAAATCTCCGCGCAAGGCTGTTGCCCAGGTGGAAGCGATGCTTAAGTATCCGGTTTTTGTGAAGCCGGCAAATTTGGGTTCTTCAGTGGGCATCAGCAAGGCGCATGACCGCAAGGAGCTGGGGCCGGCGCTTGACCTGGCGGCGAAGTACGACCGCAAGCTGGTGGTGGAGCAGGGGGTAGGCGGCAAAAAGTCCAAGGCCCGTGAGCTTGAGGTTGCGGTGCTGGGCAACGATTTGCCTGAAGCGAGCGTGGTGGGCGAGATCATTCCCGGTAAGGAGTTTTACGATTACGAGGCGAAGTATCTATCGGAAGGTTCAGTGCCGGTGATTCCGGCCAGGCTGAGCAAGTCGCAGACAAAGCAGATTAGGGAGATGGCCGTGGCGGCCTTCCGCGCCTGCGATCTCTCAGGCCTCGCGCGGGTGGACTTCCTGATGGAGCCCGATGGCAAGCGGCGTATCTTTTTGAACGAGGTAAACACCATGCCGGGATTCACGCGCATCAGCATGTATCCAAAGCTTTGGGAGGCAACGGGCGTCAAGTATACAGATCTGATTACCAGGTTGATTGAGCTGGCGCTGGAACGGCACCAGGAAAAGAGCCGGACGATTTATAGCAGAGAGTAGGAGAGACAGTTTTCAGTTGAGAACTGATTACTAGCCACTGTCTTTTTGCCGTATCCTAGATTTGAGGGACGAACACTATGACCTTGCTCGACGCTCCAGTTTTTGACGAAGCTCGCGACCGGCGACGCCATCTGATTCTTTATAGTGCGGCAGGGCTGGTGCTGGCTGTGATCGTGGGCTGGTGGCTGTTGGCCGGCATGCCCGCGGATTGGCCATGGAACTGGAACAACCATCTCTTTGGCAGGGCTGCAGTGAATGGCTTCCTAACGGCTGTAGAAAAGAACGATCTGCCGGCTGCCTATGGCATCTGGATACACGACAAGAATTGGCAGCAGCATCCGGCGCTGAGCGGCGCTTATACCTTTGAACGCTTCCAGCAGGATTGGAGCCCGACCAGCTCAGAGAACGAATACGGCGCTATTCAGAGCCACAAAATTGCGGCAGAGCGCATGTATGGCAATGTGTTGATGGTGGCGGTGCTTTTTAACGGGCGCAAGAGCAAGGCGCTCAATCTGGATTACGATCCGAAGACGCACACCCTGAACTACTCGCCGCCTGGGGTGGAGCTTTATTTGGGGCCGTAAAGCCAGCGAGTTAGAGCATCAGTAATTTGGAACTGCCAGAGCTGCGAGCGTGGCTTCGAGGCTGGCTTTATCTTCTACATTCAGGCATCTTTGCGCGTGGTCGATCTGGCGCAGCAGACCGCAAAGCACCTTGCCCGGACCTACTTCGATAAAAATTTCAGCCCCTGCACCGATCAGTGATTTTATACAGTCTACCCAGCGGACTGCGCCGGTTACCTGACGAATAAGCGCGTCCTGCGCGGCTGCGGCAGTGGTGACCAGTTTGCCTGTAACGTTTGCGGCGACTGGGATGCGTGGGTTAGCCAGGGTTAGAGCGCCTAGAACGCGGACAACCTCTTCCTGCGCTGGTTGCATCAGTGCGCAGTGGAAGGGCGCGCTGACCGGGAGCATGACTGCACGGCGCGCGCCTTTAATTTTAGCCAGTGCCACGGCCTTTTCCACGCCGGCCATTGCGCCGGAAATTACCGTCTGGCCGGGGGAGTTCAGGTTGGCAGCGGCGACGGCCAAGCCGGTTTCGGCTTCGGCTTCACGGCAGGCTTCCGCAACTTGATCGGCGTCAAGCGAAAGAACGGCAGCCATAGCTCCCTGGCCTGCGGGGACGGCCTGCTGCATCGCCCGACCACGAGCTTTGACGGCGCGCACGGCGTCGGCAAAGGTTAGCGTTCCGGCGGCCACGTGGGCGCGCCACTCGCCCAGAGAGTGCCCGGCGGCCAGTGCAGGCTCCACGCCGTGCTGGGCAAGCACGCGCCAGGCTGCGACGCTGACGGTCATGATGGCGGGCTGCGTGTTCTCCGTGAGCCTGAGCTCTACTTCAGGCCCTTCGAAGATCACTTTGGAGAGTGGGAAGCCCAGGGCTTCGTCGGCTTCGGCAAAGGTTTGGGCGGCAATGGGGAAGTGGGCTCCGAGTTCGCGGCCCATGCCTACGGCCTGCGAACCCTGACCCGGAAAGAGGAAGGCGATTTTTTTTTGCATTCACAGTAATTTTACCGGATGGGTCTTTGCAGCGAAAGATATCCTCTGGTCTTAATCCGCTCCATGCCTTTATCAGTTCCAGTGCTTCTTATCGTCAGGGTCGACGTCGATCGGTCGGCCCTGGCTGTCGAAGCGGACAGTGCGGCCCTGGGAGCGCATATAGACTTCGAACTTGCGGGCGGCGCGACGGCGCTTCCAGCGGTAATAGCGATTGCGCAGGCCATACCACTTCTCGCTGAAGACGAATGAGGCTCCACGGCGCGGAGCCATGCGGATATAGAGCAGGCCAGCCAGCGCCCCGCCCAACTGGGCAAAGGCGTACATGCGCTGCTGGCCAAAGAGCATGGCGATGGCGATGAGCGCGTAGATGGCCACCAGGTAGCGGGCCTTGATGCCGATGGGTAAGGGAAAGAGCATAAACTGCACATCTCCGTAGAGGGCGCCAATGGCCACCAGCAGTCCGAAGATGCCCCCAAAGCATCCGTAGAGCGATATCTGGGTGAGTGAAAACCCAAGCGTGCCGCTGGCGGCATAGATGGCGGTTGCGGCGGCGGCGGTGCCGAGGACAGAAACGGCGTAGAGGCTGGTAACCCAGCCTGCACTGTGCGCGTTCTCAAGAAAGCCCGCTATAAACCACAGTGACAGCAGCTCGAAGAGGGTTCCGATGAGAGTGGGATGGACGAAGCTGTAGGTAAAAGGCTGCCAGAGAGCGCCGTGCAGGAAGGTGTGGGAATCGAAGGCGAGCCCGCTGACCAGCATTCCGGCATTGAGTGGGGACGCCATCTGCAACAGAAGCAGGGCAAAAAAGGCTACAAGGTTCAAAAGAATCAAGCGGCGGGTTGCGCCGCTGAAGGCAGGGAAAGCAAACGGGCTGGCGCCGATCCTGGGCATGATAGTGAACAGGTTATATGGTGAAGCGGGTGAGTGTCATGGGGTTGGCCGGCAGCGGCCGGGGTGGGGTTCCAGTGCTGGACCACCTCTTGAGGCAAATGCGCATCGAAACTATCGGGAATTTTCAACAGTCTCTTCACGGATGGGCATTCCCGGTTTATATTGCGGTTTGTGCCTCTTGACCTGAGGACGGGTTCTCCCTAAAGATAACGTTGTTGTACTTGGAGGAGTTTCATCCGGCAATGAAAAATGCACTGGAAAGAGAGGAGGCTGCCATGCCCAGCTGCCCTGAATGCGAGAATGAATTAGACATTGAATTGGACGAAGTGGAAGAAGGCGACGTAGTCGCCTGCGACGAGTGTGGAATGGAGTACGAGGTGGTGGGTGTTGAGCCGCTGGAGTTCGCGCGGGTTGACGCCGACCTGCTTGAGGACGACGACGATCTATTGGAAGAGGAAGAGGAAGAAGAGTGAGGATTCGTATCGCGTGTTTTGCGGCCGGGTTGGGTTTTGCCGTTCTGGCTGCCGGAATTGTTCCCATGGGACCGCTTGCCGGCCGGATTGTAACTGGCCTGGGGCCGGCTGTTGCGCATGCCCAGAATTTTGGCCAGCGGATTGTGAGAGGAACCGTGGAGGACTCGAGCTCCACGGCGGTTGTCGGCGCGACGGTCTTCCTTAAGGACATTAAGAGCAAGAGAATCCGCAGCTATACTACCGATGCCGAGGGCCATTTCCGGTTCACACAGGTATATATGGCGGAAGATCACGAGCTATGGGCGGAAAAGGACGGAAAGAAAACCGTCACCAAAACCATCAGCACGTGGGATACGCGGCCGGAGTATATTACCGAGCTGAAGTTAAAATAGCGTATAGCTTATCCGTTCAGCTTTTTTGTTACCAGTTCATTCAGCAGTGCGGGGTTGGCCTGGCCTTTGGTTGCCTTCATTACCTGGCCCACAAAGAATCCGGCCAGGGTGGTTTTGCCGGCGCGGTACTGCTCCACCTGTTTGGGGTTGGCGGCAATAACCTGGTCGATCAGGACCTCAAGGGCTGAGGAGTCGGTAATCTGTTCGGGCTTTTCGCGGTCATAGACAGCGGAGAAGTCTTCGCCCTTCTCAAAGCACACATCAAACAATTGCTTCATTTGCTTGGAGCTGATTTTGCCTTCGTCGAGCAGGTCGGCAGCCTGCACAATGCCTGTCATGGAGACTGGGGACTGCTCCTGCTCGAGCCCCAGCGCCTTAAGCCTGCCGCCAACTTCGCTCAGCAGTACATTGGCAACGCGGCGCGGGTTGCGAGCGGTGCGGGCTGCGGTCTCAAAACGGTCAGCGAACTCGCGGGATGCGGTGAGCGTGGCAGCATCCTGTGGGTTCAGTTCGTACTCGGCAATCATGCGGGCGCGGCGTGCTTCAGGCAGCTCGGGTAGTTTTTTTCTCGTTTCCGCCAAAAATTCCGCGGAAACGATTAGCGGCGGCAGGTCAGGCTCGGGGAAGTAGCGGTAGTCGTGAGCTTGTTCCTTGGAGCGCATGGAGTAGGTGCGTCCCTCATCCGCGTTCCACAGGCGGCTTTCCTGTATCACGCGCCCGCCGGATTCGAGGACTTCAATTTGGCGCTCGATTTCGTATTCAAGGGCGGCGCGGACAAAGCGAAAGCTGTTGACGTTTTTCACTTCAGCCTTGGTGCCGAATTTGGTCGCTCCTTTGAGGCGGACACTGACATTCGCATCACATCGAAGCGAACCTTCCTCCATGTTGCAGTCGGATACGCCGCAGTAAAGAAGAATTTCCTTCAGGCGGGTCAGGTATTCGAAAGCCTCATCGGGGGTGCGAATATCCGGCTCGGAAACGATCTCAGCCAGCGGCGTGCCGCAGCGGTTCAGGTCAATATAAGTGTGCGTCGCGGAATCTGAAAATCCGTCGTGAAGGCTCTTGCCCGCATCCTCTTCGAGATGCAGCCTGGTGATGCCGATGCGTTTTGTGCTCCCGTCCGCCGTTGGAACCTCGATAAATCCGTGCTCGGCGATAGGCTTGTCGAACTGCGAGATTTGGTAGCCCTTGGGCAGGTCGGGGTAGAAGTAATTTTTGCGCGCGAAGATGGAGCGCTCCCGCACCTGGCAGTTGATGGCCAGCGAAGCCAGCGTGGAAACTCGACCGCCTTCTCGTTGAGCACCGGCAAAGAGCCGGGCAACCCCAGGCAAACCGGGCAGACGTTGGTGTTGGGGGCCGAACCGAATTGATTCCGGCAACCGCAGAAGGCCTTGGTTGCGGTGAGAAGTTGCACGTGGACCTCGAGTCCGATGACGGGCTCGTACTTGGTCAGAACCTCAGGCGATAGCGCGGCGGCAGGCATATGTAAATTCTAGCGCGAAACGGCGGGAGCAATGTGTGCTAGCTTACTCTGTTCCAGCGAGCTCAACATTTTCCGGGGATGCATCTGTTACTGGATCAAGAAGGCTAACACATTTAATTCCGCATTTCTTGGTCAACAGAATGCCCGGTCCTGGTATTGGGATCGTCTGCCCTTTTGCATCCACCCAGCAAGCTTGTGTCAGGTAGATGGATCCGTCTTCTGAGGCATCTGAGTAGTACAACAGAATGCCCAAGACATTTCTGCCGTCCGCTAACTCTACCTGAACCGGTTGGGTGTTGATCGCTTCACGCTCAAATATGTCATTCCAAATGGAATTGCGAGTAGTGCGTTCGGTCAGGCCCACCGCGCGAAACAAACGATTTCCGTCAACCCGAATGTACACAATGGCAAGAAGGGCAAAGGCTGCCGTGACGGCGACAAGCCAAGCCAGTTGCGCTGGTTCCCAAAGAACTGTGCTGTTTCCTTTACTTGCGGGGTCGTCCTGTATGTGAAACGGGAGCTTTCCGCCATTCAGAGGGATATAGCAGACATAAATGATGAAGCTAAAAACCAAGGCTTCTATTACCCGTTCGAAATCTGACTGAGATCGACGAGTAGCCAACGCATGTACAGCATATGCCGCTGAGAACCCAGGCAGAAGGATCAGAAAGACTTGTAGTGCGAGAAGCGTAGCCGGCATCGGGGACGGCTCCTTTCTCTTCTCCTACTGCTTTGGCGAGTTGGACTGTGTGGGCGGAGGTGGAACCTTGACTGGAGGAGGGAGCTTCACCGGCGCCCTTGGAGCAGGTTTCACCCCTTTCTCAACGTCGTTGGGGCTCACATATTTGGAACTGCCAATTCGACCGACGTATCCCATATATACCTCCAATAGTTCGATTTTAGCCCAATTTTGTAGTTGAGTCCACAGATATATCCCGACAGCTCACCGCAGAAAAGGGAATTCGATCTCCTCATTGTTTCCTATAGCTGAATCTTCACCGGCCAGGTCTTCCAGATCTCGGCGCAGTAATCGCGTATTGAGCGGTCTGAGGAGAACTTGCCGATCCGAGCCACATTGAGAATACTCATGCGGGTCCACTCTTCCGGGTTCTTGTAGGCCTCGCTCACGCGGTCCTGGCAGTCGATGTACGACTCGTAATCGGCCAGCAACATATATTCGTCGCCGTTTAGAAGAGAGCTGACCAGCGGCTCAAAGAGCGCCTTGTCGCCGCGGGAAAACTCTCCGCTCAGCAGAGCGTCGAGCACCTCGCGCAGGTTGGGGTTGGCATCGTAAATCGCGCGGGGATTGTAGCCCTCGCTCTTGCGCAGTTCCACCTCGGGCGTGGTCAATCCGAAGAGGAAGAAGTTTTCCTCGCCCACCTCTTCGCGTATCTCGATGTTGGCCCCGTCGAGTGTGCCGATGGTGAGCGCTCCGTTCATGGCGAACTTCATGTTGCCGGTTCCCGAGGCTTCCTTGCCCGCCAAAGAAATCTGCTCGGATAAATCGGCGGCAGGATAAACGCGCTGGCCGAGCTTCACGTTGTAATCAGGCAGAAAAACCACCTTCAGTCTGCCGCGCACCTGTGGGTCGGCATTGATGGCTTCGCCGGTGGAGTGGATGAGCTTGATGATGAGCTTGGCCATGCGGTAGCCGGGCGCGGCTTTTCCGCCGAAAAGGAAGACGCGCGGAACCACCTCCGCGTCCGGGTCGCGCTGGATACGCTTGAAGAGGGTTAGAATGTGCAGAATCTGCAGGTGCTGGCGCTTGTACTCATGCAGGCGCTTGACCAGCACATCGAAGATGGATTGTGGATCGACGGCGATGCCCAGCCGGTCTTGAATGTAGGCCGCAAGACGCATCTTGTTTTGGCGCTTGATCTCTCTCCATTCCTCATGCAGCGAGAAATCGCCGGCCATCGGCTCCAGCCGGCGCAACTTTTCGAGATCCCGCACCCAACCGGGGCCAAGCCGCGCGGTCAGCAGCGAGGCCAGGCCGGGATTGGCCAGCACCATCCAGCGGCGGGGAGTGACGCCGTTGGTTTTGTTGGAAAATTTTTCCGGCGTGAGTTCGTAAAAATCGCGCAGCACATGGGTCTTGAGAAGTTCCGTATGCAGCTCGGCTACACCGTTGATGGCATGGCTGCCCAGCGAGGCTAGATGCGCCATGCGCACATATTTTTCCCCGCTCTCGTCGATCAGCGAAAGCCGTTGCGCGCGCTGTTCGTCGCCGGGAAACTTCTGCCGCACGTTTTCCATGTGGCGGCGGTTGATTTCATCTACGATCTCCAGATGGCGCGGCAGCAGGGAGCCGAAAAGCGAGCAGGGCCACTGCTCCAGCGCCTCCGGTAGCAGAGTGTGGTTGGTATAGGAGAGGGTATGCTGTGTCACCAGCCACGCTTCGTCCCACTCCATCGAGTGCTCGTCGACAAGCAGCCGTATCAACTCGGCTACCGAGATGGCCGGGTGGGTGTCGTTCATCTGTATAGCGAAGTTGCGATGCAGGTTTGCAAGGGGCCGGTTGGCGTGCATCTGAATTTTGAGAATGTGCTGAAGGCTGCAGGAGACGAAGAAGAACTGTTGCGCCAGGCGAAGCTGTTTTCCCTGTATCCCTTCGTCATTGGGATAGAGAATCTTGGAGATGTTCTCTGAGGAGACCTTGTCAGCCACCGCGCCAAAAAAATCTCCGGTGTTGAAGGTGCCAAAGTCGAAACTCTCCACAGCCTGCGCCGACCATAAACGCATGGTATTTGCGGTGTTGGTCTTGTAGCCAAGAATAGGCGTGTCGTGGGGAATGCCGCGCACAACCCGTTGCGGAACCCATTGCACTCTCAACCGCCCGTTCGTATCGATGTGCGATTCCGTTCGCCCGCCCATCTTTACTTCGAAGGCGTCTTCCGGGCGTTCGAGAGCCCAGGGGTTGCCTAGCCGCAGCCACTTGTCGGTGGTCTCCACCTGCCACCCGTCGCGGATCAGCTGGTCAAAGATCCCATATTCGTAGCGTATTCCGTAACCAATGGCGGGAACGTCGAGCGTGGCCAGCGAATCCATGAAGCACGAGGCCAGGCGCCCCAAACCGCCGTTGCCCAGGCCCGGCTCCTCTTCCTGCTCGATCAGAACGTTCAGATCCAGGCCCAGCTGACGCATGGCCTGCTCGGCTTCGTCATGAATGCCGAGGTTGATCAGGTTGTTGGCCAGATGGGGCCCGGTCAGAAACTCGGCCGATAGGTAACAGACCACCCGTACGTCCTGCATCTGGTAATTTTTCACTGTTGAAATCCAGCGTTCCACCAGGCGGTCGCGAACGGTGTGTGCAAGGGCCATGTAAAGATCGTTGACTGTTGCCCGTTCCAGCGACCTGCCCTGCACAAAGAAAAGGTTGTCAAGAAAGGAGTGGGCCAGCGCATCGGCGGTCATGGCTGTCTTCTGATGCTTCATCGATCCCACTTGCGGCGGTATTGTGACCGGTGTCTCTGACATCGTTTCCCTCGTTGCCGCCTGCGACAGGGAACTCCCCTTGGCTCAAGCAGTGTCCTCAACAATAATTCCGGAGATTCGGCGCGGGGATAAAAAGTCGGCCAATTATCGCAGGAGAGTAATGTGAACAGACCATTACAGGCCAGGCAATACCGTTTTGAGACGGACGGTTGTTCCCGGGCTGGCGCCGGCGGAGCGCATAAGTTCGCCGGCACTTAGCCTACCGTGAGCACCAGCTTGCCGAAGTGAGTGGCTTCTTCCAGGCGGATCAGCGCTTCGCGGGCCTGCGACCAATGGAAGTTTTCGCCCACCGGGCGCAGCACAGCAAGAGTGATGGCCTTGTTCAACTCCTCGAAGTCTTTGCGGGAGCCGACGTAGATGCCCTGGATGCGGACCATTTTGTGGAGGATGGTGGCGATGGGCAACGGGTCAGTCGCCTCGGCGCCGGAGAGCACGCCGACCTGGGCGATGACGCCGCCGATGCGAATGGCCTTGAGAGAGCGGGGCAACGTGGCCAGGCCGCCCACCTCGACCACCAGGTCAACGCCCGCGCCGCCCGTTTCTTCCAGAGCCCAACGGTCCCAGTCAGGATAGTCAAGATAGTTGAGGCCGGCATCAAGGCCCAGGGAGTAGGCGCGCTCCAACTTCTCAGCGCTGCTGCTAATGCCCAGCACACGCATGCCGCGCAGCCGTGCAAGTTGCAAGGCAAAGATTGAGACCCCGCCGGTTCCCTGGATCAACACCGTGGCTCCGGGTTTAAGATCACCGGCGGCCAGGGCGTTCCAGGCGGTGACGGCAGCGCAGGGCAGCGTGGCCGCCTCCTGATAGCTGAGATGCTCAGGCAGAGCAACCAGACCGGTCTGCTTCAGAACCACATACTCGGCGAGCATGCCGTCAATGTCGCCGCCCAGTGCGCCGCGGGCTTTTGCTGAGGTCAGCACGCCATCCTGCCAGTTCTGCATAAAGATGCCGGCCACGCGATCTCCCGGCTTCCAGGCGGTCACACCTTCGCCCACGGCTGCCACTTCTCCGGCGCCGTCGGAGCAGGGAATGCGAGGCAGCCTCATTTTGGGGTTGTAAAGGCCCTTCACCATCAGCAAATCACGATAATTGAAAGAAATCGCATGCACCTTTACCAGCACCTCACCTTCGCCCGGCATGGGCGTAGGGCGCTCCACAAACTCCAAAGAATCAACGCCAAACGACGAAATCTGCCAAACGCGCATTGGTCATCCTTCCCTCATCCGAGGTAACCATCTTCAGTCCCGTGGGACTGTAAGCGGCCAAACCCTCGTAGAATAGAAGATAGGGCTCGTGATTGAAAAAGTATATCCTTGGAGGAACAAATGGCAAAAACGCCTAAGCAGCCGGAGGTGGACTCCGACGAAGGTTTTGTGAGCGAGGAGGACCGCCGCATTGCAGAACAGCACCGCACGGAGCGGGAGCGGCAGAAGCAGGCGCTCAACCTGCAACGGGAAAATATCCTCTCGCAGCGGACCTCGCACCCGGCGCGTCGCGCGGCGCTTGAGGCTGCACTGACCCAGATCGAGGGCCAGATTCAGGCCATGGGATAGGCCTTCACGACCTGTTTTGGATCGCCGGCTGACGGCTGCAAGGTTACGCTAAAGCTGTATCCTGGCGTTGGCAATAGTGTTGAATTTTATTTGATATAGCTCCTCTGCATATTTTTCACCCCTGCGCTTATTGCGGATTCTCTATAGCTTGCGGTCAAAGAGCAGACTATTGGCCTGCTGCACCGGGGTCAGGAGTACTCGCGCTACGTTCACATGCGGTGGACGCGTGACAGCCCATAGAATGGCGTCGGCAACATCTTCGGGAGTCAGCGGAGTTACACCGTGGTACACCTTGGCGGCACGCTCGGCATCGCCGTGAAAGCGCACCAGGCTGAAATCGGTTTCCACCATGCCGGGATCGATGGTAGTCACACGTACCGGCGTTCCCAGCACATCCTGGCGCAGGCCGTCGTTGATAGCGCGCTCGGCAGCCTTGCTGGCGCAGTAGACGGCGGCGCCTGGGTAAGTGAGCTCACCGGCCGTCGAGCCCAGGTTCACCACGTGGCCGCGCCCGCGTACCACCATCCCCGGCACCACGGCGCGCGAAACATAGAGCAGGCCCTTCACGTTGGTGTCGATCATCTCGTCCCAGTCTTCGATTTTGCCCATATAGAGCTTGTCAAGGCCGCGGCTCAGGCCGGCGTTGTTCACCAGCACGTCGATCTCTGACCAGATGGGTGGCAGCGCGTCAATGGCGTTCTGCACGGCGCGATAGTCACGCACATCCAGGTCAATGGAGTGGACGGCGGCGGCGCCGCGCTCCAGAGCCAACGAGGCTACCTGGGCCAATTTTCCGGCGCGGCGGGCCGCAAGCAGCAACCGCGCTCCCTCGGCAGCAAAGGCTGCGGCAGTGGCCGCGCCAATTCCTGAGCTGGCGCCGGTGATGAAGACAATTTTTCCGTTCAGGTTCATAAGTCAATTCTATTCTTGCAATGTCGAGCGCATGCCCGTAGACGAGGCTCAATTCGGCTCTTTTTGTTCCGCGTTCGGCCAGATCAGGCCGCCAAAGTGGACCAACCCAACTTGCCATGCGCAGCAAGTCTGCTTTTTCAACTTAGCCTGCTGCAGTGCGTGATCCGCTGCCAGCAACAGGGTTTCAGGCATCTTCATGGTTTCGCCATGACGAGCAAGAGCGGTAGCCACGCCAATATTCGCAATCAGCCAGCCATGTTCTTGTTTTACTCCGTCAGGAGGTTGCAATGACTCGACGGCGGAGCGCACTTTCTCAGCAACCATGACTGCGCCTGCGGTATCGGCTTCAGGAAGGATGATGGCGATCTCGGCATCGCTATAGCGGGCAACAAAGTCAGTGGCGCGCACAATTCCACACAACGCCGTTGCCACTGCGCGCACCCAGTTGTCTCGTTCCTCCCGCTGGTTTTCGCGGTCAGCGCCTTTCAAGCGCACAATATCGAGCAACAGCAGTGATATATCCTTTCTGCCCCGCAACGTCCGTCTCCACTCCATGTCCAGTGCGCTTTCAAAGCCACGCGGATTCGAGAGACCCGTCGGTCCATCGATGAGAGTAAGTGCGGTTAGTTTATCCTCCAGTGTTTTGCGCTCTGTGATGTCGCGCATCACAAAAATATATTCTTTGGGCTCTTCAGTGTTTGCATTGCGCACCAGGCGGGCACGACTCTCAATCCACGCATGAGCCCCGTCCTTCTTGATCAACCGGAGTGTCGCATTTTGATCCTGCGCGGCATATGAGCCGGTAAGAAGAGGGTGATCATCAGAGAGAACAAAATCATATAAAGTCTTGCCCACCATCTCCTCTGGCTTGAAACCAAGAATCTCAAAGCAGGCGGGTGAGACATAGCGCAACAATCCATCCATCGCGGTACTGCAGATAATGTCGGCGCTATTTTCAGCAAGGGATTGAAAGTCGATTTTATCTACGACAGCCATTGGCTACCCTCATCTGCGGATAATTATACGAGGGATATCTTTCCGCCAGTACTTAATTGACATTTTCACTTCGCCGGAATTTCGCTGGAATCGAGACGTGCCAGTATGGAACAGCGTACCTTGAGTTCGCGCCAAAAACCAGGACCTGAGCAGCAACCCGATTCAGGCTATTATTCTTAAAATGTGACGACAAGCCCTTCTATACCTCCCATAATCCCGACCCCGCCTCCCATCACCCCAACTCCGCCTCCCGTAACCCCGACTGCACCTCCCATCACTCCAACCCCGCCTCGAAAGAGTTTCCTGCGAGTCTTACTTGGCTGGCTTTGCCTCACCGTGGTGCTTCTATGGACACTTGCAGCACTGACCCTTGTAGCCGCACGGTGGATTGACCCGCCAACCACCGCGGTGCACATCGAGCGCCGCTTTCAGGCCTGGATACACAACAAGCCGTATCAAGAGCACTACAAATTTATTCCTCTCAGCCAGATCTCGCCGCAACTGCAGCACGCTGTCATCGCCGCGGAGGACGGGCGCTTCTATCAGCATCATGGCTTCGATTGGAACGCGATCCAGATCGATGCTGAAGAAGACTTGGAGGGCGGCCGCACGCGCGGAGCATCCACCATTACCCAGCAACTGGTAAAAAACCTGTTCTTCGGAACCAGCCGCTCCATCCTCCGCAAGGGCGCGGAGACCACCTTAGTGCCGGTGGCGGAATTCGTTCTCGGCAAGCAGCGCATTCTGGAACTTTACCTCAACGTGGTGGAATGGGGTCCGGGAATTTATGGAGCGGACGCGGCAAGCCGCTACTACGACAAAACCTCGGCCCGAAATATTGACAGGGAACAGGCAGCGCGGCTAGCTGCAATTCTCCCGGCTCCGCTCAAACGACGCCCTGAACGCATGGATCATTACAGCACCATCATCCTGAATCACATGAGCCAAATGGGCTGGTAATTGAGAAAGGGATTTCTGCTATATGTGTGCGTTCCCCAGCCTTCGCTTGCCGTGGTGGCCGCGAAGGCTGGGGTACACAACTTTCCGCTTTCTCCACAAATGAGCTCTACATTCCGAAGAGATGCGCGAAATCTCCCTTCACAAATCCTAGGTAGTCCAAGTTCCCTTTGCCGCCGGGTGACCCCGATTGTTGGACTGCCGGATCGCAGTGGTCCCCCTTATTATCCCTATGTTGTTTGTCGGAGTCAGAGGAGCATGTGAAGTAATAATCCCTGGGTTCGCTCCCTGAATTGTCGTTAATTTTGCAGATATTACTGTTACCATCACCTGTGCCGCTCGCGCACAGGGGATTCGTCGGATTCGTCTCATCAAATTTGATCTTGGGATTGTTTGCATGGTCAGCAGATGCGTCTGCCTTCAGAGTGATGTTGTCGCCGGTATTCACTTCCAAAAGCGCCTCATTTTTGGTCCGACAACCTGTACACGATCTCTTGGTGGTCAATCTTGTTGTGCCATGCTGACCAATCCATCCAGATCCCAAAGAACACCCCGGCAATGAACACACACAGGAGCAACAGAATTAAACGTCCTTTCATATGATTCTCCCTTCTTGTTGACTGGTTGAAAAACACTTAACTTGCAGAAGCCTTCCCGTTTCGCTCACGATTTTTCAGCCTGGAGCGGTACTCCGCGGTACTGCGCAGATCTTTGATATCCACGGCCAGGTCGACCTCCGCCGGTGAGAGCCCCTTGTCCATGCACCACAACAACAATTGCAATGCCTCTGACTTTCTTCCCAATACGTCCAGCGCCTGAACGATTATGAAGCGCGATTCGGGGTCGTTGGCTCCATGCATTTTGGCTTTTTCCATGGCTGCCTCAGCGGCCGCGCGGTCGCCAACTTTGGCTTCATAGAAGGCCAGGTTGGACCATCCAAGGCCATCTCGCGGGTTCATCTGCAATTGCGCAGAGAGCAAGCGCGTAGCCTGCTCGTAACTCTGCTTCACCATGGCCGCATTGCCGAGCATCATGTAGCAGTCGCCCATGTCCCGCTGAGCGAGATGACTCCCGGGATTAAGCCTTGCCGCATGCTGGTAGTCAGCAAGAGCAAGGCTGTATTTGCCGTCCTCGAAATCCAGGTCGCCCAGTGCAAGGTAGCCATCTTCACTTTCTGCACGCGCCAGGCTCTCGCTTAAAGCTGCCCGAGCTTCGTGGCGCTTTCCTAGTTGCAAGTAGGTCAGGGACAGGTTTGCCATAGGCTGGGCAAACTTGGGCGCGGCCGCTCCGGCTGCGGCGAAGGCCTTTGCCGCCTCATCGTACTTAGTTTCCCGAGACAGAATCACTCCAAGGTTGTTGTACGCCGGCCAATAATTCGGCCTTTGGGCCAGGATGTCGCGGTAAGTCTGCTCTGCTTGTTTCAACAGCCCGTGGGTTTGCATCGCCCACGCTTTCTGAAACAGCACTTCGGGGTTTCCGGGATCCTGCTGCTGTGCCTTTTCAAAATAAGCTTGCGCATCTTCCTCATTGCCCTGGTAGACGAAGACCAGCGCCTGGCTCAGAAGGCCCATGGCCGAATGCGGGTTGTAGCGCAGGGCGCTGGCGGCGTTCTTGCCGGCGAGGTCAAGGTTGGCTGGTTCCTTGGTCAGGTAGAACTGCCGCATATAAGCAATCGCAAGCTTGGCGTAAGCCAGGGCAAAGTGCCCATCGAGATCGAGAACATGCTGGTATTTGTCAATGGCCTGTTGCAGTCCTGCATGATTGGGCTCATTCACCAACTGCTCCGCTTCGCTATACGCCTGGTAGACATCGGAGGGGACGCTCCTCAACTCCTCGGGATCGCTCAACTGCACGTCCTTGCTAGGAAGTTGCAGCAACATGGCAGCCTGTTGGGAAGCTTTCTCCGCCAGGCTGCTGATCTCAGCCAATGCGCAGTCTACAGCCCCCTTGCGCAGCACGCGCTGAGAGTGCGCATCGAGCAATCGCAGGTTCAGCCTCGCCCGTGACGAAGTCTGATCGAGCGACGCTGCCAGCACCAGGTTGGCTCCCAGTATGTTCTCGGCTTTCTGTGGTGAGTCGATCGCCTCCCAGGGTCCCGGCTTGTCTCTGGGTGTGATGATCATCAGATTCTTCACATACGCCTCAGCGCGTGAAAGCCGTTGGCCAATCGAATCCAGAACCGTGAACAGCAGCGCCGGAGGGCGATCCGCAGGCAGCGCCATCAGGGCAACGAACCGGGTTGCTGGTAGAGGGTCAAATACATTCATAATTTGTGGCCACTCGAGCCACGCCCCGGCGGCCACAGTAAGGCTTGTGCCCGTCGCCAGCGCCAGCATCTTTCTTCGCGAGATGCTCAATCCGCCCGAAGAGCGAAGTTCAGCGAGCTCAGCTTGCGAGGGCAACGCCTGCATCGCTTCGGGGACGGTCTGGAAACGGTCTTCAACCGCAGGCTTGAGGCAACCCTCCACAAAGCACTCCATGGCTCGGGTATCTCCGCAACGCTGAACGACGGCGCCCTGCTCTTGCCGCGCCGCATGGAAATCTGCGGCAGGCGCCCAGTTAAAATCTGATGCGCGACCACCCCCAGCGCATACACATCGCTGGCCTTTGTTGGCGTGCTTCCATAGAAAAGCTCCGGAGCCATAAATCCGGGCGTACCCGCAACCCCATGAAGCGTAAGCGCCGTCTCCATGCCCAACGCGGCCCGCGCAAGGCCGAAGTCAGTAACCCAGGCTAAAACCTGCCCACCTGAGCCTTGCAGAATGATGTTCGGGGACTTGATGTCTCTATGCAGAATTCCTGCATCGTGTGCGGCCGCAATCCCCGCTCCAATCTGGCGGAGAATGCTAAGCGCCTCCTCGCCCGGCAGCGGACCCTCGCGCAAGAGCCTTGCAGACAAACTTTCGCCCGGAAGGAGCTTCATCGTCAGGTAAGTAAGCTGCCCCTCCGGCCGCTTCCAATGACCAAGATCGTATATTGGGCAAGGATTTGCGTGAACCACCGCGCGAGCACTCAGGACTTCCCGCTCAAATCGTTGGAGCACCACTGGATCAGTGGCATATTGAGAAAGAATCGTCTTGAGCGCGACGTGAACCCCGCGCAACTGCCCATCCTCCACCTCATACACCTCACCCATTCCGCCGCGCGCAATGAATCGAACCACAGAGAAACGGCCATCGATGAGGTCGCCCGGCTTGAACTGTTGAACGCCTGCGGGTACGCTCGAGTCCCGCACGAGCATATCCCGGCCAGTCTCCGCCGTAACCGCCTCTGGCTCGTTCAAGCCGAGTTCCTTGGGCGACGCCGACGTGCCATGGGTCGTGTTGTAGAGGTTATCCATTTCTCTGCAGTTAACCGGCCAGGCACGCAAGTCCATGGAAAGGCCTAAATGGGTCAAGGTTGGACTTATGTGGGGAAGGGAACCGGCAACGCATTCACGATGAGTTTATACCGTAGCACTTTAATTGCAAGGTCTTTTTTCAGACAGAGGATCTGGAACCTGGTAAGTGCTCCATTACACAAAAAATGCTCTAGCTTTGTCTATTTAGAGTAACTCAGATATGACACCCCGAAATTTTGTAGGTCTATTTATGAAATTACATTTCAAATGACAGTTACCATCCTGCAGGAGCTGATGCCCATTTTTATTTTGGACCATTAATGGCACGACAGAAGTCATGCTTATTCAATACATAATTTATGGAACTAAGTCGCACCCTATCGCTAATCTCTGTTACTGCGGTTCGACCAAGCGGTGGGCTATCGCGAAGAGGGCTAGTTCCAGGCGGGTAGAGAATCTGGGTGCCCCGGGTCTCGCCTTTGAGACCTGGGATTCATATGCCGCTATCTTTCTAACCCCTACCCACTAACCCCTACCTCCTGATACCGCGGTTGCTTGATCTGAACGCAGCAAAACGATTCTAATTCGCTCTAAAACGGGCCTAATGACACACAAAAGCACTCGTTTTGCATTGGATTTGAATGTTTTAGTCAATCTATAAACGGACATTTAAGCACAATATCTACGGTCAAACACATCCATTTTTCGAGAGCGGACTTCTCTCCTTAATTTCGTCTACGTATATCCCTACAAATATCTATCAAAACTCATCCTATAGGCATAGCGAATTACACAATTCCTCGTTTCCTGACCTACCCAGGCAATGACAACCGAGAGCTGAGAGCTGAAAGCTGCCTTTATTGCGGTTCAACGAGGTGGTGGGCGATGGCGAAGAGGGCCAGTTCCAGGCGGGTGGAGACGCCGGTTTTGTCGAAGATATTGGAGAGATGGCGCTTGACCGTTTCTTCGCTCAAGTTGAATTGTTTGGCGATGTCGCGGTTGCTGCATCCCTCGACGATTGCGCCTACTACTTCGAGCTCGCGAGGGGTTAGGCCGTAGGTTTTACGCTGCGGCACCTGGGCCTGCTGCATGAGGTCGTGGAGGGCGGAGACGAGGTTGATGACGCGTTTGCCGCCGATCCAGTAGTCGCCGCCGGAGACGGTCTTGATGGCGGTTTGCAGGTGGTCGGCGAGGGCGTCTTTGAGCACGATGCCGCGGGCGCCGATGTGCAGGGCCTCGATGATCTGCTGGGTGCTGATGGTGGAGGTGAGGAGGATGATTTTGACGGTGGGCATGCCGTTCATAATGGCGCGCATGGCTTCAAGGCCGGGCAGGCGCGGCATCTGCACGTCAAGAAGGAGGATGTCTGGGCCTAGTTCCAGGGTCTGAGTGATGGCTTCGTCGCCGTCAGAAGCGTCGCCGACGACATCAAATTCCCCGGTTTCAGAGAGCATGTTGCGCACACCGATGCACACCACCGGATGGTCATCCGCTATAACAATTCTGATTGGTCGTTCCACTTGAGCGGCTTACCTCCGTATATAGAGCCCCGTTTTACGCCGGGAATTCAACTTCCAGCATACGCTCAAGGGTTCGGGCGGCGTCTCGCAAATTTTCGAGGAGTGCGGGACTGTTATCCAGTTGGTTACCTATGGATTCGAAGGCCGCGCCGAGGCTGGCGGCCTGGCGAGCGCCGGCCATGCCACATCCGCCTTTGATGTTGTGACCGATGCGGTGGATTTCTGCGACGTTTTTTTGGGCGATGGCGGTCTCGATGGCAGCTATTCGACGGGCTAGATCGGCGACGATGGCAGCATAGATCTGGCGGACTGCGGCTTCAGACATCATTTCGCGGAGCTGGGCGAGGATTTCTGGATCGATTACCGGGAGTGGGGTATCTGACCACCCCAGCGACGAAGACCTGTCGCTGGGGACCCCGGATTCCAACTTCGGCGATGAAGTGGTGCGGGCTGGGGGCGAGTTCTTGGATTTTTTGGTGGGGGATTTGGCGGGAGACGGCGGGCGCTTTTCCTGGAGGCTGCGCAGGTCGTCGGGGGTGAAGGGCTTGAGCAGGAAACCGTCTGTGGCGGCGACGATCTGTTTTGGTGGGTTGCTGCCGCTGATGGCATAGAGGCTGGCGCTGGAGCGGGCGCGGATTTGCTTGATGAGCTGGACGCCGCCGAGGCCAGGCATTTGCGCGTCCATGAGGATGATGCCGGGAATGCAGACTTCGTCGACGAGCATCTGCAAGGCTGACGAGCCGTCTATCGCGGTGTGGACTGTATAGCCGCCCATGGTGAGGACGGTGGCCATTACTTCGCGGCTGATAGGGTCGTCATCAATGAGCAGGATGGTGGGGAGATCGCGCTGAGCCCTGTAATCGAGCATGGATATAGTGTGACACTGCGTGGCGGGAATGGCTTGAATATTGGCGGGGGTATCAGGGCGGTATCGGGGTACTTTTGTGGGATTCGTTGGCGGGTGCGGTCAGTGGGCGATGACCAGGACCTGGAAGCTGCCCGCAGCCTGTGAGGTGTGGAGGGTGCCGATGGAGCCGGGCTTGTCGAGAGGCATGCCGAGATAATCGGTGACCAGATAGACATCGCCATTGGATGGATTGACGGCCAGGGTGCGGGCTCGCTCGCGGGTGGGCAAGGTTTGAATGACGGCATAGGTATCGGTTACGTCCTGGCGGATGACGGTGAGGCTTCCCATGGCTGCTCCATTGGCGGTGTAGATGAGGCCGCGGTCGGGGTCGTAGCCGATGGCGTCATCGCCGGCGCCGGTGGGCAGGGAGGCGATGAGCTCGCCATTCGATGCATTGAGGATGGCCATGGTGAGGTTGCTGCAGGCGGCGAAGAGGCGCGCGTGGGCGCTATCGACGGCGAGGCTGCGGGGACCGGGGCACCCCGGGCCGAGGGGAAAGAAGCGGACACGATTGCCGGAGGATTGGGTGGAGTGGGGGATGGCGCTCCAGTCGATGGTTACCTGGGCGCCGGGCTTTGTTGCACGGGGTTGATTGGACTCGGCACCGCCAGGTGCGCCGTGGAGACGGGCTTCGATGGCTGTTGCGTCAATCCAGGCGATTTCGTTGCGGTCCGCGAGGATGATGAAAAGCTGACCTGCGCCGTTGGTGGCCGCGAAGCCCAACTTGCCGGGGAGGAGAATTGTGCCGATCACGGTGCGCGTTTGTGTATCGATGACGGTGATTGGCGATTGGGCGGACTGATTGGCAGAGTGGCGCGATGTGGTGGAGCTTTGGGGGAGGGGATCGGCGCTGACGACGAAGAGCAGATGGGTTTGGGGTTCGAAGACCAGGGCGCGTGGACTGGGGCCAGTGGGGATGCGGGCGAGGATTTTGAAGCTGCGGCGGTCAAAGACAGCAATCTGGTTGGCGGGGCCGTCGCTGATGTAGCCGAAGTCGCCCGCATCGTCGAGGGCGATGGAATGGGCAAAGCGGAGGCCGGAGACCTGGCCGGCGAGGGTTCCGGTTTCAGTATCGACGACTTGCACGACAGAGCCGTGGGCGATGAGGAGCTGGTTTGTCTGCGGGTCCATGGTCAGGTAGTCCCAGTTGCCTGCGCCACCGATGATCCATGTGTCCTTGATGACGAAAGGGTTCGCGGCTAGCTCAGTAGGCGCGGGGGTTTGCTGCGCGGGTAGGGCGGCGCAGGTTAGCAGGCAGCAGGCCAGCAGGATCTTCATTATGAACGGCTCCTTAGTAGTAGATGCTAGAGCAGGGGCCGGGGATTGGAGAGTCAGCGATTCAGCAGTTGATTCGGTTGTTGGATTAGTGGTTATTACTGATCATGGAAACCAGATTGCTGCCGGTATACTCCTTCAATGGCGAAATTTGGAAGGAAGACCAAAGAGCTGCTGAAGATTGCAGGGCCCGGGCTTATTACCGGCGCGGCGGATGACGACCCGTCGGGGATTGCTACTTATACTCAGACGGGAGCGCAGTTCGGGTATGGGCAACTTTGGACGGCTCTGCTTATATTGCCGATGCTGACGGCGGTGCAGGAGGCTTGCGCACGGATTGGCGCGGTGACCGGAAAAGGCATGGCCGCCGTGGTGAAGGAACACTATAGCAAAAAGGTACTTTATGGAACGCTGCTGCTGGTCCTGTTGGCCAACACTATCAACCTGGGAGCCGACCTGGGGGCGATGGGCGCGGCGGCGCATCTTCTTGTACCCGTCCATTTTGCGGCGCTGGTGCTTTTCTTTACGGCGCTGATTCTTATCCTGGAGATCTTCACCACTTACAGGACTTACGCACGGATTTTGAAATGGCTTTGCGTCACTCTGTTCGGTTATGTGATTACCGTATTCATGGTTGATGAACCATGGGGCACGATTTTGAAGGCTACATTTATTCCGCACATTGAATTCAGCTCAGAGTTTTTCTTTATCATCACGGGCGTGATCGGCACGACGATTTCACCTTATATGTTCTTCTGGGAAGCTTCAGAGGAAGTGGAAGAAGAGCGGAGCAAGAGGATGATTCACAAGGGAGTGCCAAAGGTGACCAAGCCGTATATGAGGCGGATGCGAATCGATAATTTTATGGGTATGCTGTCGTCGCAGATTGCTGCATGGTGCATTATTGTGGTGGCCGCAACGGTGCTGCACCAGAATCGTGTCACTCATATCACAACGGCGGCGCAGGCAGCCGAGGCTCTAAAACCGCTGGTGCATACTTTTCCGCACGCGGGGTTTCTGGCTGAGTTGATTTTCGCCATCGGGATTATTGGATTGGGTTTTCTTGCCGTTCCGGTTTTTTCAGGGTCGGCCTCCTACGCACTGTCAGAGGCGTTGAACTGGCATGAAGGACTGAATCTGAAGTTGAAGCGGGCGCATGGGTTTTATGGCGTGATTACCATTGCGACGTTGATTGGGCTGATGATTAATTTTATCGGCATCAATCCGATCCAGGCTTTGGTTGTGACGGCCGTGATCAATGGGGTGGTTGCGGTGCCGCTGATTTTTCTTATTGCGCGGATTGCACGGAATAAGGAGATTATGGGCGAGCATCGGAGCGGGATGCTCTCGAATGTTCTGGTGTGGGCTACGTTTGTATTTATGGGAGCGGCGGCGGTGGCTATGTTTGTGACGTTGAAGTGGTGACGACCTGCGGTGGGGCAGACAGTACCTGCGGTGCGACAGACGCTCGCAGGCGACTTGCAGGGCTTTTCTGTTTCCCACACTTTCGCAAAAGTGCGGAAGGATGGGGCGCGGGGCAAGGACGGCGGTGAATCGCCTGGCTTTTCCCTCGAATTTACCGCATTGTTCTTTAGATTTGTGCTAACGGGAGTACAATTTCCGGGACTGTATTTTTAGAATGGAGATTCCGGATGAAACTGGTGAATCGCAGAGAGTTATTGATTGGTGGAACGGTCTTTGCTGCGTATCCATATTTGGGCGGTGCGCAACATTTGGGCGGTGCGCAACAAGAAGGAAGCCCGGCGCCAGCGCCTTCAGAGGCGCCCGGTTCGCCGCCCACCATTCTTCTCAGTGAGTACCTTCCGCAATCCATTTACCGGATTCCAATCACCGAAGTCACAAAGGCGAAATTTCCCATCATCGATGCACATTGCCATGGTCATGGGCCGTTGAGCGTTAGTGAAATGGTCGCGATTATGGATAAGGTCGGGGTTGAGAAGACCGTCATTTTTACCGGCGCCAGTACCCCAGATCGTTTTGCAGAACGTGCGCGCGATTATGCAGACCATCCGGACCGATTCGACCTTTGGTGCGGCTTCGATTTACGCGACGTGGAAAAGGGCAGCTTTGGACCTGGCGCAGTTGATTCGCTCGAAGGGTGTTATCGGGCAGGCGCGAAAGGAATCGGCGAACTGTCCGACAAAGGCCGCGGCTTCAGCCCCCCGCGTCCGCCTTCCGCAGCGCGTCGCCCTGCAAATGCGTTCGGAGGATTGAATGGGGGAGCAACCTACACCCGGAATCCGATGCCGCCGAACCCGAACGCCCCAATCGGCCCTCACCCGGACGACGCGCGGCTCGACTCATTGTGGGACAAAGCCGGGCAGCTCGGAATGCCGGTAAGCATTCATGTTTCCGACCCTATCTGGTCTTATCAAGCGATGGATAACACCAATGACGGGCTTATGAACGGCTGGACATGGAGAATCGTTTTGGAGCCTGGAATGTACGATCATAACCAGCTAATCAACAGCCTGGGGAATATCGCTGCCAAGCATCCGAAGACACAGTTCATTGCCTGTCATTATTCAAATCTCGATTATGATTTGAACCGGCTGGGCGAGATGTTCGATCGCAATCCGAATCTCAATGCGGACCTCTCCGCGCGCTTTGCTGAAAACAGCAACGATACCCCGGTTCATGCATCGGTTTCTGGCGAAATATTCCGATCGGATTGTCTATGGAACTGACGTATCCTACAATCTACCTTTCTTTCAAACCACATTCCGGATTCTCGAGACGGAAGATGAGCATTTCTACATGCGCGGCAAGGTAGAAAGCGCCAATTTCAATTTTAATTATCATTGGACGCTGAACGGTTTTGGCCTCGCGGACGACGTGCTGAGGAAAATTTATCATGACAATGCAGCCCGTATCCTGGCCAGGGCGGGGCACGTATAGTGCGAAAGCGCAATTAAATGTTGCGTTTTCTATAGATGTTAACCCCTGTTCTCCAATTAGTGGGATTTGTGGTTTTCCACCCTTGCTATAGATAGAATCGCAAGGATGGAGCACCCGGCTTTTATCGACGAATTAAGGGTGGAGAATAGGAAGCGGCGTGATAGAGTGACCGCGGAGGTTATCGATGAAAGGGTTGCGAGTTTTTGTATTCATTTCCTCATTGCTGGTCTGCGGTGCATTACAGGCTAACGGACAATACAAGGTTGACCTTGTGAGCGCGCAGGGCGCCACCATTGCGTGCACGGGAATTGGGCCGGCTGCTTCGCTGGCGAAAAAAATGCGTTGATATGTTTCAACAGGCTGGGCTGATCAAGGATAGCGAGGTAGGAGATTCAGGTTTGACGCTTGGTACCGCAGGGAAGGACGACGGTGCGATCACCGGCATAACTCCCGATTCCGCGGCGGCACATGCGGGGTTGCAAGTGGGCGATGTGATTACGGCCGTGGAAGGCAAGCCTGTGAAGCCTACGCCGGGAGTGATTGCAGCGAAGGCCGTTTTTGGAAGGCGTGGCGAGACATTGCACTTGAAGTTGCTGCGCGGCGGCGCTGAGCAGGAAGTGAGCCTGGTGAGAGCAGCAAAGGATGCGCCGGAGGGACCGAAGTCGCCCAGCAGGATGATTATGTTGAGGCCGATGGTGGATTGGATGGGCGATTTTATGCCTTGCATGGGCGCGGGACTGGCCGCACAGGGCGCGGTGGAATATTGCTATAACCATTTCAAATCGTATGGATTTATCAAGGTTGGGGAGTTTGGATCAACAGGTTTTCGGCTGGACCTTGCGGGAGATAGCGCGATCATCAAAGCAATTGAACCGGACTCTGCTGCGGCCCAGGCGGGGATACAAGTGGGAGATGTGATTGAGGCGGTGGATGGGCATCCGTTGGCCGCGAGCACGGGAGAGGCGGCCAAAGAACGGATCTTTGGCAGGGTTGGCGATCAGTTTCACGTGACTGTGCGGCGGGGGAATAGAGATAAAACAGTTGAATTGCAATTGACGGCTAAGCCAACAGCTTAGCGTAATGAAACTATCTGAATGGTTAGTCGTTGGCGGAGGCGGAGACTTCGTGGAGCCAGCCGGGGGCTTTCAGCAGTTCGCGGGGTCGGGAGCCGTCGGCGGGGCCTACCAGTCCGTCGTGCTCCATCAGGTCAATGAGGTGGGCGGCGCGGCCGTAGCCGATTCTCAGGCGGCGCTGGAGGAGCGAAGTGGAGGCCTTGCCGAATTCGAAGACGAGACGGACGGCGTCGTCGAACATGGGGTCGTTTTCTTCGGGGTTGGGGTTGGAGCCGTCGAGGATGGCGCGCTCGTCTTTGGGGGACTCGAGGAAACCGTGGACGTATTCGGCTTCGCCTTGAGCCTTCCAGAAGGCGACTACGGCGGCGGTTTCTTTTTCACTGACGTAGGGGGCGTGGAGGCGCATGAGGCGGCTGGTGCCGGGGGGAGGAAGAGCATGTCGCCGCGGCCGAGGAGAGCCTCAGCGCCGTTGGTGTCGAGGATGGTGCGGGAGTCGACCTTGGTGGCGAGGCGGAAGCTGATGCGGGTGGGGACGTTGGCCTTGATGAGGCCGGTGATGACGTCGACCGAGGGGCGCTGCGTGGCGAGGATGAGATGGATGCCGACGGCGCGGGCCATCTGCGCGAGGCGGGTGATGGACTCCTCGACGTTGGAGCGGTCGAGCATCATGAGGTCGGCGAGCTCGTCAATGATGATGACGATGTAGGGGAGCGGCTCGTTCGTCTTCACGACGTCGTCGAAAAGCGAGGGCATGGCGCCCTCAAAGAGCTTGTTGTACTGGTCGATGTTGCGGACGCTGCGCGAGGCGAGGAGCTTGAGGCGGCGCTCCATCTCGCGGACGGCGTTGCGGAGGGCGTTGGCGGCCAGCTTGGGCTCGGTGATGATGGGCGTGAAGAGATGAGGGACGCCCTCGTACATGCCGAGTTCGACGCGCTTGGGATCGACGAGGATGAGGCGGACCTGCGCGGGGGTGGTGCGGAAGAGCAGGGACATGATCATGGCGTTGATGGCCACGGATTTGCCGGAGCCGGTGGAGCCGGCGATGAGGACGTGGGGCATGGCGGCCAGGTCGGCGGTGATGATGCGGCCGTTGATGTCTTTGCCCATGGCGATGGCGAGGCGGGATTTGGCTTTGTGGAAGTTTTCGCTCTCGATGACTTCGCGGAGGTGGATGGTTTCGCGCTCGTGATTGGGGACCTGGATGCCGACGGTGCTTTTGCCGGCCATGCGCTCGATGAGGATGGACTCGGCGCGCATGGCGAGGCAGAGATCGTCGGCGAGGGTGGTGACGCGGGAGTATTTGACGCCGGCATCGGGCTTGAACTCGTAAGTGGTGACCATGGGGCCGGGATTGATTTGCACCACCTGGCCGCGGACATCGAACTCGGCGCATTTTTCGACCAGGGCTCGGGCTTCCTTGCGGAGCTCTTCTTCGCGAACTTTTTGAGGGCCGTCGCCGGGATTGAGCAGGGTGCTGGGCGGGAGCTTGAAGCCGCTGACATGTTTGGGGGCGACGGTGGCGGTGCGGAGGTTGGCATCGGCGCGCTCGTGGATGGCGATTTCCGTACTGGTGTGAGGAGCCGGGGCCGAAGCCGGAATGGGCTCGAACCAGGTGGGGTTGCGGGCGGAGGCTCGACGGGCGCGGGGTGCAGGGACGGCTACGTTGGACGGGGTTGGGACGGCGAGCGGGAACTGGAGACCGGTTGCGACGTGGCTCGGCGGCGGCGCGCTCCCAGATGCTTGGTTTGTGCGGCGGGAGCGGCGGCGGGGATTTCTTCGTTGGACGAATCAAAGCGGTCCGCTGGTAAGCGGGGATTTCGTCGAGGGGGTCGGTTCTGGGGTGCGGCTTGCGGCGGCCGAAGAAAGAGGCAAAGCGGCTGGGGCGAGGGTGGCGGTTCATGAAACGAATCAGGGTCAGTGCTGGGGACGAGCCTTGGGCTGTGGCAGATAGAGTGGCAGCTTCGCGCTGGGCACGGCGTTCTTCGCGGCGCTCGGCACGCTCCTCGCGCCAGTTGCGCCAGCGGTCGTGCCAGGAGACGGCGTGGAGCCAGCGATCCTGAATGCTCTCTTTGAGAGCCAGGAAGCTGACAGCGAAGGCAAAGTAGAGTCCGGCTGCAGCCAGAACACCGGCGACCACCCAGGTTCCCTGCCGATTGAGATAGCGGACGAGCAGATCGGCAACGAGCCGGCCGAGTACACCTTCGACGGGAAGCTGATGAAGCCAGCGCCAGTGCCAGGGAAGCAATGCGAAGGCCGCAGGAAGAAAGACAATGGCCAGCACGGCGCCGACCCAACGCAGCACGGGCGATTCACCGGAGCGCGACTGAATCCAGGTCCAGCCGATTCCGGCCAGCCAAATGGGGAGGAAGAATGCGGTGAGGCCGAGCGATTGCAGCAGCAGGTCAGAGAGCCAGGCGCCGAAGATGCCGATCCAGTTGTGCGCGGGCAGACCGGTGGCGGAGTTGAGCGACGGGTCGGCGGGCGTGTAGGTGGCGAGGGCGAGGAAGAGGAGGAGCGAGACCAGCAGCAGCACGAGTCCCAGAAAGATATTCAGGGGACGGCTTTGCGTGGGCGACAGAACGATGCGAATGGGTTTCATAGCGAGGGCGATCCCGTCCTTCGGCTGCCACGGGATGCGCCGCGAGCGAGCCGATGAAGCGGCGAGAACAATCCCAGAGCAGCTTTTATTATGGCGGCTGGAATGGGGTATTTTGGGGTAAAAACGAGAGGGGGAACCTTGGTGTGGACCCCCGGCGGGGGGATTTTATTTTCTTACGTTTGCGAGGTTTTTATTTTTCATCAGGGCCTGGGCGACAGCAAGATTTTGCCTGGCACGGATAAGGGCAGGATCAATCTGGATTGCGGCACTGAATTGCTCAGCAGCTTTATCGTACTCTCCGAGTTGAAATAGAGCCGCTCCGAGGTCGTTATGCGCATTGGCGTTAGCGGGATCGATGCGCAGCGACTGGGTGAACTCTTCTACTGCCTGGGGCAGTTGATGCGCGCTTGCGAGAATCATTCCGATCTTGAAATGAGGCGCTGCCTGATCGGGCTTGATGGCTAATGATAGCTGGCATTCCTTAAGAGCCTCCTGCGACAATCCCTGCCGGTTAAGAAGATTTCCCAAACTGTTATGCACATCGTATAAAGACGGATCGATAGCTAGAACCTGGCGGTAGGTTTGAACCGCATCAGCAAGTTTGCCCTGCTCGCGGAGAGCATTGCCTAGATAAAGCCGCGGCGTGATTAAATCAGGATTTTCTGCGATTGCTTTTCTGCTATAGGCCTCTTCATCCTGTGGTCTGCCCATCAATGCGGACCATAGAGCCATATTTGCAAGGGTCTGCGAGTCGCCGGGATACGCACGCAATGCCGTATCGAGGCGCTGACCGGCGAGCGGCAGGTTGCGCATATCATGGGTTTGCATCATGGTTTGCATCAGGCAATAGGCAGAGTAGGAAAGAACCAGAGGGTCGGGTTTATAAAATACCGCGCGTTCAACATATTTCTGCGCATCGAGCAGTTTTCCTTGTCTTTCGTATGCCACACCCAGGTTTAAATTTGGGGCTTCACCGCGCGGGTCAATGGCGAGCACATGGCTGAATAGCGTGGCTGTGTCTTTCCATACTTTTACCTGCGCATAGGTTGCCGCGGCACAGAATGCCAGAACGGCGGCTGCGAGTAGTTGAGTAACAACTCTGATCTTCGGTGAGTTAGCAACAGCATCGCCTACTGACCAGACAATGGCAATAAAGAGGCCTATCAAGGGGACATAGGTATAACGCTCGGCAATTGACTGTGCTCCGACCTGAACGATGCCGATGACGGGTACCAATGTTCCCAGAAACCATAGCCAGCCGAAGAGGCAATATGGCAGTTGTTCACGGAAATGCCAAAAAACAGCTGTAACCAGGATAAGTGCGATGATCGATAGTATTGCAACAGAAATCGCAATGTGATTTGAATCGTAATAGTAATAAACCATCAGCGGCTGGGGCCAAACCGCGATGCGAATGTAACGCCAGTAACTGATAGCGGCATTGCAGATTCTTTCCCACAGGGGAATGAGTTGAAGCTCAGCCACCGCGCCGCTAGATCGCTGGGCAACGAAGGTGATAATGGCAGAGATCGCTGTCATGATGAAGAGCGGCCACTTTTCAAAGCATAACTTCAAAAGCGAAGGGAACCACTGAGCGCGCGATTTCGGGGCGAAGGCAATTCTGCGCAACGGCCAATAATCCAGCAACAACAAAGTAAATGGAAAAGTAATGGCCATTGGTTTCGACATGAGGGCGCAAGCAAAGGCGCAGACGATTAGCAGGTATCGCTTCAAGGAGTGCTTGCGGACATACCATGCATAGGCAAGCAAGGCAGAAAACCAGAAGAATGTGCACAAAACATCTTTGCGTTCAGCAATCCAGGCAACGGACTCGACGTGGGCGGGATGCAGCGCGAAAAGAAATGCGACAATTGCGGAACGGCCTAAATAGCCGGTTATATACAAAAGCAATAAAAAAAGGAGGACGGCATTAGCGGCGTGCAGGCACAAATTGGTTATATGGTAGCCGGCAGGATTCCTGGCATATAAGTCCCAATCAATTATGTGCGAGATCCAGGTGAGCGGGTGCCAGTTTCCTTCCCGGAAAGTTGTAAATGCCCAGGTGATGCTTTGCGCGTCTACGCCTTGTTGTATGTGGTGGTTTTCCAATATATAGTGATCATCGTCGTAAGTTAGAAAACCGTTATTGCGCAGGCCGCTATAAACGAAAATAGTAACTGTAACTAAAAGGAGGCACATGGCGGCTATTTGCCACGACTTATGGATTGGAGAAGGAATGTGAGCGGTCGTACCAGTTAGTGGTTCCGGCGGTCTGGTGACTTTGGATTTGCGCAGTTGCGATTTCTTTGCCATTGGGAGAAACCTACGATCAAGAGTCAGACTCTCGCTTCGATATTTCGCGGTTAAATCTTTTTGTTTTTCATCAGGGCTTGAGCACGATCGAAATTTCGTTTTGCGTCGGCATAGCCAGGGTCAATTCGTACGGCGTCGCCGAACTGTTCGGCGGCTTTGACGTATTCCCTCATTTGAGACAGGGCCACGCCGAGGTCATTATGCGCATGAGCGTTTGCGGGGTCGATGTGAATAGCCTGGGTAAATTCATCTACTGCCTGGGGGAACTGATGCATCCCCAAGAAAATGCTGCCGATATTGTAATGGACCATTGCCTGATCGGGTTGGATGAGTAGAGAAAGCCGGAATTCCTTCAGCGCTTCCTGCGACAATCCTTGCCTGGTTAAAATAGCTCCTAAACTGTTCAACGCATCGATGTTATCTGGCTCGATGGTAAGCGCACGACGACATTCCTGAACCGCTAACTCGGGTTTCCCCTGGGTTACGAGGGCATCGGCAAGATATAGCCGAGCTCTAACTAAGTCAGGATTCTCGGCCAGCGCCTTTCTGCTATACGCCTCCTCTTCTTTAGGCATACTCATCATGGAAGACCATAGCGCCAAGGCAGCCAAGGTAAAGTCGTCGTGAGGAGTCACACGCAATGCCAGGTCGAGGCGTTGTTTTGCCAGAGGCATATAGCGCGGATCATGAGTCTGCATCATGGCATATGCGGAATAAGAAAGAGTCATGGACCCGGCGGGATTATAGATCAATGCGCGCTCGAAATACTGCTGCGCTTCGGCCAGCCTGCCCTGCCGCATATACGCAACGCCCAGAGTTGAGAAGGGTAGTTCGCCGCGAGGGTCGACCTCAATGGCGTGCTTGAAAAGCGTAACCGTATTTTTCCATACCTTTACCTGTGCATTGGTTTCCACGACGCAGGCTAAAATTACCGCAACTGCGAGCAGTTGAGCAGCAATCTTAATCTTTGGAGAGTTAGCCACGGCATCGCCAACCAGCCATACGACAGCGATAAAGATGCCGATGAAGGGAACATATGTGTAACGCTCGGCCATGGCTTGATAGCCAACCTGCACGATGCCGATGACGGGAACCAACGTACCCAGGAACCAAAGGAAGCCGAAGAGGCAATAAGGTTTTTTTTCACGCATACGCCAGCAAAGAGTGAAGATAAGAATGAGCGCAATGGCCGATAACACCGCAGGAAAAATACCAATGTGAATTCTGTCGTGATAGTAGTAAGCCGAGAGCGGGTTGGGCCAGAACGCGATGCGCAGGTAGCGACAGTAACTGATGGCCAGGTTGCAAATTCTAACCCACATTGGAAAGGCTTCAAGATAAATCACCGAGCCGCCTGCTCGCTGTGCCAGGAAGGTGATAACACTGGAGATAGCCGTCATGATGAAAAGCGGCCACTTTTCAACGCATAACTTCATAAGTGGTGAGAACCACTGTACATGTGTATTTGCGGTGGATGAGATTCTGTGCAACGGCCAGTAATCGAGCAATAGCAGAGTAAACGGAAGAGTGACGGCCATTGGCTTGGACATGAGAGCGCAGGCAAAGCCACAAATGATTAGTGCATACCGTTTCCAGGATGGACGGCGCAGATACCATACATAGGCAAGCATAGTGGCGAACCAGAAGAATGTGCATAAAACATCTTTGCGCTCGGCGAGCCAGGCGACGGATTCGACATGGGCGGGGTGCACGGCAAAGAGAAATGCAACAATTGCGGAACGGCCCAAAAAGCCGGTCATGTAAAAAATCAAAAGAAAAAGCAGGATTGAATTGGCGATGTGAATACAGAGATTAGTTATATGCTGGCCGACGGGGTTTCTGCCGTAAAGGCTCCAGTCAACCATGTGCGAAATCCACGTCAGCGGATGCCAGTTTGACTGATCGAAGGTTGTAAATGCCCAGGCGATGCTCGGCGCGTTCACACCCTGCTGGATATGAGAGTTTTCCGCGACGTAGACGCCATCGTCATAAGTAAGGAAATCATTGTTGCGGACTCCACGAAAGGCAACGGCGGTAACCAAAGCAAGGACTATGCAGACAGCTGCTATTTGCCATGGTTTGTGGGTTGCGTGAGAAATGGGGACGGAGATCGCGGCAGGCGCCTCAGGCGGGCGCTTGTCATAAGATTTGCGCTGTCGCGATTTCTTTGCCATGAATGGCGATCTCCCGCTTCAATTTTCGCAGATCAACCTTTTTTGCTTTTCAACTGGGCTTGAGCTACGTCGAGATTCTGTTTTGCACGGGCAAAGGAAGGCAGGATACGAATCGCTTCGCTGAACTGCTCGATGGCTTTATCCAATTCTCCCATTTGAAACAGGGCTACGCCGTAGTCATTATGCGCATACGCATTTGAGGGGTCGTAGCGCACTGCCTGGGCAAACTCATCTATCGACTCGGGGAGGTGATGCGTTTGTGCAAGGATCACGCCCATCTGTGAATGGGGTACTGACTGATCGGGTTTGATGGCCAACGAGAGACGAAATTCCTTCATTGCCAAGTCCATTGCTCCCTGGCCTGCATATACAGCGCCGATGCTGTTGAGCGCGTCAGTATTATTTGGGTCAATCAGAAGCACCTGACGATAGGCTTGAATCGCCTCGTCAAATTTTCCCTGTGAGCCAAGAGAGTCGCCCAGGTAAAGCCGCGCCTGTATAAAGTCCGGTTTGATGGCGATAACCTTTCTGCTGTAAGCCTCCTGATCTTTGGGTTTGCCGTTCAACGCAGACCACAGAGCCATATAGGTGAGAGCCTGGGGATCGTCAGGAGTGACGCGTAATGCGTGCTGCAGGCGTTCCCCCGCAAGCGGAAGATTGCTGGGGTCGTGGGTTTGCATCATGGTTCGCATCAGGCAAAAGGCTGAAAACGTAAGAGTGAGAGACGAGTTGGGATCGAAGGATAGCGCCCGCTCAAAATATTTTTGTGCCTCGGCATTTCTTGCCTGGCGCATGAGGGCTATGCCCATGTTAGTGTTAGGAAGTTTTCCGCGTGTGTCATATTCGAAGACGTGGTTGAAAAGCGTTATCGTATCTTTCCATACCTTTACCTGTGCATTGGTCTTTACGGCGCAGGCGACTATGATTGCGACCGCGAGTAGTTGGGCCGCAAGCCTGCGCGCTGGTGATTTAGCGGTGGCATCGCCAACCAGCCAAACAACGGAAATGAAAATGCCGATGATGGGTATGTAAGTGTAGCGTTCGGCCATGGCTTGAACGCCGACCTGGATGATGCCTATGACAGGGATGAGCGTGATCAAAAACCATAGCCAGCCGAAGAGGAGATAGGGCTTTTCCTGACGGAGATTCCAGCAAATTGCGGTTACTACGATGAGCGCAATTAGCGATAACACGACGGCGGAAATGATGACGTGATTTAAATCGTAGTAGTAATAGGCCATGAGCGGATCAGGCCAGAAGGTTAGCATCAGGTAACGGCAGTAACTGATGGCCGCATTGCTGATTCTTTCCCACCAGGGAAAGATTTGAAACGAACCCACCGCGCCGCGAGAGTGTTGCGCGTAAACAGTGACGACGCTGGAGATAATCGCCATGATGAACAGTGGCCATTTTTCTACGAATAACTTGCGCAGGGTCGGGAATAACTGTGGGCGTGATTCGGAAGATAAGTCAATTCTGCGCAACGGCCAGAAATCGATTAACAGTAAAGTTAGCGGAAGAGTTACCGCCATAGGTTTTGACATGAGAGCGCAGGCAAAGCCGCAGGCGACGCATGCGAGCCGCTGCCATGATGGTTTGCGCACATACCATACGTAGGCAATTGACGCTGCGAACCAAAACAACGCGCATAGAACATCTTTGCGTTCAGAGATCCATGCGACGGATTCAACGTGCACGGGGTGCAGCGCGAAGAGGAATGCGACGACTGCGGACCGGCTTAAAAAGCCGGTCAAGTATAAAAGCAAGAGAAATAGAAGGATTGAATTGGCGGCGTGCAAGTAAACGCTGGTCATGTGCTGGCCGCCGGGGTGATTGCCGTAGATACTCCAGTCGACCATGTGGGAGATCCAGGTGAGCGGGTGCCAGTTACCTTCCTGGAAGGTTGTAAATGCCCAGGCGATGCTTTGCGCGGTTACTCCCTGCTGTATATTCCGGTTCTCAAGTACATAGCTGTAATCGTCAAGGTTAAGGAAATTGTTGTTCTGCGAAGCACGATAAACAAAGACTGTAATCACGGCAAGGAGGATGCAGACGGCGGCGATTTGCCACGGTTTATGGGCTGCGGGAGCGACAGTGGCGCTATTGCCGGACTGGATTTCGTGTGGGCGCTTGCCTTGGAATTTTTGCTGACGAGATTTTTTTGCCATGATTCGAAAATCTCCGAACTAACTCGAAAATTCATCTTCCCAGGTCTCAAACGCGAGACCTGGGGCAACCGGCTTTTATGACCTCAGGTTAGGTGCCGAGGTATTTGGTTCCCCAGATGAGTAGCGCGGCGCCGAGGAGGATGCGGTAGATGGCGAAGACGGTAAAGCCGTGCTTGCGCACCCAGAAGAGAAACCACTCGACGACGCCGAGGGCGACGATAAAGGAGACTACAAAACCGATGATGAGCACGATCCAGTTCTGCGTGTTCATGACCACGTCAGCGGCTGCGCCGTGAGTGGGGTGGAGTTCCTTGAGCAAGTCCCATAAAGTTGCGGCGATCATGGTGGGAATGGAGAGCAGGAAGCTGAACTCGAGTGCGGCGGGGCGTGACATGCCGGCGAGTTGGCCGGCGGCGATGGTGGACATGGAGCGCGAGGTGCCGGGGAAGATGGCGGAGAGCGATTGGCAAAGGCCGATCCAGATGGCCTGGGGGAGGGTCATCTCGTCGACGTCGCTTGTGGCTGAATTGCGGCGAGAGGCCCAGGCATCGATGATCCACATGACGATGCCGCCGATGAGCAGGGCGAGGGCGATGGCCTGAATGCTGCCGAGGTTCTTTTCGCTCCATTTGTGCAGGAGCAGGGCGGGAACGGAGGTGACGGCAAAGGCGATGAGGGTGAGGGAGATGGGATGGTTGAGCCAGGTTCGGTCGCCGTTGAGGCCTTTGGGAAAGGTGCGCAGAAAGCCGCCGATGCGGCCGAGGAAGAGAATCAGGAGGGCCAGGATTGCACCCAGCTGAATGACGATGGAGTACATCTTCCAGTAAGCGTCGTCGAGGGGGATGTGCATGAGGGCTTCAGTAATGCGCAGGTGGGCGGTGGAGCTGACGGGCAGGAATTCGGTGAGGCCTTCAACGATGCCGAGGATGATGGACTGAATTTCTGGGTTCACTTGGCCTCCGGGGTTCGGTTGTTCAATAAATGATAAATCTGGAAAGACGATCCAGAATTTAGTTTGAATCTACTAGAAAAGCATACCTCAGGAGCTAAAGGTTCCTGACTAAATAATGTCCTTGCGCCGTCCCTACGGGACTCCGTAGTGAACTTTTGAAATTCCTTTCCCCATGCTGAAGCGCGGGCTAACAAACTCTGCGCCTACGGCGCGCTTTGCGAATAATATTTTTGCATTCCTTGATAAAGCCACTTGTTTATTTGGCGGAAATTGCTGCACGGTTAAAACCGTGCCCTTTCAAGACAGGTTTGTGCCACAAATCCTATGTTTCGGTGAGGATTTGGGCTAACAGCGTGGGGTCGACATTGCCGCCGCTTACTACGGCTACTGCGGTTTTATAGGGTGGTAGCTGGTTGGCGTGGAAGAGGAGAGCGGCGGTGGATACGGCTCCGCTGGGTTCGGGGACTAGATGCGTGGCGGCTACGATGGCGCGAACGGCGGCGCGAATTTCTGGTTCAGTGACGGTGATGATGTTTTCGACAAAGGCTTTGAGATGGGCAAAGTTGCGGACGCCTACGGATTGGGTGCGGAGGCCGTCGGCGATGGTGCGGCTGACCAGCTCTGCGCCCCAGGTGACGATTTGGCCGGTGCGGAAACTTTCGGCGGTGTCTCCGGCTAGTTCGGGCTCGACGCCGAAGACTTTGGCCTGGGGGCGGAGCTGCCTGACTGCGGCTGCGACTCCGCTGAGAAGGCCGCCGCCGCTAACTGGCGCCAGGACCAAGTCGACATCGGGGATGGTCTCGACGATTTCAAGGCCGCAGGTGGCCTGACCGGCGATGATCTGCTCGTCGTCGTAGGGGGGAATGACGACGTAGCCGTGCTTGCGGACGAGTTCGTCGGATTTTGCGAGACGCTCGCTGGAGGCTACGCCTACATCGACGATTTCAGCGCCGTAAGAAAGAGTGGCGGCACGCTTGATGGCAGGGGCGTTGGAGGGCATGACGATGACGGCTTTAGCGCCGACTTCGCGGGCGGCGTAGGCTACAGCCTGGGCGTGGTTGCCGCTGGAGTAGGTGATGACGCCGCGACGAATCTCCTCTGGAGTCAGTTGCAGAATCTTGTTCGATGCGCCGCGCATCTTGAATGCGCCGATGGGCTGGAGCGATTCAGCTTTGAGGTAGATTTCTCTTGGCTGGCCGTGGCCGGAGAGGCCGGGGAATTGGGCGCGGACCAGCGGGGTGCGGACGGCGATGTTTGAGATGCGGGCGGCGGCGGCGCGGATGGCTTCTATGGTGATTAGGGCTTCTGGCATGGGTTATTTATCTTTCAGGGGAATGGTATCTCACCCAAGTCGCAAAAACAAAGACGCGGTGCCTCTACCCAGAGGTTACTCCAGCGCCCAGATGGGGCACCCGGCACCCGCGTTGGCGTGGAATTATGCGAACCCAGGTCCCCAAATGCGAGGGACCTGGGGCACCCAGCATTTGTGGGTGTGTGAAGATTTTTTGGTTAGATTTCCAGGATTATCGGCATGATCATAGGGCGGCGGCCGGTGGTTTTCTGGATCAGGCGCTTCAGCTCGGAGCGGACTTTTTCCTTGACCATGCCGTAGTCGGATTTCTGTTCGGTGGTCAAGCCGTCCAGGGTCTTGAGGACCAGCTCGCGGGCCTGGTCGGTGATGTCGGCGCCGCCGAAGCCGCGCATCACTACTTCTGGTGCCTGCTCTACCTTGCCGGTGCGTTTGTTGATGGCGAGGACTGCCAGCACGATGCCGTCTTCAGAAAGAATGCGGCGATCGCGAATTACAAGATCTTCGACAACGTCAATAGAGGAGCCGGAGTCGATTAGGATGCGGCCGGCGGTGACTTTGTCTTTTTTGCGGGCGTCGGTTTTGTCGAGTTCGAGGACGTCACCGTCTTCAATGACCATGGCGTGCTCGACTGCGCCGGTCTCCATGGCTACCTTGGCGTGATGGGCGAGGTTGCGGTAGTCGCCGTGGACGGGGATGAAGAATTTTGGGCGGACGAGGTTGATGAGCAGGCGCTGCTCTTCCTGCGCGCCGTGGCCGCTGACGTGGATGAGACCGTTGGAGCCGTCGTCGCAGATTACGTTGGCGTCGCGGCGGCTTAGGTGGTCAATGACGCGGAAGATGCTCTTCTCGTTGCCGGGAATGATGCGGGAGCTGAGGATGACTGTGTCGCCGGCGTCGATGCGGGCGTGCTTGTGGTTATCGACAGCGGCGCGGCTGAGGGCGGACATGGGCTCACCTTGCGTGCCGCTGATGAGGATCATCAACTGCTCGGGAGAGAAGTCGCGTATCTGCCCGGGATTGATGACCAGTCCCTGGGGAATATCGATGTAGCCGAGGTCCTGGGCAATCTCAGTGCTCTCCATCATGGAGCGGCCTACGACGGCCACTTTGCGGCCATGCTGGCGGGCCAGATCGAGGGCGATGCGGATGCGATAGATTGAGGACGAGAAGCAGGAGAAGAAGAGCTTCTTTTTTGCCTGGGTAAAGATTTCGTCGAGGCGAGGAATGACGGCGCGTTCGCTTGGGGTGTAACCGGAGCGCTCGACATTGGTGGAATCCTGAAGGAGGGCGAGCACGCCGCGCTTGCCGTATTCGGCGAAGGTGTGCAGGTCAAATGCGTTGCCGTCGAGGGGCGAGAGGTCGATTTTGAAGTCGCCGGTGTGGATGACTACGCCGACTGGAGTTTCAATGGCAAGGGCAACGCAGTCAACCAGGGAGTGGGTGACGCGAATGGGCTCGATGGTGAAGGGGCCGAGGGTGAATTTTTCTTTGGGAATGATCTCGATGAGGGTGGTTTCGTCGAGCATGTGGTTTTCTTCAAGATTGCCCTCGACATAGGCAAGAGTGAACTCGGTGCCGTAGACGGGAACTTTTAGCTCAGAGAGAAACCAGGGAAGACCGCCGATGTGGTCCATGTGGCCGTGGGTGAGAATGATGCCGCGGACATACTCTTTATTTTCAATCAGGTAGGTGATATCGGGGACTACCACGTCGACGCCCAGAAGCTCTGATTCGGGGAACATCAAGCCGGCGTCGATGACGATAATGTCGTCTTCCCAGCGAAGCGCGAGGCAGTTCATGCCGAACTCGCCGAGTCCGCCGAGGGGGATAATTTTCAGTTTTTTAGTTTGCATCTGTCAGTTTGATGGTAACACCGTAAAGGCAGGGACTAGGGACTCGGGACTCGGGATCAGTGCGTTAGCGGAGGAGGTCCTCTAGTGTTGTGCTCAAGTCGGTTTTTTCGTCGCGGTATTTTACGATTACCGGGGCGTAGAGGCTAAGGTTCCATGTGTCGGTGGTTGGATGGCCCTTGCCTTTGCTGACGGGGCGGGAGCCGGGAACTACTACGGCGTTGTCGGGGACGATGAGTGGCAGGTCGGCGGAGGCGCGGAGGATTTGGCCGTTGACGAGGTCGAAGAGGGGAGTGCCGCGGGTGAGAATGGTTCCGGCGGCGAGGACTGCGCCGCGGCGGACGATTGTGCCTTCATAGACGCCGGAGTTGCCGCCGACCAGAACGTCGTCTTCAATGACTACCGGGCTGGCGTTGACGGGCTCGAGGACTCCACCGATTTGCGCGGCGGCGCTCAAGTGGACGCGCTTGCCGATTTGGGCGCAGGAGCCGACCAGTGCGTGGGAGTCGACCATGGTGCCTTCGTCGACCCAGGCTCCGGCGTTGATGTACATGGGTGGCATGCAGACTACGCCGCGGGCGATATAGGCGCCAGCACGGATAGAGGAGCCTCCGGGGACTACGCGTATGCCGTCGCCGGCGGCAAAATGGCGGACAGGATAAGTGTTCTTGTCGACGAATGAAAGGCCGCCGCTGGGCAGTTCCTCAAGGATGCCGAGACGAAAACCGAGCAGGATGCCCTGCTTGACCCAGGCGTTGACGCGCCAGCCGGTGGGCGAGGCAGGGTCTGGCGAGGCGGCGCGGAGTTCGCCGGCTTCGAGAGCGGAGCGCAGGGAATTGAAGGCCGCGATGGCTGACGGGTCGCCAATGGCGGCAGGTCCGGCGGCGAAGTGGCGCTCGATCGTCTTTTGGAGTTGGCTCTCGGTCATTCAGTTTGAGAATAACAGGGGGCGGAGAACGGGGAATAGAGATTGTTCAGGCTGCGGAGATCAGGGTGGGTTCTTGCAGTGGGGCTGAGGCTGGTTTTATTTTGGAGTGCGCGTTGAGGGAGATGGTTTGCAGGCGGAAGGAATTTTCTCCTGATGGAATCATGGACATGGGGAGTGGAATTCGGTTTGCATTTCCGCGGAAGTTTTTTGCCTCAAGCCAGGCGCAGAGCCGGGGGTCGTGAATCTCCGGTTGTCCCTGCCAGAACTTGGGCGACAGGCTACACTGAATCTGCAAATGATCGAGGTGCAATTCGATGATGGAGATGTGCCTGGGGAAGTAGCGGCGGACGTTGTTCACGCCGACGTAAAGCCCGATCACTGTCAGGCCTTTGCTCTGCGTTCTGACTACCATGCGTTCCTGCTTTTTAAAAAGGATCGGATGAAACAAGTTTAGGGAAAACGATGGGCGTAGCCGAGTTCTTTTTTTGTGGAAGTGTGTTGCGGATTCCGTTATGGAATCTAATGATTGGATGGGGCGATTTTGGGAAGGGTGCGCATGAAGAATTTGAAGGTACTCATATTGGGACGCGTGGGGCAGGTGGGATGGGAGTTGCGCCATCGCCTGGCCTGCCTGGGTGTGGTGACTGCTATTGACTACCCGGAGGTGGATTTCTCGAAGCCTGATTCGATTCGTAAGACGGTGCGGGCGGCTGCTCCGGCGGTGATTGTGAATGCGGCTGCTTATACGGCAGTTGACAAGGCGGAGAGCGAGGTTGAGTTAGCCATGGCGATCAATGGCATGGGGCCTGGCGTGATTGCCGAGGAGGCTAAAAGGCTGGGCAGCATTCTGGTTCATTACTCGACGGATTATGTGTTTGACGGCACCAAGCATGGACCGTATGTGGAGAGCGATGCGACGAATCCGCTGAATGTTTATGGCAGGTCGAAACTGGCAGGCGATGAGGCGATTGCGGCGGTGGGCGGGGATTATTTGATTCTGAGGACGAGCTGGGTTTATGGGGCGCGGGGTAATAACTTTCTGCTGACCATGCTGCGGCTGGCTAAGGAAAAGACGGAGTTGCGAATTGTGGACGACCAGATTGGGTCGCCGACCACCAGCGAATGCATTGCACAGGCGACGGCTGACATTTTGGCGCAACTGCTTGCGCCTTCGGGAGGCAGGATGCAGGGGCGGAGCGGAATCTATAACCTGACCTGCGCGGGCGAGGCCAGTTGGTTTGGATTTGCCAAGGAATTTTTGAGCGCGCAAGTTGGGAACGCGACGCCGAAGCTGATTCCGATACCGACCAGCGAGTTTCCACGACCGGCAAAGCGTCCGGCGAACTCGCGGCTCTCGTGCAAACTTGTGGAGGAGACGTTCGGAGTGGTGATGCCGGATTGGAAGGTTGCGCTGGCGCTGGTGCTGGAGACTTTGAACGAAGGACGATAGGCGGCTTGCAGTTGACAGGATTTCTTATCTTCGATAAGGTTTACTAACGGTATGTTTCGAACCATGCACATTATCTCCAACAGAATCGCTTGTTGTTGTCTCTGACCTAAGCTGGCGCCCGCCGGCTCGATTGCGATTTTGTTTTTCCAAAGCACATTTGATCTCTAGTGATTTACGAGCATAGGAGCCCTGTGTTTCCTACTACGACAGCACTCACTTGCGCTGACCATGGCCGCCTGATACGCAGGCCGATAACGGCGCTGTGTTGTTGCAACTGTCGATAACTGCTCGCAATTTCTCTGCCGCAAGACGCACTAAGCGGCCCAATGTTCCAACTCATCCAGCTTCCAAAATTTTAAGGAGAATCCAAAGTGCAAAAAGCTATTTTTGCTTTCGTTGCTAGTTCCCTGCGCCGGTTGCCGCTATACCTATCTGTTGTCCTCTTTCTGATTGCTATTGCGGCTGGCCTGCCCCTGGCTGCGCAGGACGACCTCACCATCCAAAACGCGACGTCCGGGTACAACGGCGTATATATCACCGGGCCGGCCTCAAACCCGTTGAGCTTTCTGAACGGCGCGGCCGGACGTACAACCGCGAATCCGGCGCCTTATGATTTTCACGACTTTGCGCCGTTTACCTACGTTGACGGAGAGCTACCCAAATGGATCGATTTGCGAACCGAGGAGCGGCTCCGGTATGAGGGGTATGACAATTCAAGCTTCAAAGCCAAGACCGATGACTCCTACATATTGAACCGCTTCCGGTTCCAGGTGGATGTGCATACGGCTAGTTGGCTGCGGGTTACTGCGCAGGTGCAGGACTCCCGTGCCGGCTACCAAAATCCGCCGATCGGCCCGCCGAACACGGTTCGCTGGGATCTGAAGCTGGCTTACGCGGAAGTAGGCGCACCCGACAAGCACTGGTTCAGCCTGCGCGTGGGGCGGCAGCTTATCAACTACAACAACACCATCATCGCCGACTCAGAATGGCGCAACCAGGCTCGCTCCTACGATGCGGCGGTGTTGAACCTGGACGCGAAGCGCGAGCACCTGGGCATCTTCGCCGCCTCGGCTGTGATTCCGCAGGCTTATGGCGTGAGCCCGCATCAGGAAGGCAACAATATCTACGGAGCCTATGGCCGCATTGATGACCTGGTGGCGCCGCACTCAAACCTTGAGCCGTTCTTTCTGTGGCGCGTGCAACCGGCAGAGGTGGTGGAACCGGCCGTAAGCAAGACTGCAACTGCCAAAGAAAACGAAAAGGTTCTCGGGCTTCGCTTCAAAGCGAAAGCCTATTCGGCGCTCGACTACGGCGGCGAGCTGATCTACGAAGGCGGCAAGGTGGGAACGCAAAACATTGATGCCTATGCGGCGCAGGCGGGCGCGGCATACCGGTTCAACAATACAGTTGCCAAGCCGCGCGTCTTTGCCCAGTACGACTATGCCTCGGGCAACGGCAATCCGAAGCTGAACGCAACGCACAACACCTTCGACACGATTTACCCGACGGCCCACGACCGGTTTGGAATTGTCGATCTGTTTGGCGCGCAGAACATTGAGGCGGCGCGCGCCGGAACCACAGTTGAACCCCACCGGCGGCTTACCTTCACGGTGCAGGGGCTGGACTTTTGGGCGCCTTCGGCGCTGGACTCGATCTACAACACCTCGGGCAGCGCGATTGTGACCAACAAGACGGCCCACGGCAACCACGTGGGCGCGGAAGTGGATGGCTACTCCTGGTATGAACTTAATCGGCACTTCAACGTGGGCGGCGGCATCGGCTACTTCGGCGGCGGGCAGTTTCTGTCGAATGTGACCAATAGTCACTCATACACGTACTACTACTTTGCGCTGAACTTTAAAGACAATGGAAAGAGGTAGATGACGCCTTGGTGGAACTACCCCACGGAGGAGCGTTCACAGTTTCAAAATTGCTGTGAGGCTCCCGGCGTGGTGGTGTAACTAACTGATTCTGCTTGACATGGGAGGGACAACAGTTTCACAGAAGCTGTGCTGACGCCCGATCTGTTGAGATAATTGGCTGATTATGCATGGTTTAGGTCGCTTCACAGTCTCACAGCCGGAAAAACAGAGATCAGGAGGTGGGGGTCAGGAGTCGGTGCTCGTTTGACATTTTCTTCCTTTCCTTACCCCCACTCCCCCCTATTTCTGCAAATAAATTCCTTGTTTTCAGTGGTATAGGGAATGGCGTTCGCTGCAAATTTCTCTTTCTAAAGAGGTTATTTGCAGATTATAGAAAGCAAGGGAGTTACGAGCGTTTGCTGGTGCTGCTCGGTTGTGGATTGGGCTATGAAATGATTGTGCGCTTTTTAGGGGATATATTATGCAAAACAGATTGAGGAATTTGCGGGGATGAGTCACGCCGTCCCTACAGGACGGTGGGGTTGTAGGTGATTTGTTACCCCGGGTTTCACCCGGGGCTATTTTCATTTGCTCCCTCCGGGAGCAACGGTGGACGTGGGGATTTATGGCGGTGGTGGTTTGTGGAGTGTTGAGTGTCGCGCGATCCCACCCATTCGTTGTCTCCAGGTTCCGCTTTGGAGGAACGGTTATTTGAAAAAATCCGTGATTGACTTTTGTGGTATCCCACCCATTCGCAAAGAACGCGAATGGATGGGGCACGGGGCCTTTGTGTAGGGGAATAGGACATGCAAACGAAGGGTGGGCATCTGTGATGCCTCTGAGGCAATGCCCGCAGGTGCAAACTCAGCGCTGAAAAATAGACGCACTGTTGAAAAGCGGAAAGGGCAGCCCGGCTGGGCTGCCCTTTCTTGTTGCAGGTCTGGGTAGACTGCGGGGTTATGGGAGGTAGTAGCGGAAGGAGGTCCAGAACATGTTGTCGACGCCCTTGGCGCCGATTGCGGGTGTGCCTGCGCCTGACCAGCCCTCGCGAACCGCGTAGCTGTATTGGAAGCCCTGACGGAAGCGGCCCTTGTCGCCTTTGTAGATGTCATACCACCAGCCGGCAGTGGCTTCCTGGATGTCGCGGGTTTGCGCGCCGCAGGAACCGCCGGGGTAGTAGCCAGTTGAGCTGCCGTTGTAACCGGGGGCAGCGATGGTATTGCAAGAGGTGTTAGAGATCTGACGCGAACCGTAGCCGACGGCAGTGGTTCCGGCGGTAGGAGTGCTCCAGTGACCGCCCCATGTGCCGCCGAGAGCAACGTCAGCAGCTGTCGGCGTCTTGGTGCAGGTGAAGTCGCCGGCTGTTGTCGGGCAGTATTCCGCGGCGGGCGAGCCCAGCGAAGAGGGCAGCAAGCCGCCGTTGCTGGCAACTGGCTCCTGAGCGAAGTCAGTGCGTGCAGCGTAGTCTCCACCGTAGTTAAAGTAGATGACCAGGCGAGGCGTGGGTGTGGCTTCAAGAGTGAACAGGCCACTTAGGTTGTGGATTGGGGCGAGATCGCCGTTGGCGTCGGCCGTGACGTCAGCCAGGGTGGAGTCGCCGTAGCGGCCCACGCCTGGACCATAGAGGCCCTTAACGCCGAAGTCGAGCTTGTGTTTGATGACGGGAACGCGCAAGCTGCCGCCTACGCCGCCAACGACGATGCTGTCGTTATAGTAGCCGGCCGAGGTGGAAGAGGCCCAGACATTGGCGCCGGTTACGATGTCCTTCTGGCCACCGTATTTGACGCTGTTTGTGGTGGTGCCGGGATAAACGGTTTCATGCGCGAAGCCGGCGATGCCGAAGACTTCGTAGTGTCCCCAACCTGGATCGAAGGCGGCCTTAAAGATCATGTCGGGCGCTTCGTTGAAGGTGAGGTTGGCGATGTTGGTGTTGGCGTAGATGGTGTTGTAAACGGGAAGGGCTACACTCGCCGCACCAGTGAGGCAGGCCGGGGTGGATGCTGTGTTGTATTCAGAGCAGCCGTTGCTGTAGTTCTGGATGTAGGTGGTGGGAACGCTGGCGCTGACGGCGGCGTTGAAGTTGCCGCCATTTTGTCCGGCGCTGCCGATAACGGCATAGGGGGTATTGCCTGCCAGCGAGGCGGTGTAGATGAGTTGTGGATTCTCAGCCGCAACGCCGAAAGCCGCATGCTTGTAGGTCTTGGTGATGCGGAATCCGTACTGGCGGGTCCAAACGAAGCCCGTATTATAGTTCGGGTCTATGGTGAGCGGCGTTAGGATGTCGCCGGAGAGATTTGATATGCCTTTTTTGTCTTCAGTAACCAGGGACCACAACTGACCGGCGGTGAAGGCCCATCCGCTGTTGGTTTCAGCCTGTGCCCAAAGAACGCGCTGGCGGAGGACGTAGCTGTTGGACTGGTTGTTGTTTGAAGTGATGCCAGTGCCCAGCCAGTCAGCCTCATAGTAACCGCGCACGGTGCCCCAGCCGGTCTTGCCCTGGACCATCGCAGAGATGCGCGACTGACGGGCATCGCCAAAGAACTCGCTGAGCGAATAGGCATCGGCGCCTTCATAAGGAATGGAAGTGAAGGCGGTGGGAATGTCGCCGCCGGTAGCCTTGGAACGCCACACAGTTTCACCCGCCAGGAAGCCGCCGGGTGTAATGCCGACGCCCTTGTAGTGGAGGACGTTGGGGCTGTTCATTTCCTTCTTGATCTTCGAGGTCTCGTCGGAGACGGTGTTGGCCAGCGATTCCCCGTTGCTCTTGAGGTCCTTGACGGTGGACTGCAGGGTGGTGACAGCGGCAGCGTTGTCGCTGACGGCCTGGTTAGAAGCCGAGGCAGCGGCATTGGCCTTGTCGGCGGCGGCCTGAGCTTCAGCCGCTGCTTCCTTGGCCTGCCTCAACTCGGCGTCCTTGTTGGCCAAGTCATTCTTCAAGCCGTTAATCTGGCCCTGGAAGTCCTGGCGCAGTTCCTGAATCTGTTCCTCGACTGTAGGGGGCTTTGGCTTCATGGCCTTTTTTTCGACATGCTTCTTGGCCGGCGCGGTTTCCTGGCCGGCATTAGCGTATGTGGCAACCAGGCTGGCTGCCAATATAACGGCGGCAACGGTTGTAAATCTGAATTTCATTGGGCCTCTCTTTTCCTCTCAAATCAGAGTTGAATTGATGATGCGCACGCTTACAAAAGCGAACGAAATTGAACTCCCGCACACGCGATGACCTAGACATGATGCCGAACTGCGTTTTTATCGGCATGCGGGAGGAACATACGAATAGCCTGGGAGAAATACACGCATACAAAATTTCCCTGGCTGGTTCCGTCATTCAGCTTCTCAGAGTTTGATTAATATATGACTAATTCACGTATTTTTAACATAGTTATAAGTAATTGATTGCGTGAGTTCCGTGAGCTATTTACATATTTTTAATAATCGAGTTTGTGGTGATGTGGTGTGGAAATATTGCTCTCAATGTTTATTGGTGCAGTAAGTGAGCGTTATCACTTAGCGCGTGTAATGTTGCTGCCGGCGCTGAGTAGATTGGCGAGGATTCGATAGGCTCCGGGAACTAACTCGGGTAACTGGCGATAGAGCGCGAAAGCAACATAGATATAAGTGCCTTTGCCGGGATGGGCGACGAGCAGTCCGCCGCGTTGCAAGTCCTGGCCGGGGTCGGCGGTCTCAGTGAGTGCGGTGTAGGCAGGGTCCCATGTATCGAGGAAGGAGTGGCCGCGCTCCTCGACCCAGCCATCGAAGTCTGCGGTGGTGATGGCGTTGGGTGTGGTGAGCAGGGGGTTCGAGGGTTGGAGGAGCTTGACGGGGGCCTGCTCATCGACGACGCGTTCAGAGTGGCCCATGGAGAGCGGGAATGGGGCGGGGAAACTGCCGCTCTGGTATTGGACGATGAGCGTGCCACCGCGATGGACAAATTGGTTGAGGCGCGGTTGGGCGGCTGAGAGTTCAGGACGCGTGGAGTAGGCGCGGATGCCGATGACGATTACGTTCCATGCGGAGAGGTCGGCGGAGGTTAGCTCGGCGGCGGAGAGCAAGTGCGGTCCGGGGCCGAGAGCCTCGATTGCTTCAGGGACGAGATCGCCGGTGCCCATGACGTAGGCTACGCGGAGGCCGGGGGCTAGTTTTACGTCTATTTTGCGGGTTTGTAACTGGGCGGGCTTGTAGAGGTTGTAGGGGCGCAGGCCGGAGTAACCGATGCTTTGCCAGCCAGATTGGTAGGCGTGGCCGGCGGAGTTTGCTGTGGCCTGGATTGTGTATGCGCTGGATTGCGTTGCGGCTGGAGTTACGGAGAAGAGGATGGGCTCAGTGTCGCCGGCGCTGTCTAGATGGAAATGGGATTCAGCGGGGTTGGAGGACCAGCCGGCGGGGAGGTTGAGGGAGACTGTGCCTTCGGCGGCAGATTGGGCATGGACGGTTACGCGGACGGGAAGGGCGGAGCCGTCGAGGGGGAGAATGCGGGCTTCCGGGTCGAGGCGGACGCCGATGGCGGGAGTGACGACTAATGGCTCGTAGATGCCGCCGGGGCCGGGGACGCGCTGCATGGTCTGGACGATCTGGCCGATGCGGATGGGCAGGCCGTCAAAGATGAACTCGGCCCAGGCGGTGAGAGGCCAGGGAGCGAAGGAGCGAAGACGGTATTCGGGTTGGGTCAGGTCGTAGTAGGGCTGCTCGATGTTGGGGCGGGTGAAGTAGGGCTGAGTGGGGTCGGCGTTTGCAGCGGCCTGGACTTTGAAGATGGGGTCGGCGGTGGGGGATGTGGGATCGATTGTGGTGGCTAGGGTTGTCTTCCATGGGTCGCCGCTGCTGTTCTCAAGCCAGAGTTTGTTGAGGCGGGTTTCGGATGTGGATTGTGCGCTGTGGATGCGGACGCGGAACTGCTCGCCTGGAGTTACGCTGCGCGGAGTTTCGTCGGGGCCGCTGCCTCTGGGGCCTCCGCTGGGTGCGGTTTCTTGTTTGGTGGTGAAGGCTGCGAGGTCGAGGCCGAGGAGATTTTTTAGCGCGGATTGGAACTGATTGATTTTGGCATCGAGTTCGAATTGCAGGTCGGCTTTGGATTGCGGGTCGAGATCGCTGGAGACGACTTTTGCGTTGAGGTCGAGGGTTTCGCGGTAGATGAGGGCTAGCTTGTGCGCGAAGTCGATGGTGGAGAGATTCTTTCGTTCGGCTTCGGCGTTTTTAATGCTGTTGTCGATGCTGTGAAGACTAGCGGCCAGCCAGTTGGGCGGATTGTTTTTGTCTAGACTGGTGAGGCCGTTGAGGGTGGTGTCGATGTTGACCCGTTTGTTGTGGAAAAGATCGTTGCCGGTTTTGTTGGCGGCGGGGGTTGCGGCGGCTGAGGGGGCTACAGCCCAAAGGTGATAGCTGGTGGAGGCGGGGCCGCTGAGGGTTGGGCTTGCGCCGCCATTTTGGGATTTCTGCTGGCCCCAGCCTTCGCGGGCGATTTGTACGTAACTGCGGCCGAGGATGGGGTCGCGCGTGCCGACCTGAATGGTTGCGTCGGGTGAGGGCGCGTCTTCAGACCACTCGCCGGTGACATAGTTTTTGAACTTTGCCGGAGCCCATTTGCCGGTGGCGTAGTCGAACATTTTTCCGCCTTCGATGCGGGCGAAGGGGACCATGGAATAGACGGCGAGGGGCTGCCAGACTGTGAGGCCGAGGCCGCCTTCGCTCACGGGTTTGAACTGGTCGGGGAAGACGGTGGGGTCGGCGGCGGCTTTGAAGACTTCCTGCGCGATTTCGCCGGAGACCTGGTGGTGGCCGTGGCCGTCAGTGATTCCGCCGACGAAGGTGGAGACGATGATTTGCGGGCGCTCGCGGCGTACGGCGAGAACGGCATCGTAGAGGACGCGATCGTGGCCCCATTTTGCGAAGGCTTCTTCCTGGGTTTTGGAGAAGCCGAAGTCGACTTCAGTGCCCCAGAGTTGCTTGGCGCCGTAGTATTCATCGGCTTTGAGGAGTTCGTTGGTGCGGATAAGGCCGAGTGCGCCGTCGCTGTCGGCGGACATTGCGTTCTGGCCGCCTTCGCCGCGGGTGAGGGTGAGCAGGGTGCAGCGTACGCCGTAGTTGCGGGAGAGAGTGGTGAGCAGCGCGCCGTCTTCGTCGTCGGGGTGGGCGACGATCATCATCAGGCTGGCGGTGGTTTGCAGGCGCTTGAGCGATTGCTCGAGGGCCACTGCGCCGCGGTCTTCGGCAATGGGCAGGGCGATGGCTGCGGGCTCGCTCGTGGGGAGCTGCGCGGATGAGGCAGCGGGGATGGGCGCAGACTGCTGCGCAGGCAGGCGGACGGAGAACGCGCTTGCAAGGATGAGGGCGGCAAGGACCGTCCCGGCTGCGGGTCTTTGATGCTGATGGGCGAGGAACATACTTTCCGTCAGTGTACAATCCGGGGAGCGTGAAAGCCTCATGACTTTGCCTATAACAACCTTAGACAGCGGCGGCACACTGGAGCGGCGGATCGGGCTGCGGGCGGCCGTGCTCTTCAATATGTTGGAGATGATTGGGGTGGGGCCGTTTATTACGCTGCCGCTGGTGATTGCGGCGGCGGGATACCGGCTGAGTGTTTGGGCTTGGGTGCTGGGCGCGGTGATCGCGGTGGCGGATGGGCTGATTTGGGCAGAGCTGGGAGCGGCGTTTCCGCGCGCGGGCGGGTCGTATGCGTTTTTGCGCGAGATCTATGGGCCAAAGGGCGCGGGGAACTGGCTGAGCTTTCTTTATGTTTGGCAGTTGAGCTTTTCCGCTCCGCTGGCGATTGCTTCAGGGTGCATCGGGCTGTCGAGTTTTCTGGGGTGGTTTTGGCCGGGGCTGGAGAACGCGCCGATTGCCGCGTTACCAGCGCTGCACTATGCGAACTTTGCGGCGGCTGCGGTTTGCCTGCTGGTGACGGCACTGCTCTATCGGAATTTGAGCTCGATTACGCGACTGGCGTGGGTGCTGTTTGCAGGGGTGATGGCGGCGATTGCTGGGGTGATCATCTCGGGGTTTGTGAATTCGGGCGGGGCGCTGGCACATGCCGGCATCGCCCGTGCAGCCGCTTGGCGTGGCGCTGGGCGGGCTGGCGCAGGCTACTCTGCTGACCACTTATTGTTATTGGGGCTACTACAACATTTGTTTTTTGGGTAGCGAGGTGAAGCGGCCGGAGCGGACGATTCCCCGGGCGATTTTGCTTTCGGTGCTTTTTGTTGCGGCGTTTTATGTGGCCATGAATCTGGCCGCGCTGCCTTCAATGCGCGATGCCGCTGCGCATGTGGCGACCGGTGAAACGGTGCGGATGCAGCTGGTGGCGGATATTGCCAAGGCGGCATTTGGAACGATGGCCGGGCGGCTGATGGCGGCGCTGATTGTTTGGACGGCGTTTTCTTCAGTTTTCTCGCTGCTGCTGGGCTATTCGCGTGTGCCATATGCGGCGGCGCGGGACGGGAATTATTTTCGGTTTTTGGATGCGGTGCATCCGAAGCACGGGATTCCACACCGGTCACTGATTGCGCTGGGGCTGGTGGCGGCTTGTTTTTGTTTTTTCTCGCTGGCGCAGGTGATTACCATGCTGGTGATTACGCGGATTCTGTTGCAGTTTTTTTTGCAGCAGGCGGGGGTGATGCTGCTGAGGGTGCAGAGGCCGGGGTTGGAAAGGCCGTTCAGGATGCCGCTCTATCCGCTGCCACCGCTGGTGGCGATGGCGGGATTTGTATTTATTTTGGTGAACCGGAGACATGCGCTGGGGGAATTGGCGCTGGCGGCGGGGATTGGGATTTCCGGGACGCTGATTTATCTATATAGGGCATGGAAGTTGGGGCAGTGGCCGTTTATGAAAGGCATGAATGTCTAGTGGGATGCGATATATATCAAAGGCTGCAGGTGATTGGTTCCTGCATAAATAATGTTCTTGCACCGTCCCTACGGGACTCCGTAACGAACTTGTAGAGTTCCTTATCCCCACGCTGAAGCGCGGGGCTAACAAACACTGCGCCTCCGGCGCGTTCGCATTCAACCCTTTTGAGTCCTCAATAACCACACATCGCGGAATAGCAGATTATTGAGTTGGCGTTACCGCTGCACGTATCAATCGAATTGAAGGTAGGTTTGCGCTACGGGGCTGAAGCTCTTGCGGTGGAGCGGGGTGGGGCCTAGACGGGCGAGGGCTTCAATGTGCTGGGGTGAGCAGTAGCCTTTGTGGCTGGCTAGGCCGTAGCCGGGAAATTGGCGGTCGAATTCGACGAGCAGGCCGTCGCGGTGGACTTTGGCCAGGACGCTGGCGGCGGCGATGGAGAGGCTGATGGCGTCGCCGTGGATTACCGGCTGCTGGGGGCAGGGCCAGTCGATGGTGTCGCGGCCGTCGATTAGAAGGTAGTCGGGGGTCAAGGCTAGCTGCTGGACGGCGAGGCGCATGGCCAGCAATGAGGCCTGGCGGATATTGATGCGGTCGATGGTTTCGGCATCGACCGCGGCGATGGCCCAGGCTATGGCGTTCTGGCGGATTTCGGGGTCGAGTTGGTTGCGCTGTTTTTCAGTGAGTTTTTTTGAGTCGGTGAGGCCTTGCGGGCGGCAGCCTTTGGGAAGGATGACGGCGGCGGCGACTACCGGGCCGAAGAGCGGGCCGCGGCCTACTTCGTCGAGGCCGGCGATGAGCAGGGCGCCACGGCGGCGCGCGGCTTGCTCCAGCGTTAATCCGCAGACGTGGGTTTCCGCCATGGATTCAAGTATAGGAAGGCTGGCCTAGATTGAGGGTGTGAACATCCGGCTTTTGTGGTCTCCCAGGTCTCAAAATCGAGACCTGGGGCAACCAGCTTTACTGAGGACGAACTTGGATGGTGGGGTTTTGTGGTATCCCACCCTTGCCACAAAAACAAATACGTGGTGCCCAGAGGGCGCCGAGATGGGGCACCCAGCTTATGTGGAGAACTAACTTGGAGGGCTGGCTTTTGGGGTATCCCAGGTCTCAAACACGAGACCTGGGGCAACCGCCTTTGTGGGGGACGAACCAGAACGATTGGCTTTTGGGGATGGGCTCAGCTTAGAAAGCAAAACCCCCAGCTGGATGGCTGGGGGCTTGATGGAAAAGGGTAGCGCCGGAAGTTAGGCGCGGACTTTGCCGGTTACGCGGTCTACTTCCTTGAGGCGGGCGGCTTTGCCGCGGAGCGAGCGGAGATAGAAGAGCTTGGCGCGGCGGACGCGGTAGCTGCGAACCGTCTCGATTTTGTCAATGACCGTGGAGTTGAAGGGGAAGATGCGCTCCACACCCTGGCCAAAGCTCATTTTGCGGACGGTAAAGGTGCCCTGAGGGCCACGGTTGATGGCGATGACCAGGCCTTCAAAGGCCTGGAGACGTTCTTTATCGCCTTCCTTGATCTTTACCTGGACGCGAATCTGGTCGCCAGGGACGAAATTGGGAAGGTCGGTGCGCTTGAGCTTTTCGGCCAGGCGCTGCATTACGGGATGAATGGACATAGTGACTTCCTGCGGTTGGACTCAGAACTTCAAGTTTACTACAAAAGGGGGTATCTGCGCATGGACTCTGGCGCGATATGCTTAATTCATTATGCGAGTCTTCCATCGTAGGCTGTTTTTCGACAAGGAGACAGATGGTAAATTCCGTTGGAGGGCAGATGTTGAGGGGGTTGAATTCAAGCTCTACATCACCCAAGGACGAGTGCCAAGGCCAGTCCCGAAAATCATTGAGGTGTCGATTTTTGACGATAAATCGCTCTACACCGCTGTGCTGACGAAACTTGGAAGAAAATCCGTCAGCGAACTTTCCGATGCAGACAAATCCATCCTGAATGGCATCGGCTTAGATGAGGTTCAGATTCGCAACGCCGGTGGTGAGGCAATTCTGGGGGCCGCATTCAAACCCGTGTGTGCTGAACACACTCAAACGGTGCGATACACCGCACCCCGCCATTTTGAGGAATTGGAATTTGGCGATCCATACGTTCCAAAGTCTGTACTTCGATTTCCATACCCAGAACGGCTGCTATTCCTCGTTCGGTGGATCGAACAAATGGAGGCTGAGCCTGCTCGCACTCTTACAATTGCCGAACGCCGGCGCCAGTTAGGGCTTTAGTCGGCATTTCTGCGATATATTTCCACTTATGGATGAGAAACGGGAGTTGCTGCGGCATACGCTGGCTACGGTGGCCTACAGGGCGGCGCGGGCGGTGGAAGACGCGCCGGAGGATTTTGCGGTTTTTGACGGGGCGGGGAAGCAGCCGGTGAAGATTCTGGCGCATATGGGGGATCTTTTTGACTGGGCGCTGAGCATGGCTACGGGGAATCCGACCTGGAACAATTCAAAGCCGCTGGCGTGGGCTGATGAAGTGCGGCGGTTTTTTACCTCGCTGGGCGCATTTGACCGGTATCTGGCTTCGGCGGAGCCGCTGCTTGCGCCGGTGGAGCGGCTCTTTCAGGCGCCGGTGGCCGATGCGCTGACGCACATTGGGCAGATTGCCATGATGCGGCGGATGGCTGGGTACCGGACGAAGGGCGAGAATTTTTACGAGGCGGCGATTAAGGTGGGGCAGGTGGGGGAGGAACAGCCGGCTCCGGTTAAGCCGTTCCGGTAGCGGGATTTGTGCTATCCCACCCTGGTGGGAAAAACAAAGACCCCGTGCCCAGAGGGCGCCCAGGTGGGGCACCCGGCTTTGAGTTGTTATTGGATTTCCTGTTTTATCGACTCAAGCAGCTTGCGGTCCTCTTTTGATAAGGCGGCGTGCTCCAGAAGGTCGGGGCGGTTGGCGAGGGTTTTGCGGAGCTGCTGCTCGCGGCGCCACAGGCGAATCTGGTGGTGGTCGCCGTTGAGGAGGACTTCTGGAACCTGCTGGCCGGCGAACTCGGCGGGGCGGGTGTGGTGGGGGTAGTCGAGAAGGCCGCCGGCTCCGTGCTGTGAGCGGGGAACGCCTTCGGCATCGGAGGTGATTTCGGCGTCGGGGATGCCGAAGCTTTCAAATTCTCCGGAGGCTTCGTTGCCCAGGACGCCGGGAATGATGCGCATGGTTGCGTCGAGGACTACGGCGGCGGCGAGCTCGCCGCCGCTGAGGACGTAATCGCCGATGGAGAGCTCCATATCGCAGTAGAGCTGGTTGATGCGCTCGTCGACGCCTTCGTAGCGGCCGCAGAGAAGGATTACGCGGTCGAGTGTGGCTAGTTCGCGGGCTACGGATTGGGTGAAGGGACGGCCCTGGGCGGAGAGCATGATTACGGTTGGGCGAGGGCCCTCAGGGGCTAAAGCCCCCTCTGATTTTGTGGTTTCAATGTACGGGCTGAAGCCCGTACCCTTCACTGGATTACCTTCTTTTGAATCTTGATTAGCTCCCATCGAAGCTTGCTGTTCGGATTTGGGCTCGATGCCGAGGGAGGCTAAAGCTTCGGCCAGGGGCTCGGGCTTGAGGACCATGCCTTCACCGCCGCCGAAAGGGCGATCGTCCACGGTGCGGTGACGGTCGTGGGTAAAGTTGCGCAGATCGTGGACGCCCACCTCGACCAGTCCTTCGGCAAGAGCGCGGCGGATGATGCCGTTCTCGAAGATGCCGGCGAAGAAGCCGGGGAAGATGGTGACGATCTCAAAGCGCATACGATACGATCATACGGCTGCGGCAGGGCTCCGCCGTAAGCGATGGCCGGCAGAACCTGCCCAGGTCCGCTCAGAAGCTGTAGTGCTTGAACGGAATATCGACGTTGAAATAGAAGGTCTGCTCTGTTCCATCCTTGGCATCTTTCACTTTCATTACGTCGTAAGAGTGGCTGTCCTTGTGCAACAAGCTTTGCTCTGAAGGTCTGTAGCCGAAGAAGCGCAGAACCACATATTCCTCGGGGACGTTGATTACCACCCAGGCCTTCTCCGTCGATTTGCCGTCGCCCGAATCCAGGATCGATTTCATGAGTCCACGAAAAACAGTGCTGTGGAATTCCTGCTTGTCCTTCGCGCCCAGCTCCCGGTTCGCCACCATGGCCACGAAGTGCGCATCCATATTCACGTATGAGCTGTCGAGCACGATTTCGGCGTTTTTGAGAGCAGCGGGATAGTCCTTTTTGTTCAGAGCGTCGATCATTGCCTTCTCAGAATCAGAGACATCTTTGGCCGCTTTGTATTCAGGAGAATCCATGTAGCTGATGCGCAGGCGTGCGTAGTCGATATCGGTTTTGCCGGCTTTCAATGAGGCGAGCAGCGTGGCGTATTCGGAGGGTTGATCGAGAGCAGCCACGGACGAGGGCAGAATAGCCACTGCAAGAAGGCCAAGAATCGCGAATATTTTGCGCATAATGCGGGAATTCTACTCTGAGCGCAGACCGGTGTCTATGGATTCACGCGGCGAACCCTCCGTCTTTTGCCGTGTGTAGCTCACTTGGATGTGGTGTAATGTTGGGCAACAGCTATGGCCGAAATTGATACGTTGTTAAATCGCTGGCAGACGGTCGGCGTCCTGGATGCGGAGGCCGCGGCACGTATTCGCGCCTTTGAAGCGGAAGAGAAACAGCCTGCGGGGCTGCGCTGGCAGGGGATGGTGGCGCTGACTCTGGGGGCTATTCTGCTGGCCTGTGGGGTGGTGCTGTTTGTTTCAGCTCATTGGGACCAGATTGGGCCCGGCGGACGGTATGCGCTGGTGATGGGCATGGTGGCCGTCTTCCACCTGGGCGGGGCGTGGGCGCGCAAGGAGTATCACAGCCTTTCAACGGCGCTGCACGCGGTGGGCACGATTTCGACCGGAGCGGCGATTGCGCTGGTGGGACAGATATTTAATATTCAGGAGCACTGGCCGGCGGCGATATTGCTGTGGGCGGTGGCGGCTCTGGCCGGATGGGTTCTGCTGCAGGACGAGGCGCAACAGACGCTTACGTTTTTGCTGTTTCCGGCATGGATGCTGGCGGAGTTTACGTATTACGCCGAGGGACACATTGGCGAGAACGTTTATATCGGCCGCTACCTGGTGGTTTGGGCGGTTCTCTACCTGACTTTGTTTCTGGGGTCAAAGCACAAGGCGGTGCAGGGGATTCTGTTTGCCGCGTCAGCCGTTGCGGCAGTTACCGGGATCGTGTTGCTTTCGGGCGGATGGAGCTCGTGGGGGGAGCAGACTTATTTGTCGTTTGGAACGCGGGTGTGGGGTTGGGCATTTATTGCTGTGCTGCCGCTCTGCTTCTCAGTTTGCAGGTTGTACAAAAGCAGCGTACCGGTGACGGCGGCGATTGCTTTTACCCTGGCGCTGCCGTGGTGCCAGCGCATCTGGACGGAGAGTTACAACTACGGCATTTATCACCAGACCTATATTCGCAATGAGCCTAATCTGGCCGCGCATGCATTGGTTGCGGCGTTTGCAGTTTTCATTATCTGGTGGGGCGTGCGGCAGACAAGCCGTGCGCTGGTGAACCTGGGGATTGTGGGATTTGCGATTGCGGTGGGGTGGTTTTATTTCAGCGATATATTCGACAAGATTGGGCGGTCGCTGGGGCTGATTGGGCTGGGCGTGCTTTTTCTGGCTGGTGGATGGGCTCTCGAAAAGATGCGGCGCGGGCTGGTGGCCGGCATGGAGCAGAAAAAGCTCACGGCAAAGGAGGCGCTATGAAGCTAGGCAAGATTTCGCTCTCTGTGACTTCACTGGTGTTGCTGGCGCTGCAACTGGCGATTGTTACTACGATTGCGGGCAAGTATCTTTACCAGCGCTGGAGCTGCCCTCGGGTTTGGACACGGGCCGCCATGTACGATCCGCAGTTGCCGATGCGGGGACGGTATCTGAGCATGCAGTTGGTTGTGGATGGATGCCAAAGCACGTTGCCTTCAGCAAAGCAAGCGGCGATGCCGAGGAATGTTGAGGGTGTGCAGACGGGGAAGACTTATACGATTCGTTCGGATCAACCGGTTCGGTTCCCGGCGCAGCTCAAGGTGATCAACGGCAAGTTGCTGGCGATAAGGATTCCTGAGGGGACTGGCAGGCCGGATGAACTGATGGTGGATGGACGGCCGGGGGCGTCGTGTGAGGATTTGCGTTTGGAAGAGCCGGTTGATTTCTTCATTGCGGAGCATGCGGCTGCTCCATCGGCGCTGAAGACGGGGCAGGAACTTTGGATTGAAGTGACGGTACCGCCGAAAGGACCGCCGCGGCCGATTCAGTTGGCGATGAAAGACGGGGGAGCGTGGAAGCCATTGGCGTTTCAGTAGGCCGGTTACATTTATTTATGATTTTCCCGAAACATTCAGGTCGGTCAGTCCTTCGGGGAGGGCCATTTCTACGCGTTTGGCGGCGAGGTTGATGGTGCGAAGGTAGCTTTTGGCGAAGGGGATGAGGATGTCTTCTTCGGAACCTGGGCTGCGGACTTCAAGGATGGCTACGGGGCCGGCGGTGCGGTCTACATTTTCGATTTGGCCGACGAGGACAGGTGCATCCGTTTTGGCTACATCGTAAAGGGTGCAGCCGATGAGGTCGGCTATATAGACTTCGTCCTCGGCTAGCGGGACGCGGTCAGCGCGGGGAATGGCGACGGTGAGGCGGGTGAGGGTTTCGGCGGCGGAGATGGAATCGATGCCTTCAAAATGGAGGACGATGCCGCCTTTATGGAGCCAGTGGGCGATGAGCTCGACCTGGCGCGGAAAGCCGGATGGGGAGATCCTCAGGGGCTAAAGCCCCTTTTTCTTTGGCTGATTGAACGTACGGGCTAAAGCCCGTACCCTTCACCTGTGGGAGTGGCGATTTGGGATGGGGTGAATCTGGATCGGCCAGCAGCCATAGGCTGCGGCGCTCGGCGAATTTCTCAGGGAAATCGGTGAGGATGTCGGCGAAGACTTCGCCTTTGCGGCCTTGCGGGCGGCGAATGAGGGCCAGTGAAACCCACTGGGCAGTTTGGTCGGGCACGGTCATATCCGCCTCATGATTTGGAGACGGGCACAAGCGGCGGCCATCTCACTATTCTTCGTCTTCTTCAAGGATGTCGAGCGTGAAGCGATGATGCAGCTTGGTGCTGACAGCGCCCAGGATGGTGCGGACGGAACGTGCCGTGCGCCCCTGCTTGCCGATGACCTTGCCCACGTCCTGTGGCGCAACCCGCAGCCTGAGAGCGGTGCTCTCGTCGCGGGCGACGGAATGCACGTCGACGGCTGCCGGTTCATCTACCAGGGCCCGCGCAATTTCGCGGACCAGCTCTTCGACTGCGACCATATTTTGCTGGGTCATACTCTTGCCTCTGACCGGATGAATTCAAGAATTATAAGCCAAAAATTGGCGTCTTGAATCGGTGCGCGCATAGTAACAGCACACACCCACCCCCGTCAGCAACTGAAAAAGCGCAGGCTCGGACACCCCGCGCCCATGGGTGCTTGAGTGGGCAGGTGCAGACGGAATCAGGCTTCGACGGGTTCGGCGACCGGGGCTGCGGCCGCGGCAGGGGCCTTGGAGACCAGCTTTTCGACGGTGGGCGAGAGCTGCGCGCCCTGGCTGCGCCAGTAGGCAATGCGCTCACTCTTCAGGTCGACGGTGGCTGGGTTGGTGCGGGGGTTATAGGTGCCGACGACCTCGATGGAACGGCCGTTGCGGGCGCGGTCTTTCTCAATGACCACGATGCGGTAGCAGGGCTGCTTGGGGGCGCCAAAACGCGCCAAACGAATCATTACCACGGTTATACGGTTCCTTTCAAAATCCAGTGCTCTGTTGCTGTCTATTGGGAGTTCATCCCGGCTGGCGGCTCGATGGTTCCCGCTCACCCGCCAAATAAAGGGCCGGACAAGAGTGCCCAGCCAATCACCCCACGGACGAAGACCTGTCCGCGGGGACCCCGCGCCGCGCAAGACACAACATCTAAGTATCGCCTAAAGGGCGGCTTGGGGCAAGTTTGGCGGCGATGGGCAGCGGGTCACTTTGAACAAATATTCCCTCAGGGGCTAAAGCCCTCATCATTTTGCTCGATTTATGTACGGGCTGAAGCCCGTACCCTTCAAAAGGGCCGATAGCTGGAGGTATTTCCAAGGCGTGCCGGCCAGCTTATTCAGGCTTTTTTCCTTACGGCGAGGATGAGAAGATGAAAGCCAAGTTGAATTCTGAGGAGAAATGGGCTATGAGCGAGCAGAATCCGTATGAAAAAT
>CAWAEU010000005.1:0-9104 GCA_963780975.1 uncultured Acidobacteriaceae bacterium | reverse complement strand
TGCGGCTGAGCCGGCCCCACGCACGCCGTGGGAGCGTAAAGTGAACTCCTGGTAAAAGTGAATATTAGGGCTGTCGTGACGCTTGCGGCTGGGAAAGCCGGTGGCGATCAGTGCCTCGCCGAGTTCGGGAATGCGCGAAACATGCATTGGCTTGCCGTTTAGCAAAGCTCCACGTCCGCGCTCGGCGGTGAAGAGCTCATTGCGCATGGGATCGTAGATGACGGCGGCTACCAGCGTTCCGTCCTCGCCCGCTTTGATTCCCGCGGCGCTGTTCCAGGCCAAGCGAAACGCAAAACTGCGGAAAGCCGTGGGCGAAGTTGGTGGTGCCGTCGAGCGGGTCAACGTACCAGCGATACTCGCTCTCCAGATGCTCCCTTGTTCCCTCTTCGCCGTAGATGCCGTAATCAGGAAAGGCCTCGGCTAGCCGCTCGCGAATCAGCTTTTCTGAGGTTCGGTCGGCTACCGTTACCAGGTCAACGCCGCCTTTGTATTCGGTTTCAACGCCCTGAACGAAATACTCACGCAGCCGCGCGCCCGCTTCTTCCGCAATGGCCGAGGCTTTGGGAACCCACTCGAGATCCGTTGCCGCCACGCCGCTCAATAAGTTGCCCCATTGGAGCCGTTCGTTTCTGGCGCTCTCAAGCTGTCAGGCCGTGAAACGTGTTTGCGGCCGGCTTCAGTGATGGTGCGGATTTGATGCTTGTAGATAAAGAGATTCGGCTGGCCCTCGCGCGTGAGACGCAACATGGTGTCGTCAAAGTACTCAATCCAACCACGCACCGTCTCTCCATCGCGCAGCTTGATCTGGATGATTACCTGGCGGTCGCTGAGGGAGCGCAGGTAGAGCGCTTCCTGTCCGGTTTCACCCGGCGGAGGCGCCTTGGAACGGTGGCGCTTGGAAAGTGGCGAAGTCATTCTGCAATTGTAGATGCAAAGAGTTAAAGCGGAGTTTCTAGTTTGCAGAATGGGCGTTTATCTGAGGTTAAGAATTGAACTGCTTGCAGTGAGTGAGAATGCCGGAAGATTGTTGCGTCGGGGCTCACAGGTTCACAGAATCAAAAGTTCTGTGAGGGGCTTTGCTCCTCAATTCAACTCGCTGATTCTGTGGAAATTAAATGCCTTCGTGTTTTTCGGGGTTCATGCGCTTGGTTGGCTTTTATGGCGAAACAATTGATTTCATGATAGTTAGGCGTCTCACAGTTTCACAGTCAGTTAAACACTCTCCTGGGGGGGGTAAATGGGGGGGGTATAAACCGGGCGGACGTCCGACACTTTGAACCGGGCATCTTTCTTTCCAACCTCAACCCCCACTCCCCCCTATTTCTGCAAATAAATTCCTTGCTTTCAATGGGATGGAGCATTAAATGTGCTGCAAATTCTTCATTCCAATGAATTTATTTGCAGATTCCTGATAACAAACAGGTTATTTGCACTTTTCAGACGCCCTATTTGTGTGCGGCGCAATGAAAGTGTTGTGCACTTTCCAATTCCAATTGTGCGCCGCGAGAGGGTAATTATCTGCAAAGTCACCACAGGTATTTTTGAGAGACCTATCTAGGAATCCGTAAGAATCATTTGTCTTTGGCGGGGGAATCAAGGTAATAGCCGGACTTGTGGCGGATGGTGAAAGCATCGGGTGAGGCGCGGGGAACCGTGACCTGCACGCGGTGAAATGCGCTGCCGCGCAGTTGATCTTTCGGGTAGTAGCCGAGGAGATATTGAGTGCGCAGGTCTTCGCTTACGTGGGCAAAGGCTTTATCCAGATCGCCCTGCGCGCCGCTGCCCGAATAAAAACTCTTGCCACCGGTCTCTTCGGCCAGCGTGATCAGCGCGTGCTCGCCGCCCAGGTCGCGCCCGGCGCTGGCTTCAATGGGCACATCGATGATGGTGTAGATCATTACCTCGTTGCGCAGAGCCGCCCAAGGGCCTGGGCGTACGTGGAAGCGTGAGCCGTGTCATCCCCGTCTGAGACGAGGACGAGCACCCGACGGCCTGAGTTTTTGCTCAGCCGGTCTAGAGGCCACGACGATGGCGTCGTAGAGCGCCGTGGCCCAGTCGCCGTGCAATTGAGTGAGGCCGTGATCGATTTCAGCTACTTTGTTGGTGAAGGGAATGACCTCATGCACATCGGTGGCGAACTCGAGCAGGCTCATCTGGTCTTGCGGGCGCAGGATGGCATGGGCAAAATGCCGGGCCGCATCTGCTTCGGCAGACCATGTCTTTGCGCACGCTGCCCGACGTGTCGATGGCCAGGGTGAGGTTGAGGGGAAGTTCCGATTGGCGCTCGAAGACCGCTATCTGCTGCGGGTTGCCGTCTTCAGTGAGGGCGAAATCATCGCGGGTGAGACCGCTAACGATGGCGCCGTTGCGATCAGTGACGTTGACGAAGACATTGACCAGTTTTACGTCGACGTGGAGGGTGGGTTCCTGTGCGGGTGTCATGAGTGGCGCGAGAGATAGCAACGCGCAGGCAGCCAACGAGGCACATAGCCGGTTTATAAAACAGTTGAATCTGCCTAAAATAAATGAACCAGGTATTCCTCCCGAAAGCATCCCTCAGAGGCTAAAGCCCTTACACTTTCAAATCTTGAATGTACGGGCTGAAGCCCGTACCCTTCACTCGAACACAATTTGTCCGTGGAAATACATATCCGGTTTTTCATCACGCCAAACGGTAAGAGTTGCGCTTGTCTCACGCTAAGAAGGATATCCCTTGCAGGTTGGACGGGACAAAGCAGGGGTTAGGGGTTAGGGGTTAGTAATTAGATAAACTCGACGGTTGAATGCCGTGGTATCCCAGGTCCCCAAATGCTAGGGACCTGGGGCACCCAGTTTTAGCTGGGGCACCCAGTTTGATTCATGTTTAGTCTCCGATCCCTAATCACTATTTCCTGTTCCCCCTGTTCCCTGCTCTTCTCACACCAGCTTGTAGAGGAAGCCGGTGGGGGTACCCCAGAGGTTGCGGGCGCGGTCTTCGTAGAAGATGCTGAACTCGATGCCGCTGAGGTCGTAGTCGAAGAGGGGGACGCGGTCGAAGGTGTAGTCACCGCGCACAGAATATTCGTCGCCGCCGCAGTCAACCATGAGCGTATCGCCGGTGGAGAGGCGTTCAGGGTGGGTGAGGAGGATGCATGCGAAGGCGAAAATGCCGAGGCCGAACTCGTTGCCGGCCATGGCTACGCGTGTGCGGCGGGCCGAGGAGCCGCGATGCAGCATGCCGGCCTGCGCGGCAACCACAAGCAGGTCACTGCCTTCCTGCTGCTCGGCGAGAATCTTCTCAGCCAATTTTGTGCGCTCGCTTTGGCGCAGGTAGGTGGGGCCCAAGCCGCCGATGATGCGGTTGGAAAATCTGCGCTTGGTAGATAGAACTGCGACCACCAGTTCTACCGCTTCGTTGTAGGTGTCAGCCAACGCCTGCCAGCGCGGAATGACAAACCAGGCCTCGGCGCCCTCGGGGAGCTGCGACGGCCCAGCTTCTCAATGGCAGTTGCCGAGGCTGGGAAAGAGCTTTTTCAGCGCCGTTACCTGCGCTTCAACCGGGCGCACGCGGTAGGTGGGCGGATAGACGCGGTTGGAGCCCATTTCCTCGTCTTTGAATTTGTCGCTGGCCGTATTGCGGTGAATGATCTCTACGACCTGGCCGGCGACTTCGGACCTGAGCTTGATTCCCTTGTCTAACACAGTTTGCGCGCTTTGGCGGTCGAGGTTTTCGATGGCCGTCTGATAGGCCTCCTGAACGGCCGAGCCGAGAAACTCCTGGAGCTGCTTGTTCTGCTGCTCGGTGGTGTTTCCGGACAGGTGTAACGGCACGATTTGATGAGGGGTTACCGGTGTGGTCGCCATAGTCTCCGCTCTACGCGCGCTACTGCGCACTGGGTTCTGTCGTTTTTATCGGCAGATTTGTGGAATTCAGCAGGCGGGAATCACTAAAGTTGCTCTTTTTTTGTACAGGCGGGGGATACAGTGCGGGCATGGATGCCCGCACGACAGCCGGTCTCTCACCCAGCAAGCCAATAGCGGGCTTGCCGGGGCCCCGGTCAGGAGACCGGCTCTACACCCTGCACAGCAAAAGGCCGGCAGGTTCGCCGGCCTTCTCATGTATTGGTCTCTGCAACGGTTACGCCGCGGCGCTCTTGGTGTTTACCACTAGCTCGGGTGACGCCGACTGCGCGGCTGGTTGCGCTTTCATCTGCGGCAGAGCCACGGCGAGTACATCTTCAATGCGGCTGGCGTAGTGGATGGTGACGCCGCCGATCAAGTCCGCCGTCAGATCCTCTTCGACGTCCTGGTGGTTTTCGGCGGGGAGGATGATGGTTTCAACCCCGGCCCGGCGCGCGGCAAGAAACTTCTCCTTGATGCCGCCCACAGGCAGCACATTGCCGCTGAGGGTGATTTCGCCGGTCATGGCGGTTAGCGGACGCACCGGCGTATCGGTAAGCAGCGAAGCCAGCACCGTGGCCATGGTTACTCCGGCTGAAGGACCGTCTTTGGGAATCGCACCTGCGGGCACGTGAATGTGCAGGTCGATCTCCTTGGTAAAGTCCTCGGCAAGGCCCAAACTGGCGGCGTTCGACCGCACCCAGGTGAGCGCGGCCTGCATGGACTCCTGCATGACCTCGCCGATTTGGCCGGTCATGGTGAAGCCGCCCTTGCCCTTCATCTTGTTGGCCTCGATGAAGAGAATGTCGCCTCCGGCCGCCGTCCATGCAAGACCAACGGCCACGCCGGGACGCTTTACGCGCTCCGCGACTTCGGTGTCCACACGCACCTGGATGCCGCCGAGGAACTCCTTGAGCACTTCGCGGGTGACCACCAGTTTTTCATTGTGGCCTTCGACTACGCGGCGAGCCTGCTTGCGGCAGACGGTGCCCAGCACCTGCTCAAGCTTGCGGACGCCGGCTTCGCGGGTATAGTGGCGCACAAGGTGGCGCAACGCATCCTCGGGGAACTCGATCTGCTCAGGCGTGATGCCATTCTCCTTGATCTGGCGCGGGATGAGGTAACGGAAGGCGATGTGCACCTTCTCCTCCTCACTGTAGCCTTGCAGGAAGATCAACTCCATCCTGTCAAGCAGCGGCGGCGGAATGGGATCGAGCATGTTGGCCGTGCAGATGAAGAGCGTCTTCGACAGATCGAAAGGCACGTCGAGATAGTTGTCGCGGAAGACGGAGTTCTGCTCAGGATCGAGCGTCTCAAGAAGCGCGGACGCGGGGTCGCCGCGGAAGTCGCGTCCCAGCTTGTCAATCTCGTCGAGCATGATGACCGGGTCGTTGGTTTCAGCCCGGCGAATGCTCTGGATGATCTGGCCCGGAAGCGCGCCGATGTAGGTGCGACGGTGGCCGCGAATCTCCGCTTCGTCGTGCATTCCGCCCAGGGAGATGCGCTGGAACTTGCGTCCCAGGGCGCGGGCGATGGAGCGGCCGAGGCTGGTTTTGCCCACGCCCGGGAGGGCCGACGAAGCAAAGGATGGGACCCTTCATGTCAGGCTTCAGCTCGAGCACACTCAAATAGTCGAGAATGCGATCTTTCACCTTTTTGAGCTCGTAGTGGTCCTCGTCGAGGATTTCTTTGGCCTTGCCGATATCGACTTTGGAGCCGGAGCTTTTGGCCCAGGGAAGGACGGCCAGCCACTCAATGTAATTGCGGGTGAGCGAGTAATCGGCGGCCATGGGAGACATGCGCGAGAGGCGCGCGAGCTCCTTCATGGCTTCTTTCTTCACGTCCTCCGGCATGCCGGCGGCTTCAATCTTCTGGTGCAGCTCGTCGGTCTCGCGCTGGCTATCGTCCTGCTCGCCGAGTTCCTTCTGGATGGCCTTGAGCTGCTCGCGGAGATAGTAGTCGCGCTGCGACTGCTGCACCTGGTCCTGAACCTCGGTTTGGATTTTGGTGCGCAACTGCTGCACCTCAATCTCCTTGGCTAGGTGGCTGTTCAACAGCTCGAGGCGAAAGACGATGCTCGAGGTTTCAAGCAACTTCTGCTTGTCATCGGTAGTGAGGAAGGGCAGCGAGGAGGCGACAAAGTCGACCAGTCGGCTGGGCTCTTCGATGTTTGCCGCGATGGTGCGCAGCTCGTCGGAGAGGGTATGCGACTCGTAGACGATCTGCTGGAACTGGGCGATCGACGTTGCGCACCAGAGCTTCAAAGCCGGAGCTGACGGCAGGCTCGATGTCTTCGAGGGTCTCGACCTCGGCTACCATGAAGCGCTCGGTCTGGATGTAGCGGACCAGGCGCACGCGCTTGACGCCTTCGGTGAAGACGAAGCGGCTCTGGTTGGGCATGCGCACGACTTTGTGCACCGTGGCCAGCGTTCCCACGGCATGAAGATCGCCGGGTTTGGGCGAGTCCAGGCGTGGGTCCAACTGGGCGGTGACGACGATGGTCCGCTCCTCGCCCAGCGACTCAATCAGCTGGATGGAGCTTTCACGGCCTACCGTCAAGGGCAGTACGGCATGGGGAAACAGGACCGTCTCCCTTACCGGAAGAACGGGGATCCTGCGTACGGCCTGGGTATCTTTTGCGGATGGGGTCTTGTCTGGCAGCGGGATAGGTGGCTTATTTGGCATTGAGCGTCCTCTTATCAACTTTTCTTCATTAGACGGCGCAGAAATGAAAAAGTTTCAGGAATGCTGCGCTTTGGCCCCTTTCCCTGAGCATCCTCAACCCTTGCACCCGTAAGTCTTTACGGTTCTGCGTGGGGGCTGGTTCCCTTGCCCGCGTCCGTTCCGTGGAAGCAAACTCCGTCTTGCGCTGTCCAGAGCATTCAACTCGGGACACTCCGCAGTTAAGGCACCTTATCGAATGGATGCACCTGCTCGAAGGAGTATCGGCCAAACTGACTGGAAGGTGAGTAAGGTAAGCCGGCTGGATGAGGATTCAGCTGCTCAAATGATATTAAACCGGACATTGCGCGAGGGCTGAGATGAGCACGTATTAGGGGGAGATTGTTCTGTTTCTTGATGGCTGCTTCAATTTGCTTCCACAACTTTGTCGGGGGTTCCTCTCAAGGGGAGCAAGTTAACGGGCAGCTTTGGCGATGTTTTCAAGATCGGTGAGCAGGGCCCGGCAACACTCGCAGCTTTGGATATGGGGATGGAAGACGATGGGCGTCGCCCGCCGCCGATCAGCTCAGGCAATTGTGCCTGAAATTCGGAACAGCTCAATTTTCCGGGGTCTTCAGTCATCGCCTGTTCTCCTGCCGGGGGTAGTTGCGCAGGGCGTCGCGCAGCTTGAGCCGCGCCTTGTGCAGCTGTGATTTGCTGTTGCCCAGGGAGCAATCGAGCATGGAGGCAATCTCATTATGCTCATAGCCCTTGATGTCGTGCAGGATGAAGACGATGCGGTAGCCTGCCGGCAGCGTGGCGATGGCGCGCTCAAGAACCATGCGGTCAATGGAGCCGGCCAGGTTGAGATCGGGAGCGCTGAAGCTGCGTCCGGGACGTTCAGCGGCAACGGGTTCCATGGCTTCATCCAGAGAAATCAGCGGTAAACCTTTCTTGCGCAGGTGCATCAAAACCACGTTGATGACCATGCGATGCAGCCAGGTAGAGAATGCCGAGTCGCCGCGGAAGGTGCCGATTTTGCGATGCAACTGGAGAAAGGCTTCCTGGGTCAGATCTTCAGCCTCAGCGGTATTGCCCACCATGCGCAGACATAATGTATAGATGCGTCTTTTGTGCAAAGCGTATAGCCGGGCGAAGGCTAAATGATCGCCCTGCTGCGCCCTGGCCAGCGTCTCGGCCTCAACGGGATTGAGTGAAACAGCATGCGGAGACGGCGCCGGGGCAGAAAATGGAGACGGAGCAGGCGTTTCCCCTTTTCTCGCCTCACCGCCGGGGTCGCGCGGTGGAGGGGTAGGCTGCGCGGGATAATAGCCCCAATCGCAGACCGGAGTACGGTCGTCCACGGGAGCATCGACGATCGCGGGTCCGACGCCAACCCCCACCGCTACTTGTGCACTGGCCGTTACCGCCAGCGGCACAGCCAGAAGCATTGCAAACAGAACCAGGCGTACTCTCCGCATAAAATCCTCCTCGTGCTGTTTCGCTTTGCCCTGCATCACTCCTCAAACAGACCGGGCAACCACTTCATTCAGCACTGCAGGCTGTGGGCATTCTCCCAACCGGCTACTACTCTCTCAGACAGCATTCCCGCCCGGAAGTTGCGGTCTAAATAGAAAAAAACGTCAAACCCTAATTCGCCAGCACGGCACGATAGCGCACCTTGTTCTTCTTCACCTTCTCAATCGCCGCATTGGCCTGGGCCATAGGGAAGGATTCGGTGCTGGCTTTCACGCCGTGCCGCAGCAGGCTACGTCCAGCATCTCCTTCAGGCGATAGGGACTTCCCGTCGGATTTCCGCTGATCGAGCGCAGCCCGCTGATCATTTCGCTCATGTTGGAATTATTCCCGACTATTCGGGCTGTTGAAATACGCAACACACCTATCGGCATGATGGAGCTGGAACGGTCATGGTTGCGACCAAAAATGCTCCTCAGCAAAATACAAGGCAGGTCCTTGCAACGAAAATGAAGGTGCTTCGTTCTGAGTTGGGGCTTTCCCAAGAGGAACTCTCTTTTGAGTGTGAGTTGCACCGGGCGTTCATCGCACACATGAACTACTCCCACCAAGCTTTCAGCTTGGAAGGAGTTTCGAACAACACCTGGACGGTTCCCGCCCTTGCTCGTTCACGGCCGACCAAGATGCGCCAAATGCGACGTTGCATGTTCCAATTCGCTTCTACGCGCCTCACGACGCTTACAGCATCGAACGCGCATGCGAATTCCTGACCCCCAAGGATGCGAAGACCCTGCGACGTGCAGTCTCGCTCTTTGCGTGGCGTCCGCTTGACATCATGCCCGCTGTGTTGACGTATGTCTCCCTGCGGCGACGGCCGGGAGGCATGAACGTCACGACGTACCTGTCACCGGAGGCCTTCACGGCTCGCGAGTCCGGGCGACACCCCGTGTAGAAGGTCATAGAAGCCGCGTGGGCGGCGACAGATCATGATGATCCCCGAGTCGAGGCGCTGGCCTGACTCAGGTAGAGTTTGGATAACGATCGCGGTGGAGCTGCCGCAGGCCGCGAACGACCCATTGGAATCGTAG
>CAWAEU010000004.1:0-6482 GCA_963780975.1 uncultured Acidobacteriaceae bacterium | reverse complement strand
ATTTTACTGTCTTTCACTACTTCCATGTCAGCGATCTAACGGCCTACGTGACCGGGGTACTTGTAGATTCATCCCTGATATTTGCGGTTCTTATTGAAATGGCCTGGTCCATCTTCCGCCCCTTTCGCTCTTCATTGCCGCATGGCGCATGGTTGGTTGTTGCAGGATTGGTCTTGGCGCTCGGCGCCCTGATCTGGCCCTTTGCAAGCATCCCAGGGTTTAGCTATCTGCCCGGAATGGCATTTCCTCATGCGGCTCGAGCAAACTACCTCCATCCTCCAAATCCTTTTCTTCCTGATGATGGCCGGTTGCAGCCAGTTACTCTCCATCGGCTGGCGTGACCGCGAATTGCAGGTGGCCACTGGGTTCGGCTTCTACGCGATTGTTGGCCTCGCCGTGGCCATGATGCACACCCATCCGTCTATGGGACCACTTTACAATCACCTGAATCAGGCCGTTGTCGCCAGTTCCATCATTACCCTGCTCTATTGGGTATTCAGTTTCGCGCAGAAAGAGGCTGTTCGGCAGGAGTTCACTCCCCAGATGCAAGATCTGCTCCTGGCCGTGGCCGGAGCTGCCAGATCTACTCGTGTTGGACTGGCGGACTCTGTTGCCGCCAGAACTCGTAAGTCAAGGGAGCGTTGAAACTGGACAGTACGGATAGTGCACTCTTATTAGCCTGTATCGTCATGGAAGTGGTTCTTCTCGCCTGCCTTCTGCGCAGGCGCATCTTTCGAACTCTTCCCATCTTTACCCTATATATAGGCTGGTGCCTCTGCATCGATATCACCACAGGGATTGTCTTATCCATCTGGCCTGAGAGGTATCTCTGGTTTTATCTCATTGAATTCACAATTGACGCCCTCTACCAATTTAGAATTCTGCTCGAATTGGCCAGGTCTGTCCGGCATCACAATCGCGGCAGTTCGCCCAGAGTAATTATCCTCACGCTCCTGATCCCCATGGCCGCTGCCCTCATCTGGCAAATGGCCGCATGGTCGGCGCCCATGTATAGCACTTTCACTGGCAAGCTGCTCGTTCATTTGCTGCAATCCGTTGCCATTTTGCGAGCCGGTTTTGTTCTCGCGCTTGTATGGTGGAGCAGCCTGCAAGGCCTGCACTGGCCTGATCGCGAACTGCGCATCGTCACCGGTTTCGGCTTTTACTCCTTCGTCGCCCTGTCCGTCTCCATCCTTCACACCCATCAGACGCTCGGCCCCATGTACCACTTTCTCGACCAGGCCGTATCTGCCAGCTACGCGTTTACCTTGCTCTATTGGATCTATGCATTTGCCCCCAAAAAGTCCGAAACTCGACCTCTACTCTTCACCAATGCATCGTCTGTGGATGGCAGAGGCCGAAACCGCTGAGCCCACCACCCCATACCTTTGAATCCGCGCCCCACGTGTGATTGGCAGGCTCCGGCCAGCCGCATCGTTACTTTAGTACGTGCTTCCCTTCGTCCTTTTGATCTACAACTTATGTGTTAGTACCCCAATATTTTTGCCGCATTTGATTAATATTCTGCTACAAGTTGTAGGTACGGCAAAACTATGTGAAAGCCGAGTGTAACCGGCTTTTTGGTGACTGAACGCCTGTACGAGGGTTACCAATGATTTTTACGCGTTACAAATCGCGGCCGTGGCGGGCATCGCGCTCTACTTTATTAAGTGGCGCAATGGGGTGAGGCGTCGCAACTCACAAACCTGGGACTCACTCCTGCTCCGTCTGCGCCCCGACTGGAGCGCGCGTGAGTTGAGCGATCATTTCCTTTGGAAAGAAGGATTGAGCGCCACCCCTGAAGACGCATGGAAGCGCATGGAAGGCCCCAAAGGTCTGTGGGTGATGTTCCAAAATGCTAAGGTGATGCTGGAGATGGCCGACTTCGCCACCAGGCACTGCAAGGATGTTGATCGCCTGCTGCTGGAAACCCTGCGCAGCGACGCCATGCAGATTCGCCTCTGCGTTCTCATGGCCCTGGGCCAGTACGCATTCTCGCAGGCCAGCGAAGGTGTCCGCATCAATGCCTTCCGTGCCGCTCAAATGTATACCGGCATGGCAGCCCGCATGACCCAGTTGCTGCAGGAGAATGCAGCCTTCGTCGTTCCCGATTTTGTAGCAGCCATGTAATTCCGCTTTCGTTTGCAGTGCAAAAACCCCGGCCTCGGCCGGGGTTTTTGTTATCTGCATCCGCGCGGTCTTACGCAATTCCCCATATCGCGCATTCGGCAATGCCGTCTTATAATTGGCAACCGCAAAATAGAAATGGTACCGGCTGTCGCGCAAATGATCTGCAACTCCATGCACCTCAAAACCGCTCCGCAGGAATCACTAGTAAGGGGGCAAGAATGAAATACCGGGTATTGACCGTCAACAGGGAGTTCGGCAGTGGCGGAGGACGCATCGCTGAAACCATTGCCGGATGGCTGGGCTGGAAGTTGCTGGACCGCGATATCATCGACGCCATCGCCTACGCGGCCCACGTCGATCCCAATGTGGTCCGCCACTACGACGAGCACGTTGACTCATGGCTTCGCCGCTTCAACCAGCAGGCCATGCGCTCGGCAGCCCTGGCCGCCGGCCTCGAACTCCGCGAAGACTCCGTCTTCGATGCCGAGCAGACGGTAAAACTCACCCAGAAAATCGTCGAACAAGCCTGGTACCGAAGGCAATTGCGTCATCGTGGGCCGCGGCGCTCAGTGCATTCTCCAGCACAAGCCCGATGTCTATCACGCCTTCGTCTACGCGCCGTTGAAAGAACGCCTCCTGCGCCTGCGCGAGCGCCTGGAGAAGGGCGCCAACATAGAGCAGCGCATCCGCACCGTCGATGAACAGCGCGCCAAATACATGCAACAGTTTTTCGGCAAGAACTGGTGCAACCTCCACCTCTACGACCTGATGATCTGCTCCCACGAAAGCGAAGACTCCACCGCCCGCGCCATCCTCTACGCCATGACGGGACAAACAAAAGAGGCAATAGCAAACAGAGAATAAATCAGGTAACAGAAAACGGTGGTTGCCCCAGGTCTCGCTTTTGAGACCTGGGATAGCACAACTCTCAACCGCTGAGTATCCCTGCTCCCTGTTCCCTGTTCCCTGTTCCCTGCTATTTCACGTCCCAATCAAAGCTGATCCCCGCAATCATCTCCATTCAGCTTCTCCACCGCGGCCTGTCTTCTGCTGCTCCAGGTCGGCGATCTGCTTGCGCGTGGTCTGCAACTGGTCTTCGGCGCGGTTCAGCTCGTCCACAAATCGCTTGGCCGCATCGTTGCCCTTCAGCGCGGTCAAGTTCTCCCGGTCGCGCGCCTCGTCGGCCGTGGCGGCTCTTCAGTCTTCTTGGATTCGGCCATGCGCCGGTCCAGGTCGGCCAGCGCCGTCTGCGCGTCGATCACCGGCTTCAGCTTCTCGAGTGCATCGGGAACGCGCTTGACCAGGTCGAGCAAATAGACCGTCTGGTTCTAATTCGCTTTCAGCGCCAACCGATGTGTTCTCCGGCCCATGCTCCCGCACCTCAAGCTTGGCCGTCGAATGCGCCGCCACCGGCAGCTTGAAGCGATAGAGATTCGGCGTAGTCTCGTCCGCCTTCAGATCGCCTCGTCCAGCGTCCAGCCGTTGGTCGCGGCGCGGATGCTCGATCAGCACCACGCGATCCTCGTCCGCTGATTGGTCGCCGAGTAGGTGACCGAAGCCACATTCATGTGGGTCTCCACGATCGACCCCTTGTGAATCTTCACATGGTGCAGCGTGCGCTGGTCTGTCGCGCGCCGTCACCTTCACGCGCACCGCCTGGTCGGCGGCATACGAGAGCAGCCGCTTCTCGCCGGGATGAATCGGATCGAGCAGCCCCTCGCCGGCAAACTCGCCGCTCTCAAAGATCGAAAAGCTGCCCGAGTCCAGCGTCAGCTTCGAATTGTTTTCAAGCCACACCGCGCGCAGCGGCGTCGGCTCTTTCTCGCTCCACAGCGTCACGTGCTCGGCCGGCAAATCCTGCTGCAGAATGGGCACCATCGCCGACTCGTTCTTGTGAATCGTCACCGGCTGCGGTGAGCGCGTACTCAAAGAAGTCGTCGAAGGCGTTGGTCGAGACGTCGCCCTCCTGAATGGCATCGGTGGCGCGGTAAACGCCGCCGGCGACACCGGCCAATGCCAGCGCCCGAGCCAACGGACTCATTAGCCATATCAGGGGCATTCCCGCTAGCGGAAAAGCCCGACGAGCCTCCAATTCCGCTACGCCCCACAGCCCCATAACTCATCTTTTTGGCGCTGTAGCCACTGCCTACCGGCCGTAGGCATAGGCTGCATCGCTGCATCACTCTGCGGCGACGGCACCGGCTCCTCCATCTCCGCCGCCTCATGCGTCTGCGGCGTCAGTCTCCACCTCGGTAGCAATCGGAATCTCCGGCCGCCGCGTATAAAGCGGCTGCGAGAGCGGCTGAATAAAGCTCTGCGGCGCCCCGGCCACCAGCGACAACTGCACATTGTCCCAATCCGCGCCACGGTGTTATCCACCACCGCCCAGCCCTGCACAATCGCCGAGCCGTTTGCCACGCGCGGAAAAACCATCCGGTAAGTTGACTTCCACACCGGAACCTCGCTGATGTAGCTCACCCGCAGCTCGCGTTGCCCCTGCCCCAGCGCATCCAGCGTCAAGTGCCGCAGCCCGGTCGCGTGCGTCGTGCTCAGCAGTTCAAGATAGCGATCGAGCTGCCCCTGCAAGCCCGCATCCAGCGGCCGCACGCTCAGCGCCGGCGTCAGCTCAATCACCCGCACCGCGCCCGACGCCGCCACCAGCGTCAGATAAAACTTGTCCACCGTCGCGTCGCTCTCGATCGCCGGGATCTTCTCCGTCCGCGTCTCAATCGACATCAGCCGGCCCGGTAATCGCGCCGCCCGGCCCGCCCGTCACCTCGACCCGCTGCCCGTGCAGCGCCTGGAAAAGCTCCGTTGAAGTCGGGTCGTCGCTCATCCCCAGCGAGAGCGACTTCAGTTGCTCGGCCAGCGGCGTCGTCGAGTTGTAATTCACCCCGCCAATCCGCCCGCCGCCCTCGTCCAGCACCGTCAGCGACTGCAACACGTCGTTCAACTGCGGCGAAGTAAAGTCGATGGCCACGCGCTGGTTGCCGCTCACCGTCCCGGCGTGCTCAAAGTAACCCACGCCATTCTTGTAAAGCACCACCTTGCGCACCGGCAGATCGATGGGTAATGTTTTTGACGCCGATGGAAGTACACCCACCACCGAGGAAGGCCCGGCTGTTTTTTGTTTGGCTTGGGACCCGGCCGGTGACTGCGCGGCAAGGGTCAAGGTGAAGGTGGCAAGACAGAAAACGGCAAGCATACGGCGCATCGGAGCCTCCTCGGGCCAATAAACAGGAATGCTACTCTCTTTGGACCCCGGCCGGAGCAAAATGGTTCCCAAACGCAAATTCGCCGCTGTCCATTCCCATGAACGGAGCAACGGCGAAATCTTGCACGTGCTGTCAGAATTTATTTGAAGAGACTGATACTACTTTTCCTCACCCATCTGCATGGTCAGATACCGCTCATACCCCAGCTCGTTAATCTGGTGCATCTGAGCTTCCAGCCAGTCCACGTGATCTTCCTCATCCTTGAGCAAAGTGACAAAAAGATCCCGCGAGCCGTTGTCTTTCTCTTCCGTCGCAATGCGAACCGACTCGTTATACATGGCCACGGCATCGACCTCCAGCTTCAAGTCGGCCTCGATCATGGCCTTGACGTTTCCGCCAATTGAAAGTTTCAGCGGCTCCATGCTGGGCGTGGCGTCTAAAAACAAAATGCGCTCCATCAGAGACTCGGCGTGCTTCATCTCGCCAATGGATTGCATTTTGATGTACTTGGATAGCCGTTCATATCCCCAGTTCTCGCACATTTCCGCGTGAAGAAAGTACTGGTTGATGGCGGTGAGCTCCTCGCGAAGCGCACGATTCAAGTGTTCGATGACCTTCGGGTTACCCTTCATGCGAGAATTCTACCGAACATCGGGCCCACTTGTAACCAAATATTCAAACAGCCGCGCCGGCCATCTTCCGCAACTGTCCCAGGTGGTTCAGATCGTGCCCGGCCATGGTCTCCACAAGGGTCTTGAAGGTCATCGTGCCCCGCTCCGGATGGGTAACCTTTCTACTAGCCGCCTGCGGCATAACCCCGTCGATCAGTTGCAAATTCCAGCCTCGCAGCGCCGAAAAAACCTCCATCGCCTGACCCGTCGGAATGCCTTGATAAGTCACAGCCCACCTGTCCTGGTCAAAGGGCTGGACCACCGGCGCATCCTCGGCCAGTGTCTGCCGCAGCCTGAACCCGAAGACCAATTCGCAGTCCGCCAGGTGGCAAACAATCTCCGCCGCGCTCCATTTGCCCGGCGCCGGCTGCACAGCGGACTTCCCCGCCCCAATCCTCTCCAGCAGAGAAGCAATCTCGCCCGGAGTCGCGCCCAGAATCGCCTCCAGCGCCCGCCCATCAAGATA
>CAWAEU010000003.1:0-76915 GCA_963780975.1 uncultured Acidobacteriaceae bacterium | reverse complement strand
ATTGATGCCGCTCTTGTCGCGATTGTCTGCGCGCACAATCTCAGAACCATCGTTGATCTGCCGCACCCCCAGCGTTACCTTGCAGCCATCCGCACAATGCGTGCAAACCGTGGAAACGTGGTTCATCTCCCAGGGCCGCGTCTTATAACGATAACTGCCGCTGGTCAACGCGCCCACAGGGCAAACGTCGATGCACATGCCGCACTGCTCGCAGTCCAGTTGGTCGCCGCCGTTGGGCGCAATCACCGAACGCACGCCGCGGTTCTGCACGCCCAGCGCCCATACATCCATGCCTTCGCCGCACATGCGGATGCAGCGATAACAGAGAATGCAGCGTGGGCGATCATAATAGACAGCCGGCGACCACTGCTGCTCTTCGCGATGTTCTTTTGCCTCCGCGTACAGGCTTTCGCCCGCGCCGTACTTGAAGGTCATGTCCTGCAGTTCGCACTCGCCGCCGGCGTCGCAGACCGGGCAATCGAGCGGGTGGTTGCCGAGCAGCAGTTCGATCGTCCCCTTGCGCGCCTGCGCAATCTCCGCCGACTCGGTAATGAAATCCTGGCCCTCGGCCACCGTGGTGGTGCAGGCCGTCTGCAGCTTGCGCACCTTTTCTTGACGCACCACGCACATGCGGCAGGCAGCCTGCAGGCTCAGTCCTGGGTAGTAGCAGAAAGCCGGAATCCCGATGCCTGCCTTGCGGCAAGCGTCGATCAGCAGCGTCCCCGCGGGAGCCGTCAGCTTCTTACCGTCGACTTTGAATGTTACGTCTGCCATTCGTCTCCAGCGTTCCTTAAACCACCGCCAATTCCACATGCTTTGCAAACGGGCAGGGCTTGCCGTTCAGGTGGTCTTCAAACTCCTTGCGAAACTTCTTCACAAAAGCCACCATGGGCATGGCCGCCGCGTCGCCCAGCGGGCAAAACGTTCGGCCCAGCATGTTTTCGGCCAGATATGCTGCATGTTGTCGATATCCCTGGTCTACGCCAAAACCCGACATGAAAACGAGTGAGCGTCTTCTTCAGCCAGTCAGTTCCCTCGCGGCAGGGAATGCACCATCCGCAGCTTTCGTGCTGATAGAAGCTCATGGTGCGCAGTGCGAACTCAACCATGCAGGTCTGGTCGTCGATCACCACCACGCCTGCCCGAGCCCAGCATCGAACCAGCCTTGCCCACCTGGTCAAAGTCCATCCCAATATCAATCTCCTCGGGCAGCAGCACCGGGGTCGAACACCCGCCGGGAACTACGGCCTTCAGCTTTCGCCCAGCGCGAACACCACCGGCAACCTTCGTGATCATCTTCTTCAGGTTGTAGCCCATAGGCAGTTCGTAGACGCCGGGCCGCTTCACGTGGCCGCTGATCGAAAACAGGCGCGTTCCGCCGTTATTCGGAGCCCACAGCCGCGTAGGCCGCGCCGCCCATCTCAATCATGTGCGGCACCGTGGCGATGTCTCGGCATTATTGATGACCGTGGGACCACCATAGAGACCCACGATGGCTGGGAAGGGCGGCTTGATGCGAGGAATCCCGCGCTTGCCTTCGAGCGACTCCATCAGCGCAGACTCTTCGCCCACTTCGTAGGCGCCCGCACCGGTTTGCACAATCACCTCGAACTCGGCATCGGAGCCAAAGATCTTCTTACCCAGAAATCCCTTGGCGTAGGCATCGGCGACTGCCTTCTCCATAATTTCGATGAGATAGCGGTACTCGCCGCGCAGATAGATAAATCCCAGCTTTGCCCCGACGGCCAACCCGGCAATAATTGTTCCCTCGATCACCGCGTGCGGATCGTGCAGAAAGATCAAATGATCCTTGCAGGTTCCCGGTTCGCTTTCGTCGCCGTTCACCAATATGTATTTGGGCTTCATCGAATTTTTAGGCACTGCCGACCACTTGATCGCCGCTGGGAAGCCAGCGCCGCCGCGCCCGCGCAGGTTGCTAGCCTTTACCTCGTCGATAATCCACTCCGGCCCTTGCTTCAGGCATTTTTTCAGGGAGGCGTAACCGCCCAGCTTGAGATAGTTCTCGATTTGTTCCGCGCCATAGCCAAAGCGTTGCGATACGATCTTCACTTCATCGGGATGGGAGACTAGCCTAGGCATCGGATTTTTTCTCCACAGCTTCGGCCTTGCCTCGATAACCAGCCAGAATTCCGGGCACGAGCTCCAGTTTGAGCTCGTCGTGATAGTCGTAATTTACCTGGATGGCGGGCGCCCAACTGCAAGCCCCGATACACTCGACTTCTTCGAGCGAAAAAACTCCGTCCGGCGTAATTTCCTTAGGCCCAATGCCCAGCTCGTCCTGGAACCGTTCGTAGATATCGTAAGCCCCGCGTAACATGCAACTGATATTGGTGCAGACCTGCACGTTGAATTTGCCCACCGGCTTGAAGCGCAGCATGGAGTAGTAGCTAGCCACATTGCGCACCTCAAGCTCCGTGATGCCGATGCGCTCTGCCACTTCCGCAACCACCGCGTCGGATAGGTAGCCGATCTCGTCCTGTGCGTAAAGCAGCATGGGAACCAGCGCCGAGCGTTTGCACGGATACTTCTCCACCAGCGCGTCAAAGCGCGCCGCCAGTTGAGGCGAAAACAGGCTCATGGTCTCAGGACTCATTGCATCAACTCCCGCGCCCATCGTTCGGCTGCCAAATCCATCTCTTCGTCCTCTTCGCCGGTTCCCCATGTCTCGATTCTTGAAACATGGGATACTGCGATCTCAATCGCCCGTCTTCCGTCAACTCCAGCATTCCACTTTGTCCATCTTCGCGCCGCCAGCTTACTGTCGAGCCCTGTTCGCCGCAACTCCAGCCAATGCTCGCCGTGGCGCGCTACAATCCGTTTCTCATCCTGCTCAACCGCCGCCTGCCGGTTGCCGTTCAGCCCATGAGCCGCGGTGTAGCTGCGGAGCAGGGAAGCCAGCGAAATCCAAAGCTCCCCCCCAATCTGCTCCAAAAGATCGACGCGGCGGAGCCGTCAACGGTCAATCTCTCCCAACACAATATCGATGGAACCGATCACCGCTACCAGGTCAGAGATCATGCGTCCCTTGCACATGGTTTCAATCGCCTGCAAAGTTGCGAACGATGGATTGCGCATGTGCACCCGGTATGGCTTGGCCGTACCGTCCGAAACCACGTAGTAGCCCATCTGCCCGCGCGGGCTTTCAATTCCCTGATAAACCTCGCCTGCCGGGACCGCGAATCCCTCGGTCACAATCTTGAAGTGATGGATCAGCGCTTCCATCTGTGTCTTCATCTTTTCCCGGTCGGGCAGCACAATCTTCGGCGCGTCGGCTTTGATTGGCCCTTCCGGCATTCCGTCCAGCGCCTGCTGGATAATCTTCACGCTCTCCCGCATCTCCACCAATCTCACTTCATACCGCGCCCAACAGTCTCCGGCCTCAGAAATCGGGAACATTAAATTCAAACTTCTCATAGCTGGAGTAGGGCATATCGCGGCGCAGATCGAAATCCACGCCTGAGGCGCGCATCGGCGGCCCGGTCACGCCCAGCGCAATGGCATCCGCGGCTGACAGATAGCCTACGCCCATCAAGCGGCTGCGAAAGATCGGATTGCCTGTCAGCAGGTTCGCATATTCGTCGATCTTCTCCGGAAAGATACGGATGAAGCGTCTGCACGCGATCGAAAAAGTCGAGCGGCGGCTCCATTGAGAGCCCGCCGATGCGAAAGTAGCTGGTCATCATCCGCTGGCCAGACAAGCCCTCAAAAATTCGAGAATGTCTTCCCGTTCGCGGAAGGTATAGAGAAAGACGGTCAGGGCGCCAATGTCCATGGCGTGCGTGCCCAGCCAGACCAGGTGAGAGTTCAGGCGCGTCAGCTCGGCGAGCAGAACGCTCATCCACTGCGCCTTCTCGGGAATTTCCAATCCGAGCAGCTTTTCGACGGCCAGGCAATAGCACAGGTTGTTGGCCATCGGGCTCAGGTAGTCGATGCGATCGGTGAGCGGAACCACCTGCTGATAGAACTTGGCCTCGCAGGTCTTCTCGATGCCGGTGTGCAGGTAGCCGATCTCCGGATAGACCCGGACGACAATCTCGCCGTCGATCTCCAGCACCAGGCGCAAAACGCCGTGCGTCGACGGATGCTGCGGCCCCATGTTCAGCACCATGTGCTGGTCTTTTGCGCCTTCGGCCAAAGGTGCTTCGAGGATGGGAGTGCCTGAATTCTCATTTAGCGGTACCCCTCCACCGGATAGTCCTTGCGCAGGGGATGCCCTTGCCAATCGTCAGGCATCATGATTCGGCGCAGGTTGGGATGCCCGTCGAATCGAATGCCGAAAAGGTCGAAGACTTCGCGCTCGTAATAATTGGCCGAGGGCCAGACTGAAGTGATCGATTCAACCGCCGGGCTTTCACCCTCAACCATTACCCGCAACCGGATGCGCTCTTTATAGGTGTGCGACAGAATGTGATAGCTCAACTGGAAGCGCGGCGAAGAAGGGAACCAGTCCACCGCGGTCAGATCCTCGAAAAAGTTATAGCCGGCTACCTTCACGGCGGCCGCCGCGGCGCGAATTTCTTCGGCTGTGATGGTCAGCGTCAGCTCATTGCGGTCAAATTTTGCGTCCGCAAGGGCCTGCGGATTCCAGGCCAGAATAGCCTTGACCGCCGGATGCTCCGGGAGTCCCTCGAGCACGGCTGCCTTGCCGAGAAGTGTGTCTGCCCATGCCCATCCTAAAGATCCGCCTTGTCCTGGCTCCAGTTTAGGATGCCCTTGCGCACAATGTAGTAGAGCCCCACGGCCACAAAACCCAGATAAACCAGCATCTCCCAGAAACCAAACAGCTTATTGCCGGTAATCAAGGGCAGCTTGCGGTAAACCACCGCCCAGGGCATGATGAAAACCGCTTCCACGTCGAACAGGATGAACAGAACAGCCACCATATAGAAGCGCACGCTGAAGCGCCCTCGGGCGTCTCCCACGGCTTCAATACCGCACTCATAAGCGGCCAGTTTGGTGGTTGTGTTGCGATGCCGTCCTACAAACCACGAGGCCGTAACCATCCCCAGCCCAAGCAATGCGCGGCAAGAATCTGCATCAACAGCGGGAGATATTGCCAGTAGTAAGGAATCATTGCCGCCCAGTCCGTAAAAGTCCGGTAAGATTGCATCCGGCCCGCCGGGACCGCCGACGGCTCCGATTCGAAAAGGATGCTTGGTTTGAGATTAGGTTTTCAGCCGCGTCCAGTCAAGGCAAACCGGGGTCGTTCACTACGGAAAAGGTCGTTTGGAAGCGGTCTGAAACAGAAAATTTGCAATGTAAGGCTTTAAATGGCTATTAACAAAGATTTTGCTGGCATTACACGAGGGTTTTCCTAGCCAGTCTGACTCAGGCCTGAGAGATAGACTCTGCCTCAACAAACAGCATGCTGGCAAGTCCCATATTTATACAAAGTTTTATGCAGTTTTTTAACGGGAACCAGTACGTTCGTAATCTGAAAAGTGGGGCAGTATGGCCGATGAACGGTGTAAGGATAAACGCCATGGCAGCCTTCACAACTAGCAATTTCCCGATACCGTTTCCCTCCCAGCACACTCTCTCAGTGCGCGTTCGCCCAGGCGCCGCCGCATCACTCCCAGGGCAGGGCATGCATTGGAGAAACTGGGCCACGCAATTGAATACCTTACGGACGAGTTCGTCTGTGACGGCGGCTCATTTCCCGCCAATAATGCTCAGTTGCAGGCCGTTCAGTTGCTCATGGCGCTCAATCGTCAGGTTTATTTTGAGTGCCCTGAAGTGCCCAGCTTTGGCGAACGCTTGCTTTTGCTGCTGCATCTGCGTCCGGCATAGCCAAGTGCTATTGCCCCACGGCCAGCACTGCCATCAGCAGCAGCCACGCCAGGCTCATGGTGTGCCAGAACCATGCGGTTGAGTCGACGGCGATCTGGCGGTATTCAACTCGTTTGAGCCAGCCCAGAGCGCTCAGGCAAAAAATCAGCGCGGCTATTCCGAGAATCAGATGGGCGGCATGCAGGCCGGTGATGACGTAGAAAAAATAGCTTGCCGGCGTCGACCAGCGATCGAAGGCAAAGCCCTGCGCCGTCAGTTGCTTCCAGGCCAAAGCCTGCCCCGCAAGAAACAGCAGGCCCAGCGCCAGTGTTGCACCCACCCAGGGCAGGGTGCGCCGTAGCGCCGGCCGGCCCAGTCCCAGCCATTCCTCCATCACATCCAGTTCGCGAAATATGTTCAGCCGCGCCCGTTCCATGGTCAGGCTGCTGAGCAAAAGCAATGCCGTATTCAAGTAGAGGATAGGCGGCAGAAGCACAGGCTGCCAGTCGCCGGTCAGCAGATGGGAGCGGGGATCCATGCGCATGCCGGCGTGTCGCGCGAAGAAGAAGAGCACCAGTACGGCAAAAAACAACATGTCGGCGGCAAGAGCCGAATAGACGAAAAACCGCACCTTGTGAAGCAGCTCGCGTGGGCCTCGGCGCGGATTCCTGCCCCCATCGTCGTCGCCACCTCCTCCGCCACCGCCGGTCGGGCGCAGGTCGAGCGGCGGCTTGCCGCCGAATCCCGGCTCTTTCCGTTCCGTTTCCGCTGGGTTGTGGGTAATGGTGGAGGGCATGGTGTCCTCTGTGTTGATGAGATTACTCCAGCCTGGGCCTCGACGCACAAAGAATCGTAGGGGGAAATCAATGAGAAAAGGCCGGAATCCGAGATTTGTAGGCAAATTGTCTATTTTGAACGCGCGCCGGTAACCATCTCAACAAAAAGCCGGTGAACCCGCCGGTCGCTCGAAAGTTCAGGATGAAAGGTGGCAGCCAGCACCTGGCCTTGCCGAACCAGAGTTGCAGAGCCGTCACGAAGGGCCAGCACCTCCACGCCTTTGCCGGTCTCGACGATGCGTGGAGCGCGAATAAAGACCATCTCCAGTGGACCGCCGGGGAGCTCGGTTTCGGCATTCAAAATAGCCGAGTCAATCTGGCGGCCATAGGCGTTGCGCTCCACTACCGCATCAAGTATGCCCAGGCTCTTCTGCCCTGGGTTGCGAACCTCCCGCGCCAGCAGAATAGCTCCAGCGCAGGTGCCAAAAACCGGCTTGCAACCGCAAAACTGCTCCAAAGCTTCAAATAAACCGCGCTTCTGAAGAAAGCGAAGCATGGTTGTCGATTCGCCGCCGGGCAGAATCAGCCCATCCAAACTAGCCAGTTCGTCCGGCTTGCGCACCTCAACGGGCTCGGCGCCGGATTCGGCCAGTGCTTCGGCGTGAGCAGCATAGTCACCCTGAATGGCCAGTACGCCGATGCGTGGAGTAGTGGTCTTGCTCAATTTCTTTTTCCGGCTGAGGTATAGGTGAATGGGTTAAAGACCTGGACCCCGAAGATAGTGAAATCCTTTACATTTCGAGTGGCAACGGTGAGCCGATGTGTTCGCGCGGTTGCCGCAATCATTGCATCCGCAGACAAATCGTCTGATCTTCCGTTCATTAAACGTGCCCAATCCCGAAACATCGAACCGTCCATGGGAAGAACAACAAATGTGGCCATAATGCGATCTATCCATTGCTCCAGTTCATTCGCCTTTGCGGGGTCCTGGCGGCGTGTGATTTCCGCGCCATCTTGTAATTCGGCGATAGCTATCGCCGGAACCTGAATGTCTTGATCGCGGAGGCTTTCGATCCATGCGGACACAGCGCCGTGCGGCTTTCTCTTTCGTAACTCTGAGATAACGTTAGTATCCAGCAGATACATTCGGCCTATTCCTCACCCTCAAAAACGAATGGGCGCAGCCGTAATCGTCTGCGAGGGGGAATATTGATATCGCGCGGTCCGTTGGGATCCAGCAGGACGTCCTTGATTGATGGTCTTGCCTGAGCCCTCAACCTCTTCCACTCGTCAATGGAAATTAGTACTGCGGCTTCCACTCCACGCTTGGTAATGATTTGAGGGCCGTCCTTGAGGGTGGCGTCGAGGACTTCACTGAAACGCGCCTTTGCGTCATAAACCTGCCAGGTCATGGGGAATCTCCACCTACATAGTCATATCACTAGTCATCTGACTATGTCAATCGTGGATATATATAAGTAAAAAATAGCCGGAGTCGCATAGGCGGCTCCGGCATTATTACCAATTTCAAATTACCAGCCGCGGGTTTGCAGGAGTTGCGACTCTTCCAGGCCGGCGGCGGCCAACCCCTTCATGGTTCCCGTAACCTGCTCGGAGACCTCGGCCAGAATCTTGGGGTCGTTGTAGTGGGTGGTGGCAATCACGATGGCCTTGGCGCGGCTAACCGCTTCTTCCCGCTCCTTAGGATTTTTTTCAACGTCCAGCGGAGTAGCGCGTTCCTTCATAAAGATGCCCGAGCCGACAAAGATCGCCTCGGCGCCCAGTTGCATCATCAGCGCGGCGTCTGCCGGGGTGGCAATGCCGCCGGCAGAGAAGTTAGGAACCGGCAGTTTTCCGGTCTGCGCAACCATGCGAATCAGCTCGTAAGGAGCCTGGTGATTCTTGGCCGCGGCGTAGAGTTCCTGTTCAGAGAGCACGGTCAGCGCCCGCATCTCCTGTGTAATCTGCCGCATGTGGCGAACGGCGAAGATGACATCGCCGGTGCCAGCCTCTCCCTTGGTCCGAATCATAGCAGCGCCCTCGGCAATACGCCTCAGCGCCTCGCCTAAATTGCGCGCCCCGCACACAAAGGGAGTGGTAAAGGCATGCTTGTCGATGTGGTGCGCCTCGTCGGCAGGGGTCAGAACCTCGCTCTCGTCGATAAAGTCCACGCCCAGTTCCTGCAATATCTGCGCCTCGACAAAGTGGCCGATGCGAGCCTTGGCCATCACGGGGATCGAGACAGCTTGAATGATCTGCCTGATAAGGCTGGGCTTAGCCATGCGGGCTACACCGCCCTCGGCGCGAATCATCGCCGGTACGCGCTCCAGTGCCATCACTGAGGTGGCCCCGGCCTCCTCGGCAATGCGGGCCTGCTCCACGTTCATCACGTCCATGATGACGCCGCCCTTGAGCATCTCCGCCAGGCCCACCTTCAGGCGCAGGCTGGTTCCCGTCAGGCTTTTGTTCCCATTCTTTTCCGACATGCTCTCCATCCCCTATTCGATACGGCTTCCGGGCGCACTGCCCAGCAAAACCTCAATTTGATCTCACCTTCCAGTGTAGCAGCGAAGTTGTTTTCGGGTTTTGGAGTGTGCAGAGGCCGGAGCAGCGGGGAACGCAATTCTTAAGCCATTCCAATCCTCTTGTCCTGCTTCTGGTCATCTTTCTGCATGATTTCTCAGCACATGGCCACTGCACATCCATTGCCGGCGCCAGCTACAGAGCAGCCGCGCAAGCACGAGCCCCATGACGCGAGTCAAGAGGGCGGCGAAAAAGCACTGGTACCGTCTCCGCCAATGCCCGATGAGGACAATTTCATGCAGCTCAGCGGGCCTGTGGCACGGCTGCCGATCGAGTTGGGTGTGAGCGTGCCGGTAAGCGATTTCCGCGTGCGCGGATTGCTGGCTCTCGAGCCGGGGCAGGTAATCGAGTCGCAATGGACGCACGGTGAGGACCTGCCCCTGGCTTCCGGAAAGGTGCAACTGGCCTGGAGCGAGTTTGAGGTCGTCGATGCACAGTTAGCGGTACGGATTACCCGCCTGGCCTAAATGGGTGGGCGCGGGTTTTCTCAGAATACGGACGGGAGAGCAAGCAGGGAAATGAAGCTTGTGAAAAAGATGAAATCGGCCTTCACCACCGCACCATCAGGCGTGCTGGTCGGCTGGTTGCTGCGAAGGTTGCGCGTCGAACCACGCCCGCAACCGCGACTGGCGCTGCTCGAGCGCATAGCGCTGGCTCCCCGGCAATCGCTGGCCTTGGTAGAGGCTGAAGGGCGTCGGTTTCTGGTGGCTACCTCGCCGCAGGACGCACCGGTTTTCTATCCGCTCGATGAGCATGTGAGGCTGCGTTCTGCGGGAGCTTCTACGAGGGTCTCATGGTAACGCTTCTGCTGGCGGCTGCGGCTCCCACCTCCATGATTCCAGATTTAAGCCAGCGCCTTCATCCCTCGGATTCAACCCCGTGGACCATTCTCCTTGTCCTCACGCTCATCACCCTGCTGCCCGCGATTCTGATGTGCATGACCCCGCTGGTGCGCCTGCTGGTGGTCTTTCACTTCCTGCGCCAGGCGCTGGGCACGCAAACCGCGCCCTCCAACCCCACCCTTATGGGGCTGGCCCTGATGATGACCTGGTTCCTGATGTCTCCGGTGCTCAACCAGGTGGACCAGCAGGCCGTTGAGCCCTACCGCGCCGGCCAGGTGACGGGTTGGGAGGCGATCGACCGCGGCGCCCAGCCGGTGAAGCTCTTCCTGCTCCGCTATGCACGCGAGAAAGACCTGACCCTGTTTACTTCGGCCGGGCAGATTCCGCGCCCCAATCAGCCCACCGACCTGCCCATGCGCGTGGTGGTGCCGGCCTACATTCTCTCCGAACTGAAGGCCGGATTCGCCATCGGTGCTGTCTTGTTTCTCCCCTTTCTGCTCATCGACATGGTTACCTGACGGCGCGCGACGGTGACATTCCCAACACGCTCAGTTCTCTTGACCAGCTGGCTTACAGCGTATCCACCGAGGTGAATGCGCTGAACAATGCGGGAACCGATCTGGATGGAGTCAGCGGCACGGTGGCAGCGCCTCTCAACATCTTCAACCAGCCCACCACCATTTCGGGCAGTGCAGCGACGATGAGTGTGGTCATGACCGACCCTAACCAGATCGCCACTTCCGGATCTGTCGATGATTCAGGCGACAACAGCAATGCAGTCACCATGGCCAGCCTGATTAATCAGCCGGTCGTGAACGGCCAGACGCCTGCCAACTACTTTTCAAACTTTGTCACCACGCTGGGCGCAACTGTCTCCGGCGTGCAAACCGAGAATACGGCTCAAACCGCCTCGGTAACTCAGTTGCAGACCCAGAATAATGCCATTTCCAGCGTCAATCTGGACGACGAAGCTTCGTCGATGACCACTCTGGAGCGAAGCTACCAGGCGGCATCGCAGGTCTTTACCATGCTCAACACCATCATGGCCTCGGCATTGAACCTGGGAGAAGAAACGACGGTCTCCTAAAGAAAACTTTGCAAGGGCACAGCTTCAGGCTAGCCGTAAGACGAAAAAAACAGCGCAAGCTTTAGCTCCTGAGGGAATACTGGAGGAATCGAATGCGAGTGGATCCGAATTACGTTACCAATCTGGTAACTTCGCTCGATCAGAGCCAGGCCAGCGAGCAGCAATTAACCGCCGAGCTCTCCAGCGGCGTTAGCATCACCTCCCTGAGCCAGAATCCCGTTGCATCAGGCGAGAATGTGCTCCTACTCAATCAGATTCAGCAGGATGATACCTTCACGCAAAGCTCCAGCCTGGTCACCGGCCAGTTGCAGGTGGCGGACTCAACCCTGGGCTCCGTGGTCACCCAGCTCACCCAGGCTATTTCGCTGGCCACCAGCGCCAACAACGGCACCATGAACTCGAGCGACGTTCAATCCGTCTCCAACCAACTCTCCGGCATTCTGGACGAGGTGCAGTCGCTGGCCAACACCAGCTACCAGGGCCAGTACATCTTCGCCGGCGGCCAGACCTCTACCGCCCCTTTCACTACTTCCACTGGCACAACGCCATCAACCACCACTTACAACGGCGACGAAGATATCAACTACCTTGAAACGCCAAACGGCCAGAAAATTCAATTGAACCTGCCCGGCGACCAGGTATTTCTCGGCAGCGGCACAAACAGCGTCTTTGGCGCCCTGAAAAATCTCATCGCCGACTACTCCAGCGGCACTGTCGATCCCAACCAGGCTGTGAAGGATACAGCCGCATTGAGTACGTCGTTGAACTTCGTCTCTCAGCAGCGCGTCACTGTCGACAACTCAATCACCCAGCTCAGCTCCGCTTCCGATGCCATCACCAATGAGCAAACCCAACTGACGACCGCACAAACCAATCTCATGCAGGCCGATGTAGCACAGATCTCAACGCAGCTCTCCCTCTCTGAAACTCAGCAGACGGCTCTTGAAGATGTGATCGCGCAACTGAATTCCACCTCGAACGATCTCTTCAGCAAGCTGCCCCAGTAACCTCCCGCCGCCGGACCGATCCGAATATACTTAAAGTAAAGGCGAAAGCATGTTCGCTCCTCTCCGATTCCTCTGGAATGCAACGCGTGGCCACCGGCTGGCTCCCTGGCGCAGCGACTACCTGCGCTGGCGCGTCGAAACCTACTCCGGCATGCATGCTGAAACCATGACCACCAAAGAGATTTTTGCCTTTATCTGGGCCTCCCGCTGGGAGCTGTTGACCTTCCTCTTCTGGACCAGCCGAGTCGACAGTGAAGCACGAAAGCGAGTATAGCGATTGCTATTGTTGACTGCTGATCGGATTAGAACTCGCAGCCAATATTTTTAAGCAGGTCACTGTAAGCTAAATACTGTATGAGATTCGGCTTACCCTCTTTGGCTTGTCCTGCGCTCGCCGCAGTCCTCGCGGTTCCGTCGGGGCGCAGCAGTTACCTCCTATCGAGCCTCCTCAGCCGATGCCCGCTCCGCAATCTGATTCCACCACCCTGCGCATCACCGCCAACGAAGTTCTGGTGCCTACGCTGGTGCAAAAGCGCGATGGCGATATTGTCTACGGTCTCAAACCCGGCGATTTTGTGCTTGAAGATAACGGTGTGCCGCAGAAAATTCGCGTGCAGGAGGAGATGGATACCGCGCCGGTTGCTCTCGTTGTAGCTGTCGAGCTGGGCGGCGTTAGCTTGCTCGAATTTGACAAGCTGGCCAAGCTAGGCCCTCTGCTTGATCTCTTTCTCGCAGACCAGAGGAGCCAGGCCGCGCTGGTGGGCTTCGACTCGAAGCCACATCTCATTCGCGACTTCACACACTCCGGCGACGAAATCAACCAGAACATTAGGCATCTCGAGCCCGGCGATGGCCGCGACGCAATTCTCGATACCGTCAGCTACGCCGTCGATCTGCTCAACTCCGAGCCCAAGGAGTATCGCCGCGTTCTGCTCCTCATCAGCGAAGAGCGCGACCATGGCAGCAAGTTTACAAAGCCCGATCAGCTAATCCGCAAGATCGGCCTATCCGATGTGCTGGTGATGAGCGTGTCATTCTCTCCTTCGCGCGCCGAGTTGATCCACGACACAAAAGACTCCGGCGACGATCGCACCATGAGCATGGTCTCGGCGCTGGCCATGTCCGTGAAGGCATTCAAGAAGAATGTTTCCAAGGAAGTTGCCCTCATGAGCGGCGGCGAATACGAAACCTTCACTGGCGGCAAACGCTTTGAGCAGCGTGTCGTGGATGCAGCCAAACACACACGCAACCGGTACCTGATAACCTTCAGCCCCTCCAACCCCACCCCCGGCCTGCATACCATCCGCGTCCGCACCGTCCAGGACTACGGCGCCCGCATCGTGGCCCGTGCCAACTATTGGCTGGCGCAGGATCAGTAGGGGATTAGCATGAAATTGTAGCATTATTCGATTTATTTATAACAACTTACAGATAGTAGACAAAATGCCGCTACTTCTGTGGCATAATGTCTCTATGAGTCAAGCTGCTGCAATTCCCGTTGTTTCACCACCCCCATTCACCTTTGATTGGAGAGAGATCGAGCGCGGCCTCCCGCTCTCCACATTGGAGGAGTTTTCAGCCTACTCCGGCATTGCTATGAAGGATTTGTTGGAGGTCGTGATTCCCGCGCGAACCCTGAAGCACCGTCGCCAGCGGCAAGAACCACTGAACCTAGACGAATCCGACCGGCTGGCGCGAGTGGCGCGGATGTACGAACTGGCGGTGAAGGTCTACGGGGATCGTGAGGACGGCCGTAAGTGGCTATGTGGCCGCAAGCGTCGCTTTGACGGCAGGAGTGCGCTGGCCATGTTACATACCGAGATTGGAGAACATGCGGTGTCGGAGGCCCTGATCCAGCTTGATGAGGGAATGTTCATATAAATGAGCAGCCGCGAGCAAGACCCTTCATGACGACTCTTTGGCGCATAAGCAACTTCGTCGATTTCAGTGGGGAAGGTGGTCTTGGCGCCTCTGGGCGCTGGCATACCGAAGGACGGCTCGTTATCTATCTGGCGGATTGTCCGGCTGGCGCGATGCTCGAGCGGATTGTTCACATGACGGATATGTATGAGGATGCGTTTCTTCCGCAGTTCTACCAATTACTCAAGGTTGCTGTTCCCGATGAGCTTGTCATCAAGCAGTTGAATACAATCGCCCCCGCTGACTGGAAGGAGCGTCTAGAATTTACCCGCAATCTTGGAGACGCGTGGCTTATCTCTAGAGAAACGCCGCTAGCCCAAGTACCTTCCGCCATTGCGCCGCATACCTGGAACTACCTCCTCAACCCCGAGCATCCCGATGCCAAACAGGTACAGGTTGCGGAAGTCATCCATGAGCACTTCGACAATCGTCTCTTCCGTTTTGGCACACGCTGAGCAGGGCAGGGTTGACATATAGATACCGGCCCACCCGGCAAATAGCGCAAGCCGCGCATTCATGGTAATCTCACAATAGACACTTAAAGAGTGGACCTGAGAAAACAAGAGGAGTAACACACGCCGTGCTGGCGACCGCTAAGAAAACTACCCTGATTGAACGCTTCCGCACTCACGATTCTGACACCGGTTCTCCGGAAGTCCAAATCGCGATTCTGAGTGCACGGATTGGCGAGCTGACTGAGCATTTCCAGACGCATAAGAAAGACCATGCCTCGCGTCGTGGACTTTTGATGCTGGTCAGCAAACGCCGCCGCCTGCTGGATTACCTGAAGACGCATGATTCCGATCGCTACCGCGACGTAATCGGCAAACTCGGTATCCGCAAGTAATCGGAAAGCAAACTTTGACCCGGAAGCGCCCAGACCGAGTAATGGTCACGGCCCACGTTCCACCCAGAACCTGGGGCCTTGGTGTACCTGGCGAACTGCAAACGCTGCCAGGGCTTGCGCACAGCTATATGCTGAGCGCGGCCCAGGCGCGCCACAGGCCGGGAGAATCCGCTCCCCCGCGCATCTGCCCACTCTTTTGCGCGCAGCCTGTCAATATCGCCAGCTATAATCCGCCCTTCGGCGCATTCCCCTCACAAAATTTCCAAGCGAACAAAATGAAACGAGGACACTATGTCTACCAAGCATGAAGTATCCGTCGAGCTTGCCGGCGGCAAGCGGTTGGTCTTTGAGACCGGCCGCATGGCCAAGCAAGCCTCTGGCGCCGCACTGGTCACCACCGGCGAAACCGTCGTTCTGGCCACCGCCGTCGCCTCTCCCGAAGCCAGGGAAGGCATCGACTTTTTCCCCCTCACCGTCGACTACCGCGAGTACACCTACGCCGGCGGTCGCATCCCCGGAGGCTTCATCAAGCGTGAAGGCCGCCCCAGTGAAAAAGAAGTTCTGACCTGCCGGCAGATCGACCGCCCCATCCGTCCGCTCTTTCCCGACGGTTTCCGCAACGAGACCCAGGTTATCGCGCTGGTCTTCTCCGCCGACAAAGCGAATGACCCCGATGTGGTCGGCATCAATGCCGCCGCCTGCGCGCTGGCTCTCTCTGACATTCCCTTCGGCGCCACTGTTGGCGCAGTTCGCGTAGGCCGCGTCGATGGCGAGTTCGTCATCAATCCCACTTACGAAGAGCGCGCTGCCACCACCGTCAACATCATGGTCGTCGGCCACAAAGACGGCATCGTGATGATCGAGTCGGGAGCCAAGGAAGAGACCGAAGAAGTCATTTTGGCTGCCATCGAATTCGCCCACGTTGAAATCAAAAAGATCGTCGCCGCAATCGACGATCTGGTCGCCCTGGCAGGCAAGCCCAAGCGGGCCTTTACCGCGCCGGAGTTCGATGAAGCCTACTACGCTGAATTGAAAGCCAAAGTCGGCGACCGCCTTAAGGATGCGCAGGACACCAAGATCCACGGCAAAGCGGAAAGCTACGCGCTGATCAAGAAGATCAAGGAAGAGCTTGCTGCCGAGTTGCCCGCCGACGATCCCGCGGCCAAGAAGAAGCTATCTCACTACTATGAGCATCTGATTGAGCGGACCTTCCGCGAACAGGTAACCAAAGAGCGCATTCGTCCCGACCGCCGTGCCTTCGACGAAATTCGCCAAATCACCATTGAAACCAGCGTTCTGCCCCGTACGCACGGCTCGGCGCTCTTTACCCGCGGTGAGACGCAGGCTTTGGTAACGGCCACGCTGGGCACAGCCGATGACGGCCAGCGCCTGGAGAGCTATGAAGGCGAGAAGAAAAAGAACTTCATGCTCCACTACAACTTTCCGCCCTTCAGCGTTGGTGAAACCGGCCGCATGACCGGCACTGGCCGTCGCGAAATCGGCCACGGTGCGCTGGCAGAGCGCGCAATCACAGCAGTTTTACCCACCGCTGAAGAGTCGCCCTATAGCATGCGCGTCGTCTCTGACATTCTTGAGTCCAACGGCTCATCGTCGATGGCTTCGGTTTGCGGAGCAAGCCTGGCGCTCTATGACGCCGGCATCGCTCTCAAGGGTTCAGTAGCAGGTGTGGCCATGGGTCTGGTCAAGGAAGGCGACGACTACGCCATCCTTTCAGACATCGCCGGTGCTGAGGATCACTACGGCGATATGGACTTCAAGGTGGCCGGTACCCGCAAGGGCATCACCGCTTTGCAGATGGACATCAAAATCGGCGGCCTCACCCGCGAGATCCTTCAGCAAGCCATGGAGCAGGCGCGCCGGGGACGGATCTTCCTGCTCGACAAGATGGATGCCGTGCTTGACGGACCGCGCACCGAGCGCTCGGCCTACGCACCCCGCATCGAAACCGTAATGATTCCCACCGACAAGATTCGCGATCTGATCGGAAAGGGAGGCGCCACCATCCGCGGCATCATTGAGCAGACCGGCGCCAAGATCGATGTGGACGATACCGGCCGGGTCAGCGTTGCATCCTGCGACGCAGACGGGCTCAAGAAGGCTCTCGAAATTATCGGCAACATCACCGCCGTGCCGGAAATAGGTAAGGTTTACCTGGGTAAAGTGGTCCGGTTAGCGGAGTTCGGCGCATTTGTCGAGCTTTTCCCCGGTACCGACGGATTGCTGCACATCTCTGAGATCGCAGAGCATCGCGTGAAGGAAGTGAAAGACGAACTGCGCGAAGGCGATCAGGTGATGGTCAAGGTTCTGGCTATCGAGGGTAATCGCATCAAGCTCAGCCGCAAGGCGCTCATCAAGGAACAGAAGGCAAAGCTGGCTCCCGCTGCATCGGCTGAACCTGAAGATGGCGAAAACGGCTCTTCTGCACCTCCAGTCGCGCACGCCGCGCCGGTTCAACGGATTGCGCCGCCACGCAACGAGTTCGACGAGCGCCAGCCGAAATCAAACCAGAGCACAATCCTCATCGAGGGTGGTGACGATTTCGACGAAGAGCCCGGCGAGGAGTTCGACGAGGAGAGCGAACCGAACTTCAACCGCGTTGATGGTGCGCCGGTTCCGGTCGTCCAACCAGCCGGCGCAGGCCGTCCATCCGCTAATAACAATCGCCGCCGCCGCCGTCGCAGGCCCGGTGGACCAGGCGGAGGACGCGGTCCTGGCGGAGGCCAGGGCTGATAACCAGCACAATCCAAAGCAATAAAAGAGCCCGGACACAATGTCCGGGCTCTTTTGCTCTTATCGCTCTTGAACGCATCGCTCCTATTATTGCGGGTGTAGTATGATCGCCAAGCTTGGATATATCCACAGATAAGGCAAGGAGGTTCCTTTGAAGGTAAACCGTAGCTTGATTTTAGTGGTCACAGTCTGTGTTCTTGGCCTGCAGAGTGCATTGGCTGGCGCACCACTGAAGGGAATCGATGTAAAGTTGGGGAAGAACCCTGGCGGTGGTTGCGCAGCGCGGACTACAAATGACGCGGGGACGACTGACTTTGGCATTTGGCCGAAAGGAAACTATACGCTGACTTTTTCGTCACTAGTTTCGCCGAATGGTGGAACAGAAGCCGCAAACCGGCAAAATAATCAGTTCAAGCAAATGAATACTCGCGCCTCGGCGAATATGCATGTCTTGATTCAGGGCGCCATCGGCGGAAAGATCGAACGAGAAATTGATTTCGTTTCGGCCGCTCGCGTCGCCCCGGTCCAATTTTCGCTCAGCGGAAATGAGAAACTTGTAGTCGTAGTGACCGCAGAGCAGTAAACCCTATATCCGGAGTATTGAGTGATGACAGCATAGCCCGGACGCTATGTCCGGGCTATGCTGTCTGCGGCAACATTATGTATTAAAACTATTAATCACCCTCTGCCCTGGGATTGAGTGAGGGCAGCGAGGAAGACCTCGAAGGGGTCGATTGAGCATCTATCTGCATTGAGCCATGCTTGACGTCGTACATGCGCAGATCTGCCGCAATGCACAGCGACTCCATATCGTGCGCATCCTCGGGGAAAACTGCGATGCCCACGCTGGCGCCTATGAGCACTGTGTGTCCTTCCAACTGCAAAGGTTCACTCAGAAGCTCCAGCAGAGAACGGCGTACGTGTTCGGCGGCGGCTCGGGTGGTGGGTTCCTCCAGAATCACTGAAAACTCGTCGCCTCCGGTCCGCGCCACGGTGTCTGAGCGGCGCACCCGCCCCACAAGAATCGTAGCCACCTGCTTCAGCGCCAGATCGCCGACGCGGTGTCCCAGCGAGTCATTCACTTGCTTGAAACGGTCCAGATCAACCGCTAACAGGGCAGCCTGTGTACCGGCACGCTGGGCACGCTTCAGGGCACTGTCTAACCGGTAGAGGAAGAGTCTGCGATTGGCCAGGCCAGTCAAATCGTCGTGCAGCGCAAGGCTCTTGTTGTGCTCAATCTGGTCTTCAAGCAGCAGCAGGATCATGCCCACAGCCACCACGTAATACCCCAGCTTGGGCAGATTCCACACTTCACTCTCAATGTGGACCGCGGGCCACAATGCCGTCATGAGCGGCACCACTACAAACACCAGCGCCCACGCCAGGAATCCGGCAATGGTGATAAATGCGCCAGCCGTGGCGCGGCGGTAAGCAACCCAGAAATGGATGCAGCATCCGAAGTAGATAGTAAACAGAATGGCATTCAAAGCCAGAGCGGCTCCATTGCCGGGCCGATGTTGTATGGCAAGAAGGGCAACTGAGAGCAGGCAATACTGGATTACATTCACCCAGCGTAGCGCGGGGTTGAATTTACGTATAGATAAAAGCACAACAGCAAGCGGCAAAATGCCATAAAGAGATGCTGCCACATCCAGAACCCAGGTCGGCGCCGGGCCGGCTATGAGAAGAGGAATGTAGAGCGTATTCACGCCCAGCAGCGATGCCAGTATCCAACGGCTTGAGTTCTCTTGTTGGTAGGGAACCGAGGCCCACATAAAAAGTGTTCCTCCCCACGCCAGCGCAAGCAAGCCTACGACCGCTGCAAAAGTTCCCCAAATGCCGGGAGCGTTGGTAAACAAAAATGCAGCAAAGTGAAGAACGATCATCACCCAGCCGGTCAGCCAAAGTCTCGATATCGGTGTATGATTGCGTCGCGACACAGATGCAAAAGCGCCCGCCAACAGGGCCACGGCTGCAAGATCCGGAAGCTCACTCCAATTCACCTGGGCCACCTCTAAAAAAATAGCCTGCTGTTAAATAGGACAACAATTTGGTTGATGTGTCTTTAGCTCTTTTGTAGCACCTTTGAAAGTTACAGGCAAACCAGCCTACCCTCACGTCCTAATAGCGCCATAATACTGGTTGGTTTGGCTATTGTTAAGATTTATTGAGGTGCCAGCGTTTACTTTCAATAGACATTTTCGTGCTGCCTGCCTATATCTCCAGTAAACTCAGAGTGATGGCTGCCAGTCTTTATATCGTCGTCGAAGGCGAGGACCCGGGGTTTGATATCTTTGTGAACGGTCATGCCTTGGCCCGCAACGAAGACGCCTTGGAGCGCCTGGCCGAACGCCTCAATGTGGCTTCTCTTCTTGAATTCTTCTCTGCTGATGAAAATTCGATGGCCTTGCTGCTTGACCAGGGCGCAGAGAACCCTGATTGGCCCATGCCCCTGCCGCAACCGCAGTGGTACGAAGCAGCTGACGGCCTGCGCACTATTCGAGCATTGATCGATTATCTTGTTCAGGATACCGGCGCTCTTAGTTCTGAAACGCAACCGGCTCTCAGCGAATTGCGCGAATATGAACGCGTGCTGCGCAAGACCGCACAGCATGGACTACGCTGGCACGTAGCCGTTAGCTGGCACTAAACTTCAACCGGCGATTACCTCGTCCTCTTTGGATGCAAACACATTTCCCATGCGCCGTATCTGCGCACCCACGCCGCGCAACTTCTCCTCGATGCGCTCGTAACCCCGATCCATGTGATAAACACGGTCGAGAATGGATTCTCCATCGGCAATCAGCGCAGCCAGCACCAGCGACGCTGAAGCCCGCAGGTCAGAACACATCACCGCTGCCGCTGAAAGCCTTGCCGGTCCGCGCACCGTGGCCGTGCTTCCATCCACTTTGATGTTGGCGCCCATTCTCACCAGCTCCTGCACGTGCATAAAGCGGTTCTCGAAAATGTTTTCCGTCACCGTGCTCACGCCCTCAGCCTGCGTAGCCAGCGCCATATACTGTGCCTGCATATCGGTCGGATAGCCGGGGTACTCTTCGGTTGAAATGTTGGCGGCTTGCAGTGGCCCGTCGGCGCGCACGCGCACTGAATCCGGACCCAGCACCTCCACTCGCGCTCCGCATTCCTGCAGCTTGGCAATCACGGCGCCTAGATGAGCCGCGTTGCAGTTTGAAACGATCAGGTCGCCGCACGTAATTGCTCCAGCCACAAGAAATGTCCCCGCCTCAATGCGATCGGGGTTGATGCGGTGCCGCGCGCCATGCAACTTCTCCACGCCCTTTACACGGATCGTGGTTGTTCCGGCTCCACTAATCTTCGCTCCCATCGCGGTCAGCAGAGCTGCCAGGTCGGCAATCTCGGGCTCGCGCGCACAGTTCTCCATCAGCGTTTCGCCCTCGGCCAGCACGGCAGCCATCAGCAGGTCTTCTGTGCCGGTTACGGTAATTTTGTCGAACACCAGGTGCGCGCCCTTTAATCGCTGAGCCCGCGCCTCAAGATAGCCATGCTGCTGGATGAACGAAGCGCCCATCTTCTCCAAACCCTTGATGTGAAGATCGATCGGCCTGCCGCCTATGGCGCATCCGCCAGGCATGGCCACCCGTGCCATTCCCGTGCGAGCGATCAGCGGGCCCAGCACCAAGGAACTGGCGCGCATGGTCTTCACAATTTCGTACTTGGCCTCAGGATCGGTGAGTGTGCGGCAACTGATTGTGGTGCGATGCTGCGCGCGCCCATAGCCTAGCTCGACCTCGGCGCCCATTGATGCCAGTAACCTCCACTCGGTCTCGATGTCCCGCACCTGGGGAATATTTTCGAGCGTGACCTCGTCCTCGGTCAGAATCGCCGCCGCCATGCAGGGAAGCGCCGAGTTCTTGGCCCCCGAAACGCGAATCGTTCCCACCAGCGGATTGCCGCCGCGAATGACAAACTTATCCATGAGGAATTAAGAGCTCCTGACCATCTAGTCTAAATCGGAGCGGTGGAAGCGGCAGGGAAGTGGCTGTAGTGGCAGCTAAAGCGCCATTACGTTATCTTCTATAGCCAGCCGCACATTGCCGTCGGATTTAGCCAGACGCCGCACGGCCTCAGGCTTGTCGACCTTGGCTTTAAGCATCACCATCGCCACCGGTACGCTCCGCCCGGCGCTCTTGATGGTATGCACCGCGGTGTGCCGGTCGATTTTACACGCGCACATCAGGATGCGGATACCGCGCTCCACCAGCTTGGAATTTTGCATGTGCACGTTGACCATCAGATTTTCATACACGTATCCCAGCCGGGTCATTGCGCCCGTAGTGATCATGTTCAGAACCATCTTCTGGGCTGTACCGGCCTTCATACGTGTAGATCCGGAGATCACTTCGGCTCCCACTTCGGCAACAATGACGATATCGGCCGCCGCTGCCAGAGGAGTCTCCTGGTTGCAGGTAACCGCCGCCGTGTGCGCGCCGCGAGCCCTCGCGTAGGCCACAGCGGCCACCACGTAAGGAGTGCGCCCTGAAGCGGAAATCCCCACCACAATGTCTTTGCGCGTGGGTCGGCGTCGGGCCATATCCTGCTGGCCAAGCTCTTCTGAGTCCTCGTTAACCTCGACCGCTGAGGCCAGAGCCTTGGGTCCACCGGCCATAATGTATTGCACCTGTCCCGGAGCCGTGGAGTAGGTGGGTGGGCATTCTGAGGCGTCAAGCGCGGCAATGCGACCGCTTGAGCCGGCGCCAACGTAAATCAGCCGTCCACCATCACGCAGACATCGAGCCACCTGGTCGATTACCTGCGCAATCTCAGGAAGCGCCTTTTTCACCGCCGCCGCAACCTTCGCATCCTCATGGTTGATGATGCGCGCGATTTCAAGCGCGGATTTGGTGTCGAAGCCTTGAGATGCTTCGTTTTGACTCTCAGTTGTAAGCTGCTGCAGCAGGTTGGCCTGATCTTTCTTTGGTTCTTCTCTATGGGTGCCGGCCGTCTCCTGCAAAGTCGAGGTGGTAAGCATCTCGTCAGTCCCCTGATTTTTAATTGTATCTGTAAAACAGTCAACTGCCACAAGAATTATGCAGGCTCAGCCCGGCAGGGAAGGGCAAATGAAGGAATTGTTAAAGCGCCTCGCGAACGGAATTGTGAAAATCAGGCCGAACCTCTTGAATCAACTGGCACTGGCGATCAGGCCATGTCCGGTTGGTCAGCAGCGCAACGGCTATGCCGGCCTCCCGGTCAATCCAAAGCGAGCATCCGCTATAGCCAAGATGCCCGATTGAGCTCGGCGAAAAGTGGCTGCCAGACGATGAATTCTCTGAGGGCGTATCCCACCCCAGCGCGCGCGAACTGCCCTCGGGCCCCTGCCGCTGGGCAAACATCTCAACCGTCGCCGCGTCGAACAGTCCAGCCCCATTCGTCCCGGTCACATTGGCTCGTCCAGCTTTCAAAATCCCGCCGGCCAGGCGCAGCAGGTCAGCTACATTGGAAAAAAGCCCCGCATGGCCGCTTATGCCTTTGAGCACCCACGCGTTTTCATCCTGAACTTCGCCCTGAATGCGCCTTTTACGGAATGCCATGTCTTCCTCTGTAGGCGGAATCGAAAGCCGAGCCTCCGGCGGCGGGCAATATCCGGTCGCCCCCATCCTCAGCGGCTCAAAGATCTCTCGCCGAGTCCAGGTTGCCAGTGACTCGCCCGTAAGCACCTCCAGAGCCTTGCCGAGCAAAATGAATCCCGGATCGGAGTATTCAACCCGCGCCCCCGGCTCGGCCTGCAAAGGCAACTCCAGGCAGGCGCGCAAAAGCTCGGCGGGCGTGGTCGCGGTTCGAAACAGCTCTACGTATCCCGGCAATCCGGAGTTGTGTGCCAGCAGGTGGCGAAGCTTTACGTGGTAAGCATGCTCACCGGCATCGCGCCCCACCACAAACCCCGGCAGCAACTCTCCCAGGGGTGTCTCCAGATCCAGAAGGCCGCGCTGATAGAGCAGCATGGCCATGGCCGTAGTAGCCGCCACTTTGGTGAGGCTGGCCACGTCATAGGCGGTCTCCGCGCTCACTGCCGGCGCGTCTTCCGCATAGGTAAACCGCCCCAGCGCATCCTCGAGCGCCACTTTGCCGCCCGCCAGCACGCCAAAAGCGCAGCCGGGGAACGCGCGTCGTTCGATTGCATCGTTCAGCACGCGGTAAGCTGCGGCAAACCGGTCGCGGGAAGTGGCTATCGAGGTGGTTTTGGACTTCATTGCTGCCTTTGATCGTAACCCGAATAGAGCTGCACCGCATCCTCAACTCAACAAAAGGCTTGGTTTGCAGTAATCTATAAGAGATGGAACAAGTTCCCCAGGACAGCTCACTCCCCGAGCCGCCCGCAGATCAAATCGGAAACATCCACATGGACCCGCCTCAGCAGAGTCACGACCCCGCGCCACGTAAATCTGCGGGCATTGGCCTCTGGCTGCGTGATCTGCTGGTTTCCGCAGCTGCCTCGGTGCTGATCATCACCTTCCTCTACCAGCCGGTTCGCGTGGAGGGCACCAGCATGTTGCCCCGGCTTGAGGACTCTCGACCGCCTCTTCATCAATAAATTCGTCTATCACTTCACGGCCATCGAGCGCGACGACGTGGTGGTCTTCCACTATCCCCGCGACCCGGAAAAGAGCTATATCAAGCGTGTAATCGCCCTGCCCGGCGACCGCCTTCGCATCGATCACGGCCAGGTCTGGCTCAACGGCAAGCCACTGCGCGAGAGATATGTCCCCGAGGAGTACCGCGACAACCGCTCCATGGAGGAGATTGTCATTCCAGACGAAACTTACTTCATGATGGGCGACCATCGCTCCATCTCCTCTGACAGCCGCGAGTTTGGCCCCGTAGACCGCTCCCTCATCTACGGCAAGGCGGTCTTTGTCTACTGGCCGGCCCGCGACGTGGGCGTGGTGCGGTAATGGGGCCGAATTACAACCCAGAATTCCACCGGCACAATCTCTCCAAAACTGTTAAAATCGATAGAATCCACTCCCCGGAGCGGCAATGCAGGCAATCTTAGCGCTCGAAGACGGGCGCATCTTCCGTGGCCACGGCTATGGCGCACCTGGTGAATGCCAGGGCGAAGTTGTTTTCAATACTTCCCTTACCGGTTATCAGGAAATCGCCACCGATCCCTCCTATTCCGGCCAAATCGTCGTTCTCACCAATCCCCAGATCGGCAACTACGGCACCAACCAGTCAGACAACGAGTCGGCCAGGCCCTATATCGAAGGCCTGATCGTTCGTGAGTTCTCTGCCATCAGCTCCAACTGGCGCTCCGAGCAGGTCACCGACGAGTATATGGAGCGCTACAAGGTTCCCGTACTGGCTGAGATCGATACCCGCGCCCTGGTTCGCCACCTGCGCACCTACGGCGTTATGCGCGGCGTAATCTCCACCTCTGAAGTTGATCCCGAAGTCCTCGTCCAGAGAGCCAAACGAATCCGCAAGATGGACGGGACGGATCTGGCTAAAGTCGTCTCAACCAAAGAGGCGTATAGATTTGATAGCGCCGACCAGCTAAACCAGGCCGGCGAGCCGCTGCTGCCGTCTACCTTCCTGCCTAACGAGAACCGCTCCGGGCAAATTCTTCATGTAGCAGCTTATGATTTCGGCATCAAGCACAACATTCTGCGCATGTTAGCGCGCGAAGGCTGCCGCGTGACGGTGGTCCCAGCCGAGACCACCGCTGAAGACGTAATGGCCCTGAAGCCCGATGGCGTCTTCCTTTCCAACGGTCCCGGCGACCCCGAACCGGTCGACTACGCAGTCAAAGCCATTCAAGGAATGATGGGCCGCGTCCCCATCTTTGGCATCTGCCTCGGCCACCAGCTCACCGGCCTGGCCCTGGGCGGCAAGACCTACAAGCTCAAATTCGGCCACCACGGCGGCAACCATCCGGTCCGCAACAACGCAACCGGCAAGGTAGAAATCACAGCCCACAACCACAACTTTGCCGTAGACCCCGACTCCATCAACGCCAACGAAGTGGAGCTGACCCATGTAGACCTGAACGATCAGACCCTCGAAGGCCTGCGCCACAAGACACTGCCGCTATTCAGCGTCCAGTACCACCCTGAAGCCGCCCCCGGCCCGCACGACTCGCACTACTTGTTCCATGACTTCCGCCGCATGATGGAGGAGTGGAAAGGATGAAGGCCTCAATGTCACTGACAATAAATATCGCAATAACGGCGGGGCCCCGGCTCCGCTGTTTTTTGGGTACCATGTTGCTCGTTTTGGCGGGTTGTTTGCTCCTATCCTCACCGGCCTATGCGCAAATAGCGGAAGACGGCCCGCTTCATGTCGCGCGTTTTCAAGGTATCGTCGTGAACAGCCACGGAAAGCCTGTCGCAGGCGCGAAGGTTACGCTTGTGCGCGGAGAAAAGGTGAAACACGAAACCACAACCGACAATTCAGGCAGATTTCGTTTCGATCATGTTTCCGGGCAATACCTTTTACATGTGGATCGTACGGAAAATGCCGGCGCTACCCGAGAGGTGATTGTCGAAGAAATCCTGCCCATCCTGATGCTCAGAAACTCCATTTATGTGATCGTCGGGCCCGGTGCATGCGCAGACGACTGTTCCTCGTTCTTTGCAAGCAAGAGTGATTTCGACCGCGCCCTCAAAAGAAATAACGGACAAACCTACTAGGAAATCGACAAAGAATATGCCACGCAGAAATGACATACAGAAGATCCTGGTAATCGGCTCGGGGCCGATTGTGATCGGCCAGTCGGCGGAGTTCGATTACTCCGGCACGCAGGCATGCAAAGCTCTCAAGCAAGAGGGCTATGAGGTGGTGCTGGTGAACTCCAACCCCGCCACCATCATGACCGATCCCGATCTCGCCGACCGCACCTACATTGAGCCGCTCACCCGCGAGTACGTCGAAGAGATCATCCGCATTGAGTCCGAGATGCTTACCTCGAAGCCCGGTTCAGGCAAGTTCGCTCTGCTGCCTACCGTAGGCGGCCAAACCGCGCTCAATCTCGCAGTCGATCTCGCCGATGCAGGCATTCTCGATAGCTACAACGTTGAACTGATTGGCGCCAAGCTTGAGGCCATCAAGAAGGCCGAAGATCGTCTGCTCTTCAAAGACGCAATGCTCCGCATCGGCCTTGAAGTTTCGAAATCCGCATTGGTCAACAATCTCCGCGACGGCCTCGACTTTGCCGGCAAGCTCGGCTTCCCGGTTCTTATCCGCCCCAGCTTTACTCTCGGCGGCACCGGCGGCGGCATCGCCTACAACCGCGAAGAGCTGATGGAAATCCTTGCCCGCGGCCTCGATCTTTCCCCGGTGCACGAGTGCCTGATCGAAGAGAGCGTCCTCGGCTGGAAGGAATACGAGCTCGAGGTAATGCGCGACCTCGCCGACAACGTCATCATCATCTGCTCCATTGAAAACTTTGATCCCATGGGCGTGCACACCGGCGACTCCATCACCGTCGCCCCGCGCAAACCCTCACCGATCGCGAATACCAGAAGATGCGCGACGCGGCCATCGCCGTCATGCGCGAAATCGGCGTTGAGACCGGCGGGTCAAATGTGCAGTTCGCCGTCAACCCGCAAGACGGCCGCATGACGGTCATCGAGATGAACCCGCGCGTCTCGCGTTCCTCCGCGCTGGCCTCCAAAGCCACCGGCTTTCCCATCGCCAAAATCGCCGCCAAGCTGGCCGTCGGCTACACGCTCGACGAAATCCCCAACGACATCACGCGCAAAACACCAGCCTGCTTCGAGCCCACCATCGACTACGTCGTCGTCAAAATTCCCAAGTGGCAGTTTGAAAAGTTTCCCGGCTCTGAAGACACGCTCGGCCCGCAGATGAAGTCGGTAGGCGAAGTCATGGCCATCGGCCGCACCTTCAAGGAAGCGCTGATGAAGGCCTGGCGCGCTCTTGAAACCGGCAAGAAGACCGGCGCCGAAATCCTCGAACCGCGCCGCCTGACCCAGCGCCTGGTTACGCCGCAGCCTGAGCGCCTGGGCTACATCCGCTTCGCCTTCGAGCGCGGCATGAGTGTGCGCGAAGTTTCCCGCCTCACCGCGCATCGATCCCTGGTTCCTCCACCAGCTCCGCGAAATCACCCTGGAGCAGGCGGCCATTGCGCACACCACTCCGGAAGACATCAGCGAAGAGCAACTGCGCCGCTTGAAGCGTCTCGGCCTAAGCGACGAGCGCATCGCCACCGAGTGGAAGCTGGAAGGCCACGCCGGCATCCAGCAGGTGAGGGAACTGCGCGAGGCGCAAAGGAATCACGCCGGTCTTCAAGCTGGTCGATACCTGCGCCGCCGAGTTCGAATCCATGACGCCCTACCTCTACTCCACCTACGACGAAGAGAACGAGGCGCCGCCGACCAAGACTCACAAAATCATCATCCTCGGCTCCGGACCCAACCGCATCGGGCAGGGAATTGAGTTCGACTACTGCTGCTGCCACGCCGCCTTCGCGCTCAAAGAAGACGGCTACGAGACCATCATGGTCAACTGCAACCCCGAAACCGTCTCCACCGATTACGACACCAGCGACCGTCTCTACTTTGAGCCGCTGGTGCTTGAAGATGTGCTCGCGGTCTATAACCACGAGGCGCAATCGGGCGCGAAGATCGGCATGATCGTCCAGTTCGGCGGGCAGACGCCGCTGAATCTTGCCCAGCGTCTGCGCGCAGCCGGCGTACCCATCATCGGCACCTCGCCCGAGTCCATTGATCTGGCAGAGGACCGCAAGCGTTTCGGCAAGCTGCTCGACGAGCTGAAAATTCCCCAGCCCGCCGGCGGCACGGCCACCAGCGTGGAAGAAGCCTTAGCCGTCGGCGAGCGCATCGGCTACCCGGTTCTGGTCCGCCCCAGCTATGTGCTCGGCGGCCGCGCCATGGTCATCGCCTATGATGCCGAAGCCGTCGCTCATTACATGCGCCAGGCGGTCGAGTACTCGCACGACCGGCCCGGTCTCGTCGATCACTTCCTTGAGAACGCCATCGAAGTCGACGTCGACGCGCTCTGCGACTCGGAAGACGTGATCATCGCCGGCATCATGCAGCACATTGAGGAAGCCGGCATCCACTCCGGCGACTCCTCCTGCGTGCTGCCCGCCGTCAGCATCCGCAAAGAAACGCTCGACGTTCCTGCGCACCTACACCCGCAAACTGGCCCTGGCGCTCAAGGTCGTCGGCCTGGTCAACCTGCAGTTCGCCATCCAGCGCGACGCCGAAGGCAACGACCACGTCTACGTGATCGAAGTGAATCCGCGCGCCTCGCGCACTGTCCCCTACGTCTCCAAGGCCACCGGCATTCCTCTGGCCAAAATCGCCGCGCGCCTCATGACCGGCCGCAAGCTGCGCGAACTGCTCCCGACGCAACTCGCCGCCGGCAAAGATCTCGAAACCGGCTCGCTATTACTACGTGAAATCGCCGGTCTTCCCCTGGAGCAAGTTTGCCGGCGTCGATACGGTTCTGGGTCCGGAGATGAAGTCCACCGGCGAGGTGATGGGCGTTGCCGCCACCTTCGGCGAGGCCTTTGCCAAGGCGCAGCTCTCCGCCGGGCAAATTCTGCCCACCGGCGGCACGGTCTTCTTCAGCGTCAACGACCACGACAAGCCCGCCGCGGTCGAACTGGCCCGCCGCTACGTCCATCTCGGCTTCAAGATCGTCGCCACCGAGGGCACGGCCAACGTGCTTGAAGGCGCGGGCCTCACCGTCGAGCGCGTCTTCAAAGTCAAGGAAGGCCGCCCCAATGTCGTCGACCTGATCAAAGGCGACCGCATTCAACTGATCGTCAATACCCCGCGCGGCCAGGACGCATTCTTCGACGAGAAAGCCATCCGCAGAGCAGCGGTTCTGAAGCGCATTCCCACCATCACCACCATCGCCGCCGCGCAGGCCGCCGCCGAGGGCATTGCAGCCGTCCAAAAGCATCACACTACGGTCTACGCCTTGCAGAATCTTCATGCCGCAAACGGTGTATGAGTCCGGTCCCCGGCTGCTGATAACATTCGATAAAGTCTAACCGAGAGGAAATATGGAATGGATTTTGTTAGCAGGCTAATTGACCTTGCCACGCGGCCTGTTCCGCTGCGATCCCTCGTCTTTCGCAGACTTCTTGCGCGATGGCCCATTGGCCCTTACCGCGCGCGTCTCTTCAGTGGAGCGGTCGATCGCCCAGCTTACGGTTTTTGCATGTATCATGCTGCGGAACAAGCCAAAGCCCTCGGCTTCAAAGCCATGACCGCGATTGAGCTAGGCGTGGCTGCCGGAAACGGACTTCTGAGCATGTGTCGGCACCGCGATGAGATCAAAAAAGATCTTGGGATCGATATACGTCTCTATGGTTTCGACACCGGAACCGGGCTACCGCCGAGTGACGACCTGCGCGACGTCAAGTACTATTGGGCTCCGGGCTCCTATCATATGAACCGACCTGCCTTGAATTACGTCTCGCAGGCCGCGCCAATCTTGTTTTTGGAAACGTTGCCGATACGGCAGCCCAATGGCATGCTCCGGCGGATGCACCCCTTGCGTTATCCTCTTTGACCTCGACCTCTACACGTCAACCCTGGCCGCGCTCAAGCTGCTTACCCAGGAAAACGTGCTGCCGCGCGTCTTTTGCCACTTCGACGATGTCATTGGGGATCCATATTGCAGGCCCTGGTTGACTGCGTAGGCGAGCGCGAAGCCATTCGTCAATTCAATCTGGCTCCAGAACGCAATCAGCTGCACGATATGATTTCGAAAGCGTATATATTTGCCACCAGGCCGCCAGAGTCCTGGCACGATCGAATCTATCTATATCATCGCCAAAGTCATCCATTACAACAACTTTGTCTCCAACAAAGAGGAGCAACAGTTCAGGCTCGATCCTGAATAAATTTAGTCGTTCGACACATGCTTCTTGAGCCAAGCCGCGCCCCGATCGCGTATCCGATCAGTGCCATAGCCGGCCAGGTACCCAGAAAAGGTCCATCGTTGTCGATCAGTCCGCTGGGCCTGGGCAGGCTCAGGAATGTCCGTGTCAGTTTTTCCGTAGCGCCGCACTGGAAGCACGCATTGGGTCCGGTGGGCATATCCAGAATCCACAAACTGACGATGAGTATCCAGATCAGGCCGATCAGCCATACCAGCGGCGCAAGTTCGTCCTGCCTGAGGCGGTTCACCACGTTGCCCACGACCAGGGGCACAAAGATCGACAGCAGAAGAATCACGAGCTGCGGAATCCCGCGCGGATTCAGAACATAACCAATCATCATCAGCGCAAGCCATGAACCAAGCGCCAGGGCAAGGTGCATAAAGAACACCAGGGCCTGTCCGCCCAGCGTAGCTTGGCTACTTTCTTCATCCGTATGCATCAATGATTCCATTCGCGCGGCTCCTCATCTGGGTTCGTACTTCAGTCTATCGTTATTTAACATACACTTCGACGTAAAAAGAGAGAACAATTCCTGCCTGACTGTGCAGCCGGCATCCTGCTCCATCCGTGGCTCTACAATAAAATCATGCTGATTGAAGGCGTCTTTGCCGCCGTTCCTACGCCGTTTTATCCCGATGAACGGCTTTATCTTCGCAAGCTTGAAGCCAACATGGCCCACTACTCGCGCAGCCTGCTGGCGGGAATGTTGCTCCTGGGCTCCACGGGCGAGGCGGTCATGCTCAATGACGCCGAGTCCCGCGAGGTTCTGCGCGTAGCTGCTGAAGCCGCAGCGCCAGAAAAGGTGCTTATCGCCGGCGTCGGCAAGCAAAGCGTAAAGGAGACCCTCGAACTGGCTGAGGCCGCAGCACGGTTCAGCTACGATGCAGTTCTGGTCCGCACCCCAACCTATTACGCCAACCAAATGTCTTCCGCGGCCGTCCTCAATTATTTCCGCAGCGTGGCTGACCGCTCTCCGCTGCCCGTCCTGCTCTACAACATTCCCGTCTGCGTCCCCTACGATATTCCCTTCGAGCTGATTGCCGAGCTGGCCCAGCATCCCAACATCATCGGTATCAAGGATTCCAGCGGCAGCATCGAGCGCATTCGCTCCACCATTGCCGCCACGCAAAACGCACCCCATCGCACGGCAACTGTTACCCCGATCTTTGAAGGCCGTAACGGCCCGCATGTTGGCTTCCAAAGAAGAAGCAAATGGCACATTCGTCTCTTCAGGCGACCTGCAGAGCGGCGTAGCCGTTGCAACCGCTCCGCCCATCGCTCCCATCAAGACGCGCACCAAAGAGGTTGGCTTTCAGGTACTCACTGGTTCGGCTGCCATCCTGCTTGAATCCCTGCAAGCCGGCGCCGCTGGAGCCATCCTGGGCTTTGCCGCATTTGCTCCCCAGGCCTGCCAGGAGGTTTATCTCGCCTACAAAGACCACGACCTCGAAATCGCAAAAGAAAAACAGCAACGCATCGCCGGTCCAGGCCGGCGTATCGTAGGACAGCTCGGCATCAGCGGCCTGAAATATGCCTGCGACTTCAATAGCTACTACGGAGGCCGTCCCCGCTCCCCGCTAATCCCCCTCACGGCAAATGAGAAAACTGAAATTGAGAGCCTGCTGGCCGGAATACGCAATTAAAAATCCGCCGCGGGAAGGGAATCCAGCTGCATTGCTTCTGAAATATCGGGCCATTCGGCCCATCCGTATAGAATCTGAACCTGGAATCGGAGGCTCTTCAGATGCCATCGAGCAAGCGTACATGGGCAGAGCCGTTCAAGATCAAAGTCGTTGAACCCGTCAGGATTCCCAGCCCCGCCAGGAGCGGGAAAAGGCCATCCTCGAGGCCGGCTACAATACCTTCCTGCTCCGCTCTGATGACGTCTACATCGACCTGTTCACCGATTCCGGCACCACGGCCATGAGCGACCGGCAATGGGCCGCCATGATGATGGGCGACGAGGCCTACGCCGGCAGCCGCAGCTTCTACCGGCTTGAAGACGCCGTCCAAACTGGTACGGCTACAAGTACGTCGTCCCCACCCACCAGGGCCGCGGCGCTGAGAACCTGCTCTCCAAGACCCTCATCAAGCCCGGCGACATCGTTCCCGGCAACATGTACTTCACCACCACGCGGCTTCACCAGGAGCTCGCCGGCGGCACTTTTGTCGACATCATCATCCCCGAGGCCCACGACCCCAAGAGCCTCCATCCCTTCAAAGGCGACGTGGACCTGGCCAAGCTTGAAGAGGTCATCAAGACCTACGGCGCCGAGCGCATCCCTTACGTCAGCATCGCCGCCACGGTAAACATGGCCGGCGGCCAGCCCATCTCGCTCGGCAATCGTCAAGGCAGTCGGCGAACTCGCCCATCAGCACGGAATCCGCGTCATTCTCGACGCTGCCCGCGTCGTCGAAAATGCATATTTCATCCAGAGAAGGGAACCGGGCTGCCAGGACCGCACCATCGCCTCCATCGTCAAGGAACTCTGCTCCTAAACCGACGGCTGCACCATGAGCGCCAAAAAAGACCCGCTGGTCAACATCGGCGGTTTTCTCGCCGTAAACGACCACGCTATCTACGAAGACGCCGCCAACCTCGCCGTCATCTACGAGGGGCTGCATACTTACGGCGGCATGGCCGGCCGCGACATGGAAGCCCTGGCCACCGGCATTGAAGAGTCGCTGCACGAGGACCACATCCGCGCCCGCGTCGGCCAGGTCCTTTATCTCGGCCAGAAGCTCATCGACGCCGGCGTGCCCATCGTATTGCCCGTCGGCGGCCACGGCGTCTTCCTTGACGCCCGCGCCTTCCTGCCCCACATCCCGCAGGAGCAGTACACGGCGCAGGCGCTGGCCGCGGCGCTCTACCTTGACTCCGGCGTCCGCAGCATGGAGCGGGGCATCGTCTCGGCGGGCAGCAACAAGGAGACCGGCGAAGAGAACAAGCCCAAGCTTGAGCTGGTCCGCCTCACCATTCCGCGCCGCGTCTACACCCAGGCCCACATGGACGTCGTCGCCGAATCCGTCGAGTCGGTCTTCGCCGACCGCGACAACATCCGCGGCCTGCGCATGATCTACGAGCCCAAGTACCTGCGCTTCTTCCAGGCAAAGTTTGAACCGATTGCTACGTAATACTGATCGAGATGGCGCGGGGCGCACTTGTATTTCAGTTCCGGTTGCTGTAACTTGATACGCAAAGAGCCTCTTATTATGCGAAAGACCAGAGAAGTGCACCTAACCCTTCTTGCAGCCATCGCGCTTGCTACCGTTGGTTGCCCCGGCGAACTCCAATCCAGTCTGGCTGCCCAGTCCCTCGTCGTGACTGACAGCGCCAATCAAGCCAGCCCGCCCCGCGCCTCTAAATCCGTTTCCGGAGAGGCGGCCAGCGCTAAAGAAGTCGCACCTGCCCAAGGCGCGAACGTCACCCGCGGAGGCTTTGGCGGCACCGCCAACGATGCGGATAAAAAAGATAAAAAAACTGCGGGCGGATACATGCGTCGCTGCACCGTGATTCCGCGCAACGACTGGCAGACGCGTGTCGAACAGGTCGGGCTTACCTATCACACGCTCGATAATGGAAATCCCTACTGGGACGAGTCTGCCTACTGGGAGTTCACCGCCGGCGAGATCGACCGTCTGGAGGCAGCCACCGAAGAGATTGAGCGGCTGGCCCTTACCGCCGCGGAAAAAATCCTTGATCAGGACCGCCTGGCCCAAATGGGTATTCCAGCCGCAGCCGGCCCTGCCATTCGCGCCGCCTGGAAAAGCGAGCCGCCCGCGTCTACGGCAGGCTCGACCTGGCCTATGATGGCCGCGACGATCAAGCTACTGGAGTACAACGCCGACACTCCCACGGGGCTTTGGAATCCGCAGTGGCCCAGTGGTACTGGCTGGAAGATTGTTTTCCGGCGCCGATCAGTTCAACTCGCTCCACGAAAAACTGATCGCCAAGTGGAAAGACCTCAAGGACTACGTCTCGACTCCGGCCTACTTTGCCGATGGCGGCAGTGAAGAAGACCGCATGACGGTCAGCTACCTGCGCGACACCGCCCAGCAGGGCGGCTTCGAAACCCGGCACATTGCCATGCACGAGATCGGCTGGGACGCCAAATGCACACCGCTTTGTCGATCTGGACAACAATCCCATAGAGACGCTCTTCAAGCTCTACCCCTGGGAGTGGCTGCTGAGCGAACCCTTCGCTCACAGGCGCTCTCCACGCTGCCGCCCTCGGCTGCCTTTCAGCAATGGGGCCCGCGCAAGGATCGCCGCCTTGTGGGGCTCGATGCTGTGGATTGAGCCCATCTGGAAGATGCTCTGGTCAAACAAAGCGCTGCTGGCCATCCTTTGGGAGCTGAATCCCGGCCATGAGCTGCTGCTCCCGGCCTATCTTGATGGCCCGAGAGAGCTTGTCAGCTACGTCCGCAAACCCATTTTGGGAGGGAAGGCTCAGGTATAGCCCTGGTCCGCGATGGAAGTGATTGAAGGCACATTGTCCGGCTCAAATCCGCAAGGCTATGTTTACCAGGCTTTGGCTCCCATGGCCACCGCCGGGTGCACCGCAGTCTTTGGATCATGGTTGGTGGATGGAGTTCCGGCAGGCATAGGAATCCGTGAGTCAACGGGGCCGGTTACCAACAATTTCAGCCATTTTGTTCCTCACCTGATTCGATGAGTCTTCGTGGAGTGCTGACTTTAAAGTGTAAGTGCCTCTTCAACCGTGGCGGCCATGGGAATCACGCCGTTCATTTTGGTCAATTCAAAGAGCTGTTTCACGCGCGGGGTCAGTCCGGCGACAACCAGGCGTACGCCTTTTCCCTTGCAATGGACAAACTGTGTGACTATCAGGCCCAGGCCCATTGAATCCATATATGGGACGCCGGAAAGGTCGACCACAAGCAGGGAAGCCGGGCGTCGCACCCGACGTCAACGCCGGAGAGAAAAGGCTCTCCAATGCTGCGGGTGTCAACGAGCCGTACATGTCGCGCGCGGTAAAGGGGCCCGGGAAAACGCAGACCCACGGTGCCGGAGATTTCGCTTCCTTGCGCTCGATGCTAAAAGATGACCCTTTCCACATTTGCGTTTCCGGCATCTATGCTGATCTCTCCATTCAAGTTATTGGGGTTCGAACATTGCTTGGCTTTTCTCGCCAAGTCTAGCATGTGCACGGAAATTCCCGAAGGCCAGTTCCCTATATCCAATGTCCGATAACGTATATTCTGTATACTGAAACCATTGAACGCTAAGCTTTACATGGCCTGTGGAACAAGAGCCTCAATTCCCTATGTCTACATCTTGTAGCGGCCCAGGTCCTCGTCGTTCAGCCCTTCCAGCCAGCCGCGCAACTGCTCGGCTGTCGGGCCTTCCGGCGGCCCGGAGGTGTTCAGCTTGGCGGTCTGCATCACCTGCTCGGCGACATAGATCGGGCAATCGGCGCGCAGCGCCAGGGCGATGGCGTCGGAAGGCCGGGCGTCGATGGCCATCGGCTCATCCCCTTGCCGCAGCCACAGAACAGCAAAGAATGTATCGTCCTTAAGTTCTGTAATTACAACGCGTTCCAGCTCGGCATTCAAGTGACGGATGAGGTTTCTGGTCAGATCGTGGGTCATCGGCCGCGGCGCGGCCACCTTCTCAATCTCGATGGCGATTGCGTTGGCCTCGAAGATCCCCACCCAGATCGGCATCACCGTCTCTGAAGCCACGTCCTTGAGCACCACGATGGGCATGTTGGTCGCCGGGTCCATCATCAGCCCGCGAATCCGCACCTCGATATCCATGGCTTCCCTCTTCCCTGTCACCCGTCTCCAATCTTAGACGGCTTCGCCCACCAGACTGTTCGGATGCGTCGCCGTAATCCTCACCTGCAGGTAACTGCCCGGCGCCGGCGCGATCGGCTGCGCACAGGTGAAGTTGACCGGCTTGTTCTGGCTGCTGCGCCCGGTCACCTGGCCTCGCGCCGGGTTCGCCCCTCAACCATCACTTCCATAACCTGCCCCAAGTGCTTGGCATAATTGACTCTTTGAATCTCGCGCTGACGATCAAGCAACACTTGAAGCCGTTGCGCCTTCTCCGCCTCCGGAATGGAATCGATCATGGTCAGCGCCGGTGTATTGGGCCGCGCCGAGTACTTGAACCCGAAGACGCAATCGTACTCGACTTCGGCCAGCAGGTCCATGGTCTGGATAAAATCGTCCGCCGTCTCGCCGGGAAACCCGACAATGATGTCCGTCGAGATCGAAATCGGCCGCCGCGCCGCCTTGATCCAGGCAATCCGCTCCAGGTACCACTCCGGCGTGTACTCGCGCGCCATCATCTTCAGCACCCGCGACGAGCCGGACTGCACCGGCAGGTGCACATGGTCGCAGAGCGTTGGCACGGCGTCGATGGCCTCGACGATGTCGCGGGTAAAGTCGCGCGGATGGCTGGTGGTAAAGCGCACGCGGCGAATTCCGGCCACCTGGCCCACGGCCGCCAGCAGCTCCGCGAAGCTCCGCTTCCCTTCCGGATCGCGGTAGCTGTTCACGTTCTGGCCCAGCAGTTGAATCTCGGTATAGCCCAGATCGGCGATGCGCCGCGCCTCGGCCAGCACCGAAGTCGACCCGCGGCTGCGCTCCTTGCCCCGCGTATACGGCACCACGCAGTAGGCGCAGAACTTGTCGCAGCCCTCGATGATGGTGATGTAGCCGCGATAGGGGTTCTGGCGGGCGGTGAACTCGGTCTCGAAGGTCTCGTCGGTCTGCCGGTCGTCCAGGCCGGTGATGCGCGTCTCGCCCGGCCTCAAGCCGCGCCAGCATCTCAGGCAGCTTGCGATAGGAGGCCGACCCCGAGACCAGCGAAACATACGGCGCCCGCTCGAAGATCTTCTCGCCCTCCTGCTGCGCCACGCAGCCCAGCACGGCGAAGCGCTTGCCGTCCTTGTGCAGCTCTTGTATTCGTTCGAGGCGGTGGAAGACCTTCTGCTCCGCTTTGTCGCGGATCGAGCAGGTGTTGTAGAGGATCAGGCCGGCTTCTTCTTCCGACTCCACCTGCCGGTAGCCCTGCTGCTCCAATGTGCCAATGACCTTTTCCGAGTCATGGGCATTCATCTGGCAGCCGAAGGTCTCTAGGTAGAAGGTTTTTTCGGTTGCCATAGCAATCCTGAGTATACCGCGATGCGGCTTGAGTTGGCCTCGTACCGCGCTGATCGGTTGCCGCGGTCTTAGCGCAGCCCGGTATGCAGATAGGCCAGCAGCGCCGCCATCTGCTCTTCGGTAAACCGGCCGGCGAAGCCGGGCATCATTCCCTTCCCGGTCAGCACATTCTGCCGCACCGCCGCGTCTGTGGCAGGAGTACCGCTGGGCAGGGTCTTGCGGTCGAAGACGCCATGCAGGTCCGGCGGAACCTTCTTCAGCGCCAGGTCGTTGTCCTCGTGGCAATGGGCGCAACGCACCTGTAGAGATGCTTCCCTTCCGCCTCTTGCGGGGTGAGCGACGGAGTCGAGTGGCAGCCAGCCAACACGATGCCCAGGCCGACCGCCATCCCAACAGAACAATTGCCCAACCGCCATCTGCCGACCATTCGAACCCACCAGTTCCGTCTACGCTTTCTGGGCGAACTGCCCGCTCACGTAGTCCCAGTTGAGCACCTGGAAGAACGCCTTCACGTATTCGGCGCGCCGGTTCTGATACTTCAGATAGTAGGCGTGCTCCCACACGTCCACGCCGATAACCGGCTTGTGGCCCGTAGTCAGCGGGCTGTCCTGGTTGGGCGTGGATTCAATGGCCACCGTTCCATCGGGCAGCTTCACCAGCCAGGCCCAGCCGCTGCCAAACACGCTTCATGGCCGCCGCGGTTAGCTTGCTCTTGAAAGCCGAGAGCGTGCCGAATTTGGCATCGATGGCCTTGGCCAGCTCGCCCGTCGGCGCAGCGCCGCCTTTGCCCAGCGTCGGCCACCAGAAGGAGTGGTTGGCGTGACCTCCGCCGTTATTGCGGACGGCGGTGCGGACGACTTCAGGCACAGCGTCCAGTTTCGCCACCAGCTCTCCAAACGGTCTTCCCTGCCAGCTCAGGATGCCCTGCCACAGCGGCATTGAGATTATTCACGTATGCCTGGTGGTGCTTGTCGTGGTGCAGATGCATGGTCTCAGCATCGAAGCTGGGCTCCAGCGCATCGTAGGCATAAGGCAGCGGCGGCAGCGTAAAGGGTCCTTTGGGCGCTGGAGGCGGTGTCGCCGCAGCAGCCTGGCCGAATCCTTCAGCACGCAGTGTTGGAGCCAAAAGCAGCGCGCTTGCTGCGCCGCCAAGATTCTTGATTGCACTTCGACGGTTCATCATGATCTTAAAATCCCCCCACTTGTTTCGATGCACTGTTTTGGAAAAGTCTTCACGTGAGTAACAGGAATCATCAACTCGTAATGAAGCAGGCCGGTTTCGATATGCTAAACCTATGCAGCTTCCTACTCTGGCCCAGATTCACGAGGCCCAGGCCGTAGTCTATCGCTATATGCAGCCCACGCCGCAGTATACGTGGCCGCTGATCAATGAACGCCTCTCGGCTGGGCAGCAGCCCGCCATCGAAGCCTGGATCAAGCACGAAAACCAAACCCCGGTCGGCGCATTCAAGCTGCGCGGCGCGCTTGTCTATATTGACTGGCTCAAACAGACACAGCACGATCTCAAAGGCGTGGTGGCAGCCACTCGCGGCAATCATGGTCAGGGTGTAGGCATGGCCGCGCGGCTGCTCGGCTTGAAGGCAGTCATCGTCGTTCCCCACGGCAACAGTAAAGAGAAAAATCGTGCCATGCTCGCCCAGGGCGTCGAACTTGTTGAGCACGGCCACGACTTTCAGGAGTCGCTGGAGTTCGCCGCAACCCTCGCCAAAGAGCGTGGCTTCGCCATGGTCGAATCCTTCCACGAGCGGCTGGTGATGGGCACGGCAACTTACGCTCTCGAGTTCTTTCAGGCAGCGCCTCCACTCGACGCGATCTATGTGCCCGTTGGCCTCGGTTCTTCTATCTGCGGAGTCGCGGCCGTGCGCAACGCCCTGGGACTGAAAACAGAGATAGTCGGCGCTGTCTCCGCTGAATCCCCCTCCTACGCCCTCAGCTTCAAAAAGCATTGTGTAGTGGAGGCTCCTGCAACTACAGCAATCGCCGATGGCCTCTCCTGCCGCACTCCAAACGCCGAGGCGATGGAGATCATCTGGAGCAATATAGACCGCATCGTAGAACTAACCGATGCAGAGATTGCCCAAGCCATGCGCGCCTATTACCAGGACACGCACAACCTGGCCGAAGGCGCAGGAGCCGCCCCACTGGCCGCAGCAATCAAAGAGCGCGCCAACCTGCCCGGAAAACGCATTGGCCTCGTTCTCTCCGGTGGCAATGTCGATCTTGAAAAGTATCAGGACGTGCTCTCCTGCGCGCTCTAGAGGAAGAAATGCCAGAAAATCAAGAGAATCTAACCCCCATGGCCCACGCGGCACATAACCGCTGTTTTGGTTGCGGCCCTGCCAATCCCGCAGGCCTGCACCTCAAGTTCCTGCTCGCTGAAGACAAATCCGTCGTCTGCTTGGCAACGATACCCGATTCCTTTGAAGGCCCGCCCGGCTACGTCCACGGCGGCGTCATCGCCACACTGCTCGACGAAGCCATGAGCAAGTCCGTCCGCGCCCTCGGATTTACCTGCATGACCCGGCAAATGGCAATCGAATACCTGCGCCCGGTCCCCTCCTGCGCGCCCATCCGCGTCGAGGGCCGCGTCCTCCGCAGCGAAGGCCGCAAACACTGGACCGAAGCAAAGATTCTCAACGCCGAAGGAGCTGTTCTTGCAGAGGGCAAAGGATTGTTCATCGAGGTGCGCGCCCGATAACCGGCCATCGAATCATTTTCTGAGTTCGACTGCTACCGCCTGTCCATCAACCGTCTTGTCTGAGCTGTCAGTGTATTGCACACGCGCTTTCATGCCTTCAATGCCCTTGCACGGATTCAAATCTCCCTCCGGCATAAAACCGTACGACGAAAATTCAAGCTTGTAATAATTGTTGTTATAAAGTGAGACTGTCTTCTTCGCGCTCTCTACTTTGAACTCAATCACAGATGGATAGCTGCATTGAACTCCCCGAATCACGCCCAACGTTTCATGCTTAGGCCCATCGGCCGGCTCAGTAGGATGCTTCGGGCCCGCATCCTCAATATCCACCGCATTAACCTTCTCCATCTTGCTCTGTTCATCCATCTGTGCCTTTGCGAAAACTGCGGCTTGCGCACGCGCAGTTTGCATCTGCTCAATTTGCGCAAGCATCCGGTGTGCCATTGCAGCGTCGCTTGGACTCGACGAAGTCTTTATCAGGGTTTGCAGCAATGCCTGGGCATCTGCGAATTGTTCCTTCACCATTAACAGTGAAGCCAATTGTCCATAAGCCTGCGCGAAGCGGGGGTTCAAGCGAATAGCGGTGCGCAAATTGGACTCAATCTCCTTGTTCTGTTCTGAACTCGCCAGGCCCATCGGCAATGTGGCTGCATAGTAATAAGCAAAATAGTTCTGCGACCCAAGTTTCACTGCCTCTTCATACCACTTCCGCGCAGAGCTAATATTCCTGTCTTGAAGCTCAAGACTACCCATGGTCTCGTGGGCCTGTACATTGTCAGGATCAGCTTTGAGTACCGTATCCAAAAGCTCTCGTGCATCCTTGCTGCGCTGATCATAGGACAGTACATCCGCGCGGATCGCATCTGCATCAGTTTGCTTCAGAGTTCTGACCTTGTAAGATGATTCATCAATCGGCGCTGCGGCGCTGGACAATTTGAACTGCATATATTGGTTCTGCCGAATGTAATACTCCAGCGCCTTTTGCAGCTGCTTCAAATCTCCAAATACTTTTTCCGCGGCGACTACTGGATCCTCTCCATGGCTGAGCAATGTCATGTAGTCGATTACTTTATTCTTGTTCTGTTGCTTATCAGTAATCCAGAGGTAGTGGGTTAGCACCCACGATTCCGCATAAAAGATCGATCTCTTATTTTCTTCGTGGTAATACGGTGACTTGTCGTCAACCTTGAACAGTACTGGCAGAGGGATAAACTCTTGTTCGCGGAGATAATGGATATTGTCAAAGCTGGCCTCTCCTACCATCACATCCTTGTCGCGTATCTCCGTATTCTGAAAAAATTCCGCCAAGCCTTCATTGAGCCAGACCGGCATCCATTGATTGCAGTCAACAAATTGCAGATGCGTGTACTCGTGATAAACCGTGGCATACGGGTGCTCGAACTCAGCATCCAGGCGCAGCAAAATGTAATTCTTGTCGAAAGTCTTCTGGAAGAGACCACTGAGATCCAACTGCCCCTTTGCAAGGTAAGATTCCGGCTCAAAGGTTCGAAAGACCTTTCTATTTTTAGCGGCGATAACCACTATCGGCTGAACAGGATCGACATTGACTTTGGGAAACAGAATTTGAAACATCCAGCGCATCCGTTCAAACTGATCAACAATTTGGCGGCCCTGCTTTTCGTTTGAGTCAGTGAGAACCGTAAAATGAGGACCGCGTACCTCGATCCATTGTTCCGTCGAAGCAAAGGCGGAGCTACACGAGGCAATGAGCAAAATTGCGGTGATGCAAATCTTTGCGAACATAATTGCGGATAAGTCTACCAAAGAATTGTTCGCATAACTCCTGGTGACTCAATTTTCCCCCATTAAAAGAGGCCCCACTCCCGCGCATGGTCCGTGCAGAAGTGAGGCAAATTGATTACTAAATGTTCAAACTGGAGTTATGGGTTAATGGACCATGTTGATCGTGTCCTGAGTGACGGTGTCAAAGGTCGTAATCGACTTGGCATTGGCCTCAAAAGCGCGCTGGGCGACTATCAGATCAGAAAACTCAGCCGAGATATTCACGTTCGACTCCTCAAGCGCCGAATCCTCAATTGTGCCCATCCCACCCGTTCCCGAAGCGCCAATCAATGCCGCTCCACTTGATTGCGTGGTCGCGTAGTTGCCATTGCCCTCAAGTTCCAATCCCTGCAAGTTGGTTACGTTGGCCAGCGCCAGTTGCCCCACAGCCTGCGTCTGGCCGTTTGAATAGGACGCCGTCACAGTGCCGTCGGAACCAATACTGAAGCCCTCATACACGCCGGTGCCGTAGCCGTTTGCCGGAGCAGCGGAAAGCGCGGAGGCTGAATCTTCCTGGCTGATGGTCGATGTGCCGCTCGTCCCCAGTATGTTCCACGTCATATCTAAATTGGCTGCGCCGTCAGATAAGCCGCTAAAGGTAATGCCGCTCACATCCGCTGCCGGGCTCACCAGATTGCCGTTCAAGTTAAAGCTTAGTGAGCCGTTGGCGTTGGTCGAGGCCAGTGCATCCTGCACCACGTTGCCTGACGTCGTAACGCTGGCTCCGGTAATGGATAGGACGCCGCCATTGGTCGAAACCGTCACCCCGGCGATGCCCGCATTCGATAACGCTGTCGTGAGTGATGTTGCATACGTGGCCAGCGATTCGCCTGCAACCACCGTTGGCGCCGTGATTGTGGCTGTATTGCCGCTCGAGGTCAGCCCCGTAATTGTCAAATTGGTTCCAGGATCGACCGTCGCTATAGTCCCGCCGCTCGATGCCAGGGTGTAATTGTTTGTTGCCGCCATCAAATCCTGGCTCATGCCGTTCGCGGTTGTCATGTTGGCGCCGGTTATACTCAACTGCCCGCCTGAAGACGATACCGTGACGCCCACAATGTTCGCGCCTGCAGGCCCCAAAGCCGTTGTTAGCGCTACTGCATAGTCAGCCACCGTCTCACCGGCGGTGATCGCCGGCGCGGTAATGGTAGCCGTGACCCCAGTCGCCGTCTGCCCGGTAATTGTGAAGCTCGTCGATGGATCGACGGTTGCGCTTGATCCAAAATCGTAGTTCGTCGTAGTCGCCGCCAAATCCTGGCTCACGCTGCCCGTAGACAAAACATTGGCTCCGACGATGGATAACTGATTCGTGGCCGGATTGGCCGAAACCGTCACATTAGTGATGCCCGCAAGCCCCAATTGAGTCGTCAGGTCATTGGCATACGTGGTTAGCGATTCGCCGGCAGTTATCGCAGGCGCGGAGATGGTCTCCGCTGCGCCGGTTGGCCGCCTTGCAGGGGCAGATTAATGGGCTGGGTATTGCGGGAGTATCAGCCAATGTGAACGGGAATGTATTGACCATCACCGCACCTACTGCCATCGCCACAACCATGGCTGCCGGCAGCTCCATTGTTGGAGATTTGACGGGCACAACGAGCAACTTCGATTTCAATACAGGCGGAACGGTTGATCCGACTTCAACGAATCTGCTGATAAGCGGGCAGACGGCAGCTTCGCCGTCTTGTGACCATGCCCATGCGCTTGCGTTGTTGCGCTGGCAGCGCTCTTGCCTGTCGCATTAGCCGTCGCGCCCGATGTAGCAGCGGATGCTGTGTTGCTGCTTGAACTGGCTGCCGGAGTGCCCAGATCCGTACTTAGTGTCTGATTGATCGAGATCAGTTGTTCCAGGCTGTTTACCTGCACCAGTTGGTCGATGTACTCATTGGGATCGGTATCCGCGGTCGGATCCTGGTTCTGCATCTCGGTCACCAGCAAGGTGAGAAAGTCGTTGGCTGAGATGGTACCGGCCGAGGAACAGAAACTCCAGCCCTGGAACTCGAAAGAGGAAATTTTGATTCTCCGTCTGCTGAATCGTTTTGCCCGCTTCCCGGCTTCGCTCGCAGCCCAGGAGCAGCAGTATTTACCTCCACAGCCTCTATCTTGCCATCGCCGTCCATCTCCGCTCCCAAAGAAGCCAGCATTGACTGCCAACTGGAACGAAAGCTCGCTGCTACGAGTGCTGACGAGGACGAAGAATTAGAACCAACCACTCCAGTCCATCCAGCGCTTTGCGCTCTGCTCACCGCCCTTGACCCCGGCTGACCCTGGCCGCACCCAGGTTGACCACCCGCCAAACTCTCGATGCTCGCAGCAACGGTCATGTAGTGAAACAAAGCAGATGGCGTGCCAAAGGAAGGGTTGGAGGGTTAGAGCATTGTCAGGAGTGGGACGCATGATCCCGTTTCAGGAAAACAACATGCCATCTGTATAAATTTTTACTCAAGTTTTTTGCGCCATACGCTCGGCTTCCCGCTCCGCAGCTTCACGTGCAATCGTTCTGTCCGCGTCCGCTTCGATCCCGGCCCGGTGCATCTTGTTGCCGAACCAGTCGTCGAGCACCTGCTGGCTGCGGCGATCGGCATCAATGGCGTCCTGTGCCTCGGTCTCGCTGATCAGGGTCTCAGCCTGCCGCCGCTCAACCCTCTTCAGCAGAAACTCCTGTCGCAGCTTCACCACTTCGAGCTCCGCATCCGTGATCCTCGGAACCAGCGCCAAAGTATGACGCTTCGCCGCGCGCGTCTCTTCAAGTCCGGCCAATCTGTCGGTCAACTCCCCGCTTTGTGCGCTGGCCCCCACCAGCCGTCTACCCCGCCGAGCCCGCTCCACGGCAGCCTGCAACTCATTCTCCAGATGTCTCAGCTCGCTCAGCGCCGATTCGAGCGCCAGTCGGCACTGTTCCTCTTCAAGATCGCGAATTCGCAATAAGCGGCGTAGCGCGCGCGAAACGGCCATCGGCTCAGATCTCCGAGGCCAATGCCGCAAGGCGACGCACGCAATCGGCAAAGCGAACCCGCTCATGTGCATCCTGAGTCATGAACGCCCGCATCGCATCCCGCGCCCGCAAGGCGCGATCCAGATCGAGGTCCGAGCCCGGCTTATAAGCGCCAATGCGCACCAGATCCTCTGAGCGCGCATAAACAGCCATCAAACGGCGCATCAACGCCGCCTGCTCGCGATGCTCGGGCTGCGTAACTGCCGGCATCAACCTGCTAATCGAATCCAGCACTTCAACCGGCGGATACCAGCCCTCTGCCGCCAGCGCGCGGGAGAGCACCACGTGACCGTCCAGCAGCGACCGTACCGCATCCACCAGAGGGTCCTGCTGATCGTCGCCCTCCATCAGCACGGTATAAAAAGCGGTAATCGATCCCACGCGAAACTGACCGGTACGCTCCACCAGTTTCGCCAACCGGCTAAAAACTGAAGGCGTATACCCCTTCGCAGTAGGCGGTTCGCCTGCAGCCAGTCCGATCTCCCGCGCTGCCATGGCAAAGCGGGTCAGCGAATCCAGAACCAGCAGCACATTCTTACCCTGCGCCGCAAAGAACTCCGCCACCGTGGTAGCAGTGCACGGCAGCGCGCCCTGAGCTCATGCAGGCTGAAGGGCTTCAGCATCAGGTCGTCGGCGCCCAGGTCAAGACAGCGAACGCGCGTGTCCACCTCCTGCCGCGCGGTCAGCACCAAAACCGGCAGGTCGGCGTCCAGCGAGCGAAACTCCCTGAGCACCTGCTCGCCATCCTTCACCGGCATATTCAAATCGAGAATGGTCAGGTCGGGCATCTCCTGCCGGAACGCATCCATCGCGGCCCCTCCGTCGTAGACCAGGCGAACGCGATGTCCGTCGGCTTCCAGGCCGCGGTTAAGAAACAAACCCAATGCACGGTCGTCTTCGGCGATCAAAAGCCTCATAAAAACCTTTCTGTCGAGCAGCATCCTCAACCCGCAACGCCCGGCTCTTCCAAATCATCCCAATTCAAAGTAGTCGGCTCAGCGGTAGCTAACCGGTGGTACTCTTTTACGTTCAGGCGTGGTGAAGAGAAACTCAAGATTGGAAGATGAAAAGATGAGGAGGTGTTTGCAGGATTGGAACTGGCAAAGAATGTGTACCAAAATGGCGCAAGCTTCCGCTTGCTCTATAACCGCGGTTTCTTCCCCCACTAAGAAATGTATTTTTACTTGCCACATGAAACTAAAAGCTGAGAGCTGAAAGCTAATTATTTAACCCTCCCGCTCCTTTACCGCCGCAAACTCTTCTCCGCGGAGTGAGAAACCGCCTTATCAAGGTACATCTCCGCATCCGCCCGGTCGATGAACGACTTCATCGTCTCTCCCGATTTATATTTTGCTAAGCCGAACGATGCGTCCACCCGCAACTTGATGGGCTTGCCATTTCCCTCTACCGTGTAACTGCCGCAAACCCACGCCCGCAGCCTGTCGATGTGCGCACTGGCTTCGGGCAGATCGCAATCGCGCACGATAATGAATTCATCTCCGCCCAGCCGTCCAATCACATCGTTCGAGCGGCTCACCGAGCGCAACTCCCCGGCAAACTGCTTCAGCAACTCATCGCCAATCAGGTGCCCATGCTCGTCGTTCACTCCCTTGAACCCGTTAATGTCGGCAATGATCACGCAAAGCGGCTTTCCGGCTTCAATGCGCCGCTCAATCTGGTGCTCCACGCAAAGCCGGCTGCGCAAGCCGGTCAGCGAATCAGACGAGGCAATCTCCTCTGCCGCCTCCAGCTTGCTCTGATAAGCCGAAACCTCCACCCGAAGCAGATCGATAGCTGTCTTGCCTTCGGCGGCCATGCGGTCAATCGAGCACTTCAGCTCCGTTGCGCTCTTCACAATCGAGGAGCGAATCTCCGTCAAATCGTCCAGCTTGGCAATCTGGTTCAGCCGCGCGGTCACCTCCGTGATCTGCTGCGCGCAACGCTTGTCTCTCTCCCCCACCGATTCCGCCGTGCGCGCCAGAACCAGCAGCAATTCCTTCACCTCGCCGGTCTTCTCGAGGTAATGTTTGGCCGTGCGCCTGCCCCACTCCTGCAACTGCTTCTGAACGCTTCTCTCCGCGCCCTCCATCGCCTCATAGGTCACGTTCGAGGCCAGCCGGTCATGCAGTTTTTCGAGCTCGCATTTCAGTCCCTCGCCCAGCGCGGGGCAGGCTTCAAGGCTATATTTACCCGTCTCCAGCAGCGCCGAGCGGTAGGCGGCAACCGCCACCGGCAGCACTTCCTTCGCGTTCGGCGTAATCAAAGTATCCAGCCTTTTTTGGGCGCTATCAGGCAGCGAATTTGCGCCGCCCTCATTCTGCTCCAACTCGTCATCGACAGCATCAAGGTACCTCTTCAGAGAGATCATCTGTCCTCTTCTTAGTGCTCACCCCGCAGGTTCCGTGCGCGGATGTCCTACCTCAGGCATAATCGGCAGATATCCGCATTCACATTAGTTCTCGAGCTATTGTGTGAAGATGGGTGTGCAAGGGCACCATCAGGAGGCTCTCAATGAACGAAGCTGAACGCCAGTCCACGCTGGCCGCCCTGGCCCACTGCAAAGCCTGCGCTGAAAAAGCTTACGACGATATGTACGAGGTGCATACCTTTCGCGACGCCAACGACTGTTACCGCGATGCCAAGGACTACTTCTATGCCGCCATCGGCCACGCCAACGACCTCGAAATGAAGGAAGAAGCCGAATCTCTGCATAAGCGCCTCGCGCACGTAAAATCGGTCTTCCGCAGCCAGTTTGTTCAGTAAACGAAAAAAAGACGAAAAAAAGCTTGACACGGTTCGCTTTTTATTCGCTATAATTCGCCCATGGCTGTTACACGTAGGCAAAAAGAGATTCTCGACTTCCTTGAGTCGTTTGTGACCCGCAACGGCTACTCCCCCTCCTTCGAAGAAATTGCGCGCGGCATGGAACTGAAGAGCCTGGCCACCGTCCACAAGCACATCACCAACCTTGAAAAGAAAGGCCTGCTTGACCGCGTTCACAATCGCAGCCGCTCCATTGATGTGCTGCCTCCCGGAGCCCGCACCCGTTCAAGCGAAAAACTGCCCCTCGCTGGGCGCATCGCCGCCGGGCAGCCGGTCGAGGCCCTGTGAGACCTCTGAAACCATATCCCTGCACGATGTGGTCGGCAACCGCGACGTCTTCGCTCTCGAAGTGCGTGGAGACTCCATGCGCGACGAGCACATCATCAGCGGCGATTACGTTTTAGTAGAGCGCGCCCGCACCGCCCGCCAGGGAGAGATTGTTGTTGCTCTGGTTCGAGGCGCAGAGACTACTCTGAAGCGTTTTTATTCTGAAGGCAACCAGGTCAGGCTACAGCCGGCCAACCTTGAGATGGAGCCCATCTATGTCCCTGCTGCGCATGTAGCCATTCAGGGCCGTGTACTGGGCGTGCTGCGCAAATATCGATAGCAGTTGGCGCAAAAATCAAAGGCCCGGCAAATAGCCGGGCCTTTTCCAATTCCAGATTTCCTGCATCTAAGCCAGCAAGCGATTGACCTTCTCTTCAATCACATCCTGACCCACAAAACCCACCACCTGATCCACCACCTTGCCACCCTTGAAAAACAACAGCGCCGGTATGCCGCGAATGCCGAAACGCGACGGGGTTGCCCCATTCTGATCCACATTCACCTTCGCCACCTTCAGCCTGCCCGCAAAATTCGCGGCTACGGCGTCCACGGTTGGCGCAATGGATTTGCAGGGACCGCACCATGTGGCCCAGAAATCCACCAGGACCGGCTGCTCGCTTTTGAGCACCTCCTGGTCGAACGTTGCATCACTCACTTCCAAAACTCCCACTCCCACTCCAGCCATGATCCTCCTTGCAGATTTCGCACTCTTTAAGTCTACCTTTAACCGTGCTCTTATAAGATGCGGAAACCTGTGAGAAAGTCGCAAATCGAGCCTGAACCGTAAACAGCGCTCAGCTCCGTGCTGCATAGCTCGATCGCAAGCGAAGATAGATAGCGTGAGCCCGCAATCAGTTAGCCATACCGTCGAGCAAATGAAAGCGCCCGGATCCGGAAAGGATCACGGGCGCTAATGCAGATACAGAGTAGAGGTTCCCCGAAAGCTTACTCACTACGTGGATTTTCCAAAAGAAAAGGCCACCCAGATGACTCTCAGCAAGGAAACACTCACTTTGGCTCTGCCAAGAGCAGCCCTCCCCAGAGCTGCCCACGCAGCGAATTTAGGGGTTATTTATTTGAATAGCAAGCAATCTTAGGTAATCAAGATAGTAATCACTAACAGGTGATTAACGAGTTAGTTAAGGCAATAAACATGGCGGCGATTGCATAACTCGCGTTCTTTCATTCACTTATGCTTTGCATAGCTGCGTGCTTCAAATGCAGCGTGTTTCAATCCACTGGCTCGCCCCATCCGGCAGAAAACGGCAAACTGCCAGTTCCGGCTCCGGCAATCCGGCAAGCGCTCCGCGAATCGCCGCTGAAGTCTGCGCCAGGTTTTCTTCGCTGCCAACAATCACCAGCACCGCAGGCCCCGCTCCGCTCAAAGCCACTCCCAGAATTCCCTGCTCTCCCGCTAGAGGCAACAAGCGCGGCAGCATGGGGCAAATCGTAGTCCGGTAAGGCTGGTGGATGCGGTCCTTCATGGCAAAGCGCAGCAAATCGCCGCGCCCCTCCGCAAAAGCCAGTCCCAGCAAAGCCGCTGACTGAATATTTGCCACAGCGTCGGCGCGCGAGTAATACTCAGGCAGCGCCGCACGTGCCTGGTTGGTCGGCAGAGGCTCAACCGGCAACACCACAATCGCCCGCCACTCCGCCGGCAGGCAGCACGCGCGCTACATGCACTGTCCTCCCTTCGCTGGCCGCGGCCACAAACCCGCCCAGCCAGCAGGCCGCTGCATTGTCCGGATGCCCTTCCAGAGCGCAAGCCTCTTCCAGAATCCGCTCCGAGCTCCAACCAAGCTCCCCAAAATGTACTGCCAGTGCGATCGCCGCCAGCCGTCCCGCCGCCGACGAACCGCAGCCCATTCCCAGCGGAATCCCGTTCACCATCCGCAATCGCCAACGGCACAATCGGCCGTCCATTCTCTGTGAGCAAACCCTTATAAATCTCCAGAATGAGATTGTTTTCAAGCCGCGAGCAGCGCTCCTCATCCCGCCCGGTGCCGCAATCGAAAACTCCGCCGCCGGTTCCGCCTCAATCTCCAGGTAGAAATCCAACGCCACAGCCACAGCATCAAAACCCGGGCCCAAGATTGGCTGAGGTTGCAGGCAGCCGCAGCCGCAACGCTCCCAGCCATTGTTCCCAGTTCGCTCATCCCGCTCTGCCCTTCATCGCCGCCAGCACCGCCGCCGGCGTGGCCTCAACCACCTCGCATCCCGCCGCAGACTCGTCGATCTCCGTCTCCAGCCCAACCTTCTCTTCATCATTCAGCAGCGTTCCGCGATGGAATTCGATCGTGTAATCGGCATCCTTGAGCGTGTGCCCGGTAAGCACCAGAACCACCGTTTCGCCGCTCGCAATCTTACCCTGCGCGCGCAGCTTCTTCAGCCCCGCCAGCGTCACGGCCGAGGCCGGCTCGCATCCCAGCCCCTCAGCGCCCAATCTCGGCCTTGGCAATCGCAATCTCGGCCTCGGTCACATCCAGGCACCAGCCGCCGGTCTCCTGAATCGCCCGCGCCGCCTTGCGCCACGATGCCGGATTGCCGATGCGGATCGCCGTAGCCCGCGTGTGCGCCTCCACCGGCTCCAGTCGATGCGCCGTTAGTTCTCAGCCAAACTGCGCACCAGCGGATTGGCCCCCGCCGCCTGAATCACCGAAATCTTCGGCATCCGCGCCACCAGCCCCAGCTCGTGCAGCTCGCGAAAGCCCTTGCCCAGCGCCGAACTGTTGCCCAGGTTGCCGCCGGGAACAATCAGATGGTCCGGCACATTCCAGTCAAACGCCTCTGCAATCTCAAAGGCCGGCGTCTTTTGCCCCTCCAGCCGGTAAGGATTGACTGAATTCAGCAGATAAATCGGCGCTTCCTTCACAATCTCGAGTCAGCAGCGTCAGGCAGCCGTCGAAATCGGTCTTCATCTGGCAGGTCACTGCGCCGTAGTCCATCGCCTGCGAAAGCTTGCCCCAGGCAATCTTGCCATCGGGAATCAGCACCAGGCTGCGCAACCCCGCCCGCGCCGCATAAGCCGCCATCGCCGCTGAAGTGTTCCCAGTCGACGCGCACGCCACCCACTCAAACCCGCGCTCCTTGGCCACGCTCAACGCCGCCGTCATCCCCGTGTCTTTGAACGAGCCGGTCGGATTCATCCCCTGATGCTTGGCAAAGAGCTGGTCGATCCCCAGCGCCTTGAGCCGCGCGCGGCAGATGATAGAGCGGCGTATTGCCCTCGCGCAGCGTCACCGCGTTGCCAAAGCTCTCCAGAATCGGCAGCAGTTCGCGGAACCGCCAGACGCCGGAGTGGTCCAGCCCCTCGGCCGAGCTGCGCCGCTCCCGCCACAGCCACTTCAGCGCGCCGGGATTGGGCCTGTCCGGCCCCTTGCGCTCGCTCCAGCCCGGATACTCCACTTCAAACAGGTCACCGCAAGCGGCGCAACGGAAGTCCGGCCGGGCCTCCGCGCCCTTGATCCGCGCCCCGCATCCAAAACAGCGCAATTGATGCAAATTGTCGTTCATGCCTGAAGATAGGTTATCAGCATAGGCGGATTTTAGAGCGCATGGATGAGGCTGGCTGTTCTCTCATAGAAAGCTGCCGAACGGTTGCTGGGTGGTCGTTATCTTCCCGAGAGATTGAACCCCTACTTAAACCCATTCACAATTATCGTGAGCGGATCACAGTGTGTGAGATAATGACCTTTCGAATTGAGAAGGCGAATAGATGCTCATGCGTTACTTATGTAAAGGTTTATATTACGCATCCGTGGCTATCTGGATATTTGCCGCGCTTAGTGTTGTCGCACGTCCCGCCTATGCCTTCTACGTCGATCCAGGTTCAGGCCTCTTTATGCTTCAGGTCGTTGGTTCAACTATTGGTGGCATCACTTTCCTGATACGTAAACGCATACGCCAGTTATTTGGACGCTTTGGAAGGAGCCCCAAAAAGGCGGCCGAAGACGTTGAATCGCATTGATCAAATCTTTTCGTCTCCAACTAGTACCTTTCGCGACCCGCAAGGAAAGTTATATCAGGACGGGAATCGGATTTTACGGGAGATTTACCCCCAGCACAAAGAATCAGTCCTCTCCTGGATTCGATCTCCGCTCGCACAGCGCTGGATAGAGCAGCGTCGTCTCGTTCCCACAGATGTCCTCGTCACTGAAGCGGACCAGCCAGCGCTTCTGGAACATGAGCAAATCTTCTTCCCTTCCTATCCATGGGAGTGGTCGCCAGATCAATGGATATGTGCGGGTTCGCTGACCCTTGACTTATGCGAAGAAGCTTTGGATAGCGGATATATCCTCAAAGACGCCACACCGCTCAATATGTTGTTTTCCGGCCCGCAGCCCATCTTCGTTGATGTTCTTTCTTTCGATAAACGCGATCCCAAGAGTCCCCTTTGGATTGCTTACGCTCAATTTGTGCGCACCTTCTTGCTGCCGCTCGCCGCATACGTGCATCTTGGCTGGCCGCTGGCCGCCACCCAGCAGCGCCGCGACGGCTATGAGCCTGCCGACCTCGCGCCCTGGCTGCATTTTGTCCAGCGCTGGCGACGTCCGCTTCGCTCACTGGTCACACTTCCAATGCTTTTTGAGAAAGACTTCTTTGAGAAGAAGTCCCGCCTCGGAACCTACCGCCCCGAAGTTTCCGAGGAACTCTCTGCGCACGATTCTGCACCGTACACTTCGCACGACGCGCAAACTGCTCAGTTCTCTAGCCCCTCCGGTGCATTCTTCACGATGGAGCAGGTATACCGAAACGGCCTGCCATTACAAACTAGAGGATCATGCTGCCAAACAGGAGTTTGTTCGTCGAACACTCCGCACAAATTAAACCTGTCCGTGTTCTCGATGTAGGCGCCAATACTGGAGTTTATTCACGCATCGCCGCAGAATCCGGAGCCAATGTTGTAGCCTGGGACACAGATGTTCGGGCTACTGACCTTCATTGGCAATCTGCATATCGTGACAAATTATCGGTTCTTCCCCTGGTTGCGGACTTCGCGCGTCCTACCCCTTCCATTGGCTGGCAGAATGGTGAATGTGCCAGCCTTCTCTCCCGGGCCAATAGCACGATTCGATTGCGTCCTGATGCTCGGAATTCTGCACCATCTGCTGGTTGCCGATCAGATCCCTCTCGCTTCCGTCATCGATCAGTTGGCTGACATTTCTACTCGCTGGGCGGTGCTTGAATGGATACCCAAGATGACTCTCCAATTTGCTGCGGCTTGTGCCGGGGGCGCGAAAATCTTTATGCGCATCTCACCGGGGAATACTTCGTACAGGTCCTTGGCAGTAGATTTACCGCGCGTGTTCAACAACTCTGCCCAATGGGCGTACCCTTTGGCTCGTGGAGAAAACAAAATGAAGGCACGATGGCTGCTTGAATCAATGGGAGTAGCACTGCTCGTTATGCTGCCATATATCGCTCCTCTGATTCTTCCGGGGGACATTGCGATATACCATCATTATCTCAATCTTACAAATATTATCGGTGGACTCTTGCTCGATCTGGCAGGAGTCTTCCTTCTCTCAGCCGTTCTACTTGTGCTCCTTTACCGGCTAGCGCCACTACCTCGCAGAATTGTAGGTGCATGTCTCGCAGGTCTGCTCATCTGGAAGATCGCAGGTACCGCAATTAGCTTGCGCATTACCGGGTATTGGATGGCGATCCATGATTTTTCAACAATTCAGCGGCATCCTTCTTTTGTCATATTGAAGTTATGGTCACGATATTCATACTCGCTGGCGTTAGCAATCCCATTGCTCCTTGCCGCACTCGCATGGATGAAACCAGACGCTACGCGACATATCGTACGTGCCGTCAGGCTAGGACTTGCCGCGTTCTCTTTCTGCGCTCTCTGGATCATCCCGCAACTCTTGTATATTGCTTACGGGTTACATGGGTCTCTTGCATTTGATCATTCTTCTTCGCAGTTGCAGTCTGGCTCCAACCGGCGAATCGTCTGGATAATCTTCGATGAACTCTCCTATAATCTGACCTTTGACCACCCGCCGAATAATCAACAATTTCCTCAACTCAATAATCTGCGTTCCACTAGTACCAACTTCGGAAACATCGATCCCGCTGGTTTTTATACTGAATCCATCATCCCCTCACTGCTCGCTGGATACAAAATCAACCAAATCCGCAGCACGATGAATGGAAAGCTCCTGATATTTGATGAAAAACAACAACAATGGCTCGCCTTTAATCCAAACGAATCCTTGTTTGGACTGGCGAAAGATAATAGCTGGAATCCAGGCGTCGCAGGCTGGTTTAACCCCTATTGCCGCATTTTTGTTAATATTCTAACTTCTTGCTCATGGGATCCGGGAAGATTTCTTCTCTTTCCTACTGAAAAGCTCGGCGCGTCCAATGATATGTCCGCATTTGCTAATTCTCTGGTAATTCCCCGCTCATTCCTTGCAAGGCTCTCTTCGCACGTGAGTGGCGCAAATGTGAAGTTACAAATAAATCACATTCAGGACTATAAAAGCATCATGATGCAGGCACAAAATCTGATTCAAAACGGTCAAATCCATTTTGTTTTTGTGCATCTTCCCGTTCCTCACCCACCCGGAATTTACAACCGCAATACTCATCAATTGTGCGCGTGCGGAAATTACCTCGATAACTTGACTCTGGCTGACGACTCGCTGGGTGTTCTCATGAAAGCGATCAAGCAGACCCCATGGGCTGACCAAACTACTGTGATTGTTTCTTCTGATCATTCCTGGCGCATCCCACTCTGGAGGCCTGGGCAAGAATGGACATCAGAAGAAGAGCGCATTTCACAGGGTCACTTCGATGAAAGACCAGTCTTCATCGTTCACTTTCCCGGCCAGAAATCCGGCCAGGACGTTCTCTCTCCTGTACCGGAACTTATGGAGCATGACATGATCGCCTCGATGTTGCAAGGCAAGACAAAAACTCCAGACGATTTGAACACTCTTCTTGCAGGCGCCGGAATAAAGTAGAGCCGCCTTCACTCAGAACCCTACCATCACCGGCTCCATCTCCAGATGAATTCCAAACCGCGCTTCCACTGCGTGATTGATCTCGGCAGCCAGCGCCAGAATCTCCTCGCTGGTAGCACCTCCGAGATTGACCAGCGCCAGCGTATGCCGCGAAGAAATCCCCGCCGCTCCCTTCGCATAGCCCTTCCTGAATCCAGCCTGCTCAATCAGCCAGGCCGCCGGCACCTTCACCATGCCCGCATTGTCCGCTCCAGCAGGAAAACGCGGCGGCTCTTTCTCGCTGCATTCGGCAATCCGCCGAACCTGCTCCTCGCTCACAACTGGATTCTTGAAGAAGCTCCCTGCGCTGCGGCAATCGGGATCACCCTCCACCAGCAGCATCCCTTTCGACTGGCGAATCCGCCGCACCACCGCCGCAACTTCAGCCAGGCTTGCTTCTCCGCCCTCCGGCCGGCTCTCCATCACTACCCGTTCCAATTCCGCATAACGCAGCGTAGGCGCCCCGCCGGGCGTGAGCCGGTAATCTACGCGAGTCACAATATACCGCCCTCGATCCACTGTATTGAACCGGCTGCGGCGATAGCTGAACCCGCACTCCTCAGCTGTAAACTCGACAAATTCCTCTGCCGCAGGTCAAAGACCCGCACCCGCTCGATCGCGGAAGCAACCTCCTGCCCGTAAGCGCCAACATTTTGCACCGGCGTCCCGCCCACCGTCCCCGGAATCCCGGCCAGGCACTCTAAACCGGCACACGCATCCTGTACCGTTCGCTCAACAAACTGATCCCAATCCTCCCCCGCTGCTGCCTGATAAATCTTCTCGCCGTGGCCGGCGCGTCGGCCGCCCACCCCCCGCAACCCCACCCGCAGCACCAGTCCATCAAATCCAGCATCTGCAACCAGCAGTTGCTGCCCCCGCCCAGCACAAACAGCGCCACCCGTGCTCCCGCGCCCACCGTCGCCTCAACGATCTCGTCTTCGCTCGCAGCCCCCAAACCATCGCGCCGGACCCCCGATGCCGAAGGTCGTGAACGGTGCAAGCGGCTTGTTTTCTTCAATGAGCATCGGCTCAAGCCTACACCAAGGGTTTCGCGTTAGAATGAGTTGCAGGCAACTTCCCTTGCCGGAGGCTAATATGTATCCAGAACTGATGGTGATTCCGATGCGCGAGGAATTGGTGCGCGCCGGGATCGAGGAAACCCGCACCGCCGAGGAAGTGGACGCGGCGCTGGCCCAGCCGGGTACAACCCTGCTGGTGGTGAACTCGATCTGCGGCTGCGCGGCGGGCAAGATGCGCCCGGCGTGCGGCTGGCGCTGAGCAACTCGCCAACCTGCCCGACCACAAGATTACCGTCTTCGCAGGGCAGGACCGCGAGGCCACCGAGCGCGCCCGCAGCTACTTTGAGGGCAATCCGCCCACCTCGCCGGCCGTGGCGATCCTGCGCGACGGCAAGCTGGTCTACCTGATGCAGCGGTTTGTGATCGAGCAGTCCACCGCGCCAGGAGATTGCCGGGGAACTGGTGCGCGCCTTCGACGAGTTCTGCGCCAAGACAGACAGCATAATTCGCCTGCCGCTTAGGCCATCAGAGCTCTCCGTGCTACGATCAACGGGGCACAACTTCCATTTGTGGGCTCGCAACAGCAGCATTCACTCATCAAGACGGAGGAGAAAAACTCATGCCTGCAATTGCAACCAAAGATGGAACAAAGATTTATTTAAAGGACTGGGGAACCGGCCAGCCCATAGTGTTTTCTCACGGCTGGCCGCTCACTGCCGACGACTGGGATCCGCAAATGCTCTTCTTCGGGTTGCGCGGCTACCGCGTCATCGCTCACGATCGCCGTGGCCACGGCCGCTCCAGCCAGCCCTGGGATGGCAATGATATGGACACCTACGCCGACGACCTGGCTGCTGTCTTTGACGCTCTCGATCTCAAAAACGCCATCCTCATCGGCCACTCAACCGGCGGTGGAGAAGTGGCGCGCTACCTCGGCCGCCACGGCAGCAGCCGTGTGGCCAAGGCCGTGCTCCTCGCCCTCTGTCCCACCGCTCATGCTTAAGACCGATGACAACCCCGAAGGCACGCCGATTGAAGCCTTCGATCGATTCGAACAGGAGTCGGCAGAAAACCGCCCGCAGTTCTACAAAGACTTGACCATGCCCTTCTACGGATTCAACCGCCCCGGCGCAGTCGTCTCTGAAGGCATCCGCGAGCATTGGTGGTTGCAGGGCATGATGGGCAGCATCAAGGCGCACTACGACTGCATCAAGGCCTTTTCCGAAACCGACTTTACCGATGACCTGAAGAAGATCGAGATTCCAACTCTCGTCATGCACGGCGACGACGACCAGATCGTGCCCATCGCCGCCGCTGGTCTGGCCTCGGCAAAGATACTCAAGAACGCCCAGCTGAAGGTCTATCCCGGTTACCCTCACGGCATGGCCACAGTTCATGCCGACGAAATCAACGCCGATCTGCTCACCTTCATCCGCGGCTACTGATTCACTAAACCCTGCGGATCGGTCCAGCGTATCGCGCAATAACAGGATCGGCAGTCAACAATGTGATCCCTTCGACCATTGCCTGCGCAATCAGCATGCGGTCGAAGGGATCTTTGTGTATAGGCGGTAGCGAGTCGATTTCAACCGCGTGTCGGCTTTGGATGGTCAGCTCATCGTAGCCATTCGAAATCAATTGCCGCCGGATTTCGCGAGGGTCATGAAGAAAATCTGGCTTCTTAAGTGCCCGCTTGATCGCGATTTCCCAGATGCTTGAAACACTGAAGAAACACTCATTGATTGAATTGCCTAACAGATCCCGCGCTGTTTCGCTCAGAAGTGGACTGTCCAGCAAGGCCCAAATTGCGACCTGTGTATCGACTAGGTACCTCATTCCTCATCCTCACCTAGAAACAGCTTCTCGATCTCCTTATCCAGCTTCCGATCGATCTCCTCAAAATTCTCAGGCAGAGTGAACATGCCCTTCATCGCACCAATCCGGCGCTTGACAGGAACAGCAGGTGCATCCAGTCGCGTCACCTTCACCTTCGGCTTCCCCGCCTTGGCAATAATGAACGAATCACCTGCCACTGCCTCCTCCACAAGTCGCGAAAGGTGCGTCTTCGCTTGGTGAATATTAATAGTACGCATCGCGCCTCCTGATAAACTAAGTTCATCTAGTTTAGTCTATGTCGTTATGCAAAGCAAGTGTATCCATAAACACGAATGGCTCCGGTAATACCGGAGCCATTCATTTCTGCAACTTACCTGCCCTGAATCAATCCCCTTCAGCGGCAACCGGCAGCTTCTGCACCTTGCTGTGCTTAATCGAGTAGCCAAAATAAATCACCAACCCAATCAACAGCCAGCCCACCATCACCTCCCAGGTAATCAGTGGCAGCCGCGTCATCAGGTAAAACGCTGACAAAATGCCCAGGATCGGCACCGCCGGCACCAGCGGCGTCTTGAATGGCCTTGGCATGTCAGGATGCCGCACCCGCAGCACCCAAACGCCCGCGCAAACAATCGTGAAGGCCAGCAGCGTGCCAATATTCACTAGCTTGGCCAGCTGGTCAATAGGGAGAAATCCAGGCAGAATGGCCACTATGGCTCCCACAGCAATCGTCGAGATCCAGGGAGTGCGAAATTTGGGATGGATCGACGAAGCCCACTTGGGCAACAATCCGTCTTTTGACATGGAGAAAAACACCCGCGATTGACCCAGCAGCATCACCAGCATCACGGTTCCCAGCCCAAACACAGCGCCTATGTTCACCAGCAATACTCCCCAGCTGATTCCGGTTACTTGAATGCCCAGCGCCACCGGCGCGGCAACGTTGAGCTCTTTGTAGTTCTTCAGGCCGGTCAGAATGGTGGATACCAGAATGTAAAGTACCGTGCAAATTGCCAGTGAGCCGAGAATGCCGATAGGCATATCCTTCTGCGGGTTCTTTGCCTCTTGTGCAGCCGTCGATACGGCGTCAAAGCCGATGTATGCAAAAAAGACCGACGCCGCGCCCAGCGCAATTCCATTCAGTCCGAAATGCCCATGCCCATCCGATGGCGGGATAAACGGGTGCCAGTTATGCATGGCCAGCGAGGGATGCAGAAGCAGGAAATAGCCGCCCAGCACGATAAATATCCCCACGATCGTCAGCTTGACGATGACGATCGCCGTGTTCAAATTGGCTGACTCCTTGATGCCAATCACCAGCACAGTTGTAATCAATACAATCGCCAGAATCGCCACTAAATTAAACAGCCCCGTTGCATGCTGCAATCCTGCGCCTGACGCATCCATCGGCAGCGACGTTATCGGCATCCACACGCCTTGATAAAGAACCAGGTCCGTCCCCGGAGTAGCCGTCAACTGTGGCGGAATATGGATGCCGATCTGCGCCAGCAGGCTATTGAAATAACCTGACCAGCCCGACGCCACCGTAGCCGCACCAAAGCCATATTCCAGCCCAAGGTCCCAGCCGATAATCCACGCCACAAACTCACCCAGCGTTGCATACCCGTAGGTGTAGGCCGAGCCCGCAATGGGAATGATCGAAGCAAACTCGGCGTAGCACAGCCCGGCGAAGGCGCAGACAATGCCGGCAAGAATAAAACTCAACGACACTGCCGGCCCCGCGGCAGTTGCCGCAGCCGTCCCCGTCAGCACAAAGATACCCGCGCCGATAATGGCGCCGATGCCGAGCGTGATCAGATTCAGTGCGCCCAGCGAGCGCTTCAATGTGTGTGCGCCCTGCTCACTTGCCTCTTGCGAAAGCAGCGACATGGGTTTAATGCGTAGCAGCCTCGACATAATTGAGGAACTTCCTCCATAGCGGTTGAATATATTTTGGGTTAGCCTTGAGTCCGGCCTTTCAGTCCTCGCGACCAGAAAAGATAAACGGGGATGCCCAGCAGAACCAAAACCAGGCCAGGCCACGTATATTGAGGCTTGTAACGCAATAATACGACACAGATCCACGACGCCATCAAAATATAAATCCCCGGCAACACCGGATAGCCCAGCGCCTTATAAGGCCTCTCCGCATCCGGTCGCTTCACGCGCAGCACAATCAATCCAACAATGGTAAGAATATAAAACACCAGCACCGCGAAGATGATGTAATCCAGCAGCTGGCTATACGAACCGGAAACGCACAACACAACCGTCCACGCCGCTTGCACCAGCAGCGCAATCACCGGTGTATTCGTTCGCGGATGCAGCTTGCCCACGGCCTTGAAGAACAATCCATCCTGGCTCATCGCGTAGTAAACGCGCGCTCCCGCCAGCGTCATCCCATTGGCGCAGCCGAAGGTCGAAATCAAAATCGCCGCCGCCATCAGCCATGCCCCGCCCGAGTGGAAAATCTGCTCCAGCACCGCCGTCGCCACGCGGTCTTCTGACGCATACTGCACCCCGCGCGCCATCGCCGTAGCCCCGTGCGGGTCGCCGTGCATGGGCAAAACCAGTATGTAGGAGAGAGAAACAAGAAAATAAACCGTCAGCACAAACCCCGTGCCCAGCGAAAGCGACAGCGGAATATTGCGCCGCGGATTCTTCACTTCCCCCGCGGTAAACGTAATGTTGTTCCATGCGTCCGATGAAAACAGCGACCCTACCTGCACCACGGCCAGAATCACCACCATGTTCACCAGCACCATGGGCCCGCCCATGCCCACCTGCACCGGGTGCAGCGATCCCCACCCCGCATTCTTCCAGAAATTCGCTCCAAAATTTGCCGTCCACGCCGTTGCATTCCGCCCCACTGTAAAAGCCAGCAAAATCAGCGCCGCCAATGACAGTGCCTTGGCTGAAGTAAAAACATTCTGGATCATCGATCCCAGTTTCACACCAAAACAGTTCACGATAGTCAGAAAGACAACCACGATGATCGCGGTAAGGTTAGCCGTATTGACGCCAATCTCCATATTCCCCAGCACCATCGGCCCCACCCTCAGCGCCGGAACATGGGCAATGTGCCACAGCCAGTTAGTGGTCGATACAGACGGAAATATCACACCAAGAAATTTGCCAAAAGCAACCGCAACCGCGGCAATAGTCCCCGTCTGAATCACCAGGAAAAGCGTCCACCCATAAAGAAATCCCCACAGCGGCCCCAGCGACTCGCGCAGGTAAACATATTGCCCGCCGGCCTTCGGCATCATTGCCGCCAGTTCTCCATAGCTCAACGCGCAGATCAGCGTGAGGATCGCCGTCACCACCCACGCGCCCAAATAAAGCGCCGGCGAGTCCGTGCCCCGCGCAATATCCGCGTCAACAATAAAGATCCCCGAACCGATCATCGAGCCGACGACCAGTGCCGTGGAGGAGAAAAGTCCGAGTGTTTGCACCAGCCGGGGAGCGTTGGCAGGGGTGCCGGGCAAATCGAGATGATCTGGAATGGGAGACGCTCCTTGGTCAGTCACTTCTAGAAGTTTTAACGGATTTAAGCGGGAAAGTCTTTCTAATTCTCAAAGTGTACTAAAACAAGTCACCTTGTACGAATTCGGTACACATCCTCAAGTTAATGACTGTACAAATTCAGTACACATTCTCAAGCCCGTATCTACCGCGATTACTCATCGCAGCCCCGCTCCATCATCATAATTTTATGCGTATAGTTTCGCGAAAGCCCTGTGCCCCATCCATGCGCCTTTTTCCGGCGCATGAGTGGGATTCCGCAAAGCCAAATAATTCCACTAACCCAACTCCACTATCCAATTGCGAAACTCGGCCGCCGGATCCGCCTGCCGAAAGATTCCGCCCGCAACGGCCACCATCGAAGCTCCAGCAGCCAGCGCCTCAACCGCAGTAGACTTTGTAATCCCACCCACAGCCACCAGCACCGCTCCCGCTCCAGCCTCATCCCGCAACCGCCGCACCCCATCCATCCCAATCGGCGTCTTCGTAGTCTGCTTAGTGCGCGTAGGAAAAACCGGCCCGATAGAAAAGTAATCCACCGGCTCACTCAAAATTCCCGGCACCAGCCCCTCGCTCCCGCCGAAAGTCCCCACAATGCGCTCTGGCCCCAACACCCGCCGAGCTTCCGCAGGAGCCACATCCCCCGCATCCACATGCACGCCATCAAAGCCAATCCGATCAATCAGATCAACGCGATCATCGAGAATCAGCTTCACTTTTCCCGCCGGCAGCGCAGCGCGCAAAACCTCCGCATCGCCCAATAACTCAGCCTCCGTCCCAGCCTTGTTGCGGTATTCAAGCAGCGTCACACCAGCCTCAGCCAGCGACCCACCAAGCTTGCGCAAAAACTCGACGCGCCCATCAGCAGGAATAATCGAAGCATCCAGAATCAGGTAAACCTTAGGAAATGAAAAGGACATAGAACAAGGGTAATTGATCAGGGAACAGGGCAAATGCATCAAAGACAGAACGCTGTCCAAGAGCGTGATTCCCTGTCCCTATGCCCTGTTCCCTGCACTTATCAATGATCGTCCGCCGAAGGCCCATACGTCCCCGGGACCGGCTTATCCAGCAGCCGTAGATAAACGCCCACCTGCGCGCGATGGTGAATCATATGGTTCAGAACCCAGTCACGCCAGACTCGGTACTTCGATTCATCGATCCAGGCCTGGCCACCAGCCACAAACCTCCAGTTCTCGTCCCACTTCTTAGGCTCGAAGCCGGCCAGTTCCTTTTTCACCTTGGCGACCCCACTATCGAAGTGCTCCAACATGGCTTTTTTTGACGCAGGAATATACGACTCAAACTTGTGGTCAGCCGGAAACTCCAGCTTGTCCAGGGTCAGAGTATGTTCCGCCCACGTTCCTGCAGTCTCCGCCAGATGCCCTGCCAGCTGGCCCAGGCTCATTGATTTGGCATGTGGCTTCCAGCTGAAATCAGCATCGGCGGGAATTGCCTCCAGCATCTTGCGCATCCTGGCCGCTTCGCGGTCGTATTCGGCAATCAGTTCCTTTTGAATGTCCATTCGTGCAACCTCCTCATGTTGCGATGCCAGCATACAGCAATTCAGCACAAAAAGGCGAAGAAAAAGCGATATTCTAGTCGGACCTATTTAATTGAGGCCTATTTTTGCCTTTGGAATCGCACGTAGAGCACAAAAATGTAATAGGCGGTCGCAGATGAAAGTGATTGAGTTGTAACGGTGTTCCACCTATTTTCTAGCTTGTAGTTTACTCCGGAGAGATATAGCCAAGGATGCAAGCACTAAGGCTACCGAGAAAAGGCGTTCCAAGAGTTGGATTCCACCGACAACCTCTCCTTTAAAATATGCTTGCAGCGTTTCAATGATCGCAGGTACAAAAAAAGCAGCAAGAATGAGGCTTCCAAATAGATGCAGCCACTGAGTCCAACCCCGTGACGAAAGAAAAGCTCCGACAAAAAGAGACGAGGACCCCAGGAGCATTACTGGATACCACCAAGAAAAAGGCGCTCCGTACATGCCCATTAGATAAAGTCGAATGGTCCAGAAAAGCCCTAAGATTGCAGTTGCGAAATACAAGAGACTAGCGAGAAGTTTCAATGCGAGCACCCTGTTCCTAGATAGGCGTTAGCCATAGGCCTGATAGAAAATCGCAATTACCACGAAGGTCGGCATTTACTAGCTTACGAGCGGCAAACTGAACTCAGCGAGGCAACGCATAGGCGATATAAGCTCCGCCCGGCGTCGATTTTGGATCCCTGCCGCCGCTGGCCGCAATCACCACATACTGCCGGCCGTCGATCATGTAAGTCGAAGGCGTTGCCACACCGGAGTTGGGCATCTCCGCCTCCCATAGCAGCTTGCCATTCCGGCTCGTCGAAGGCGCGGAACTTGCGGTCATAAACCGTAGCCCCAATAAAAACCACCCCGCCGGCCGTCACAATCGGCCCGCCGTAGCTCTCCGAACCTGTATTCTTCATTCCCTGTTTGGCCAGCTCTGGATATTCGCCCAGCGGAATCTTCCACAGGTACTTCCCAGTCTTCAGATCGATGGCGTTCAGCGTGCCCCACGGCAACGCAATCGCAGGATAGCCGTCGGGGTCGAGAAACTTGTTATACCCCGTCAAAAAGTACTCCGCCGGTTTGCTTTCCGTAGCCTGCGTTTCCACCCCAAGATAATGCAGCAGAGCCTCAAGCTCCGGCCCCTGCACGTCACTCATCGGCGGCATCGCGCCTCTGCCCTTCTGCAAAAGGTCCATGGTCTGCTCCGCCGTAAACCGCTTGCCCAATCCCGTGAGAATTGGAATCGACGGAGGATTTCCCTCCATGTGATCCCCGTGGCAAATCGCGCAATGGTCCTGGTAAACCGCCGCCCCCTTCTGGTCCGCCGCAGCCGCTCCTAGCGCGGCAGGCACATCCAGTCCAGCAATCGGGTTCGGCCGTTCCTCGTGCGTGGGGCTGCTGCGCAAAAATTCAATCAGCGCCTTCATCTTCTCATCGTCAATATTCGGGAACGAAGGCATTCTCCCGTTGCCGTTCTTCACATTGTCAGTAACCTGCTGAACCGTTAACCGGCTCAACACATCCACCAGCGAAGGATACGCAGGCGGCGACCCAGCGCGATTGTTCCCGTGGCACATCGAGCACTGGCTCTTGTAAACCCGCTCGCCGGCAGTGCCGATCTCCGTCTCCAATGCCACCATCCCAGTCGCGGCCATCTCCGATGCGTTCACATACAAAATGTCATTCACCGGATCAACCGCCGGCCCGCCCCACTCGCCCCCACCGTCAAATCCCGGAAAAACCACCGTCGGCCGATCCGTGCCCAACGGCACAAACTGCCCATCGCTCCTGAAACTGCGAAACTGCTTTAGAGCCCACGTGTGCGCCTCCGGCGTTCGGTTGGTCAACATATCTTCTGTAAGCCGTTGCCGTGCATAAGGCTCCGGTGCGTCCGGCACAGGCTGCGTAGGTGAAGCAACCTCGCCCGGCACCGTGCTTGGCGGAAACGGCCGCTCATGAATCGGAAACAGCGGCTTCCCATTCACCCGGTCGAAGACAAAAACATAACACTGCTTAGTTGTCTGCGCCAGCGCCTCCACCGTCTTTCCATTCCGCTTCAGCGGAAACAAGACCGGCGCCGCCGGAAAGTCCCGGTCCCACAAATCATGATGCACGCCTTGAAAATCCCAAAGCCGCTTGCCGGTCTCGGCATCGAGAGCCAGCAGCGTGTCGGCATAGAGATCGTCGCCAATGCGATCATGGCCATAAAAATCAGAGACCGCTGACCCCGTAGGCGTGTAAACAATCCCCCGCTCCGCATCCAGCGTCATACCACCCCAGTTGTTAGCCGCGCCCGCATTCTTCCACGCCCCCTCCGGCCATGTTTCGTAGCCAGCCTCACCCGGATGCGGAATGGTATGAAAGCTCCAACGCAACTTGCCGGTGTGTATGTCGTAAGCGCGAATATCGCCCGGAGGCGCGGGATGGCTCTCAGGATTCCGCCCGCCCACAATAATCAGGTCCTTATAAATAATCCCCGGCGAAGTCATCGCAATCGACTGCAACAGATAATCCCCGCCCAGGTCCTTGCGCAGATCCACCCGCCCATTCTCTCCAAACGTGGTAACCGGCTGCCCGTTATCGGCGTCCTGGCAGTAGAGAAAGTGCTCCACCGCGGCAAAAATCAGCCGCTGCATCCCATCCGTCCAATAAGCCACTCCGCGCGATGGCTGCCTGGCAATAAGGCCGGAGTCAAACTTCCAATTCAGCTTCCCCGAAGCAGCATCCAACGCAACCACCTTTTGCGATTGCGTATAGGCATAGAGCACCCGCCCCACAATTAACGGGTTGTCCTCAAGCACTCCCTTTTCGCCGGTATCAAAGCTCCACGCAACCTTGAGTCCATGCACATTGGCGCGGTTAATCTGCGTCAGCTTGGAGTAGTGGTCCCCGTCCAGCCCGCCGTTATAAACCGTCCAGCCGCTGTTCTGTCCCGCCGCAACCCCGCACGCCACGCATAGAACAAGGCATCCTAATCCCGCTTGCTTCATATCGCTCACTCATTCCTATGCCGTGTACTTGAAAATGGTCATAAAACCAAAATCCATGTGCAGTTGCTGATGGCAATGCAGCAGCGTATTGCCGGGATTGTCCGCAACAAAATCCACCGCAACCGTCTCCAGCGGCATCACGTTGATAACGTCCTTGCGCAGTCCGCTCAATTGCTTGTGCCTAATCTGCACCACTTCAAAAGTATGCCGATGCAAATGAATCGGATGCTGATCGCCGCTCCCATTGCGCAGCAGCAGCCGATAGCGCTTGCCCTGTTTCACCAGAATTGGGTCCACATCCGGCCACGATTTGTTATTGATTGTCCAGGTATCGAACTTCGATCCCTTCAGCGCCCCGCTGTCGCGGAAGGTCAGCGTAATCGTCTCATCCGGCGCGCTCGCAGCCGCCGCCAAAGCAAACTGCGTATAGTCCCACTCCCACTTCACCGGCGCGGGATCGTTCCAAACCGGCGCACCCGTCTTCCCGGCATACTCAACCACAATCCCCAGCCCCATCTTCCGCGCTTCGGCCAGTGTCGATCCCAGCACCCAAACGCCGGGCGAATTCATCTCAATCACCGCATCCACGCGCTCCGCAACCGCCAGCGAAAGCACCTCAACCGCCGTAGGATTCGGCACCGGGTTCCCGTCCATCGCAATCACTTTGAACTTATGCCCCGGCAGCGCCAATACCACATTCTCCGTAGCGCTTGCATTCAGCATCCGCAACAGAACCCGCTGCCCTTGCTTCACGCGGATCGGCTCACCCGCCCCCATCATGTGCTGGTTAATGCTGGCGTATTGATACCCCACATCCGATCCCGTAGTCATCGGCTGGTTCGCCGACTCAGCCCGCATCGTCTCCACCATGGGCACAAACTTGGGCCCCCAGTGATGTATGGCGAGAAAAATCTCCTGATCGTAGGCTCCCGGCTCGGCCTTCCCTTCCACCAGCAGAAATCCAAACTGCCCGCTATAAGTTCCCAGCGACAAATCCCCGCCCGCTCCAGCGTGTGTGTGGTACCAACGCGTCCCGGAAGGCTTCGGCGTATAGGTATAGCGCAGCACTCCGCCCGGCGCAATCATCGGCGAACCCTCTTCCATCGCGCCATCATTTAGCGAATCGATCGCCAGCCCATGCCAGTGAACAATATCTGGATTCGCACTCGCGTTGGTCACGTCGATGGTCACCGGCACGCCCTCGCGCACCCGCAACAGCGGCCCCGGAACCTGCCCGTTATAAGCAGTGGTCTTCACCATCACGCCAGGTGCCAGTTCCAGATTGCAAGGTTCAATTTTGAGTGTGTAATCCGGCTTGCTTAATGCCGGTGTCGATGCAGTAGCAACTCTCTGTTCAATCAGCGGCAGCGCAGCTCCAGCAACCCCAACCCCCAGAGCCAAACTTCCCGCGCGCAGAAACTCTCTGCGATCCATCGCGCCCATCATCGACCTCCCGATGAGAACCTAACGTCAATACAAATTCGATTCTTACACGCCTGCGTGAAATTGGAGGAGGAACTCGCCGCTGCAATCCCTAAGAGTCCTCGAACAACTGCCACTCAGGAAGCATGCTCTGATGCAGAATCCGGCAGATGAAAACTCCATCGGCATCCGCCCGGTAGATGATTACGTGTTTCGCCTGTTCGATGCGTCTGTATCCCCGCCGGATTTGATCGCAAGTGCGACCTAAACGTGGTGATTGAACCAACTGTTTAAAGCAATCGTCGAGACCATCGAGGTAGCGCTCGGCTTGGCTCAGACCCCAACTATCCACTGTGTAATCGGCAATCTCGATCAAGTCGAGCCGGGCCAGCCTGGAAAATCGATAGCCAGTCAACGGCTACACCGCTCCCGTGACCAAAGCCCGCCTGCGCATACGCTCACGTACTTCGCCCATCACATCGCCTTCGGCAACTCCACTTTTTTCCCCGGCGAGTATTGCAGCTCTGAGCACTTCAAGCTTCAACTGATCTTCCTGTTCTCTCCGCTCCAGTACACGCAGACCAGCTCGTAACACTTCGCTCGCGTTCGCGTATTGACCACACTCAACCTTGGCAGCCACATATCGATCCATTTCAGGGGTCAAATTGATATTGCGCGTAGGCATGGATCCCTCCACGACTTTTCATTTTAGAGCTAATTGGCAATAATTGGCAAGTCTGTAGCTATCTTCAACGATAATCTGGCTGTTAGAGTAGCTGTGCTAAGTAATATCAAGCCGTTTTATCCGTTTGTCTCGCCAGAAACCGCTCCATAAATCCCGTATCAAACTCCCCCGCGCGAAATCCGGCATCCGCAAAAATCGCCTGATGCAGCGGAATCGAAGTCTCAATTCCCTGCACAATAAACTGCCCCAACGCCTGCTCCATCTTGGCAATCGCCTCGGCCCTGTCGTGTCCATGAACAATCAGCTTGGCAATCAGCGAATCATAATAAGGCGGCACCACGCCCTCCGCATACTGCGCCGTATCCACACGCACCCCATTCCCGCCGGGCACGTTGAATGCCGTAATCTTGCCCGCCGATGGAATAAACGTCGCCGGATGCTCTGCATTGATGCGGCACTCAATCGAGTGTCCGCGAATTTCCAGCTTCGCCGGCAAAATCGTCTCCAGCCGCTCCCCGCTTGCAATCCGCAACTGTGCCTTCACCATATCCACTCCGGTAATCGCCTCGGTCACCGGGTGCTCCACCTGGATGCGTGTATTCATCTCGATAAAGTAGAGCTGTTTCTCCGCGTCCATCAAAAATTCCACCGTGCCCGCATTCTGGTAGCCAATCTCTGTCAGGCAGCGGCAAACCGTCCGTCCCAGCTCCTCGCGCAGTTTAGGGCTCACCTGCAAACTCGGCGCTTCTTCAATTAGTTTTTGATGCCTGCGCTGAATCGAACACTCGCGCTCAAAGAGCGAAACAACATTCCCGTGTTCATCAGCCAGCACCTGGAACTCAATGTGGCGCGGGTTTTCGATGTACTTCTCCATGTAGAGGTCGCCGTTGCCAAATGCATTGGCCGCCTCGCCCGATGCGGCGTGGAACAGGCCCGGTAACTCCTCGGCCGCGCGCACAATCCTCATCCCGCGCCCGCCGCCGCCGGCTTTGGCCTTCAGAATCACCGGAAAACCCACCTTCGCCGCCCACTCCTGTGCTTCCTTCTCCGTGGCAATCACGCCGTCGGAGCCGGGCAGAATCGGCACCTTTGCCTTCTTCATCGCCTGGCGCGCCTTTTCCTTCTCGCCCATCAGGCGGGTAACCTCAGGTGGCGGCCCGATAAATTTTATGTTTGAAGCTCTGCAGACCTCAGCGAAGTTCGCGTTCTCGCTCAGCAGCCCGTAGCCGGGATGGATCGCGTCCACATCCGCAATCTCCGCCGCTGAAATCACCGCCGGAACATTCAGATAGCTCTCCGCCAGCCGCGGCGGTCCGATGCAGATAGCCTCGTCGGCAAAGCGTACGTGCAGTGAGTTGCGGTCCGCCTCGCTATAAACGGCGACCGTGCGTATGCCGAGTTCCCGGCAGGCGTTGATTATGCGCAGCGCAATTTCGCCGCGATTGGCGATCAGTACTTTACGAAACATTTACTTCCTTTAAGCGGGGTTAGCGTTGTTAGCGGTGTTAGCGGCGTTAGCCTGATGCGTAACATGCTAGCTCCGCTAACCCCGCTAACACGCGCGAAGCGCGGCTAACTCCGCTATCTCACTACCGCAGCCGGACTGAAAAAAGTGGCTGTCCAAATTCGATTGGTTGTCCGTTGCTGACAAAACACTTCACAATCTCACCGGCGGCATCCGATTCAATCTCGTTCATCAGCTTCATGGCTTCCACAATGCAGATCACCTGGCCCTTCTCCACATGGTCGCCGGGAGACACAAAAGCCTCGGCGCCAGGTGAAGGCGATCCATAAAATGTCCCCACGATAGGCGATTTCACCAAATGCAGCCCGGCATTTGGATCAACTTCTTCAGCCGCGGCATGTGTTGCAGCAGCCGCATGCGCCGCAGCCGGCGCAGGACGAGCTGAGCCAACCAGGCGAGCCAGCTCGTCCAATCCTGCCGCTGACCCTTCAGCCTGTTTAAACTTGAGACGGATCTTCAAATCGCCGCGGTCCAAATCGAACTCGGCAACCTGGTTTTCCTTCAGGAAATCAATCAGTTGTTTCAGATCCGCAATATCTTGTGGTTTCATTCGTTCCTTAACGTTCCCCCACTCTGGCGGAACAGCTCAAAGTTCAATCAGTGCCTTCGGCGCGGGCGTCAGCACCTGCCCTCCGCTCGTCGTTACAGCCACCATATCCTCAATTCGAATACCAAACCGATTAGCCAGGTAGATTCCTGGCTCAATGGTCACAACCATGCCCGCCTGCAGCCGGGTTGCCTGCCCTGCGCCAATGCGTGGCGGCTCGTGAATCTCCAAACCCACGCCGTGGCCGGTGGAGTGTATAAAAGCCTCCGCCAAACCAGCCCTGCGCAATACGCCGCGGGCAGCTTCGTCCACATCCCCGCACCGTACGCCCGGGGCTACCGCGGCAACCGCAGCCTCCTGGGCCTCAAGCACCGCCTCATATGCTCTCCGCTCCTCAACTCCTTGGCTTACCCAGGTATACGGTGCGGGTCATATCAGAACAGTAGCCTCCGAGGATTATACCGAAGTCGAGGGTCAGAAACCCCTTTCGGGGCAGCAGAGCGGCTCGTAGCCCGCCCATGCGGCAGCGCCGAGCGCCCGCCAGAGGCCACAATGGTCTCAAACGACATACCCTCCGCCCCCAGCATCCGTGCCTTGTGTTCCAGTTCCGCAGCCACTTCCGTCTCCGCCATCCCCGGCCGCACAACACCCAGAATGTGCTCGAAGAGCCTGCACCCCACCAACGCCGCTTCTTTCATCAGCGCTAGCTCATCCTCATCCTTCACCCGCCGCAAAGGTTCCACCAGAGGTGCAGCCAGTGCGGTAGAAACGCGCGCCGTAACCGTGCCGGCAACGCAGCCCTCCACCGTCCCAGCTCGGCCACGGTAGTCCAGTCCGGATCGAACCCTGCAAACTCCGCTCCCGGCTGCGCCGCCAGCCACTCGACGGCAGCCACTGCCGCGACACCAGAGACAATCTGTACCTGCGCACCCTCACCTCCGCGCCAGCCTGCTCCGTATACCGTCCATCGGTAAACAGCCGCGCAGCCCGCCGCGTCACAGCCAATGCAGCGCTGGAGCCGGTAAACCCTGAGAGATAGCGAATGTCGGGAAGGTGTGTAACCAGAAGCCCGGAGAGTCCCGCGCGCGTTAAACGCCTGCGCAATAGCCCAATGCGACGGATATGGTCCACGTTGTAAGAATAACAGGGCTCAGGGGTTAGGGATTAAACATTAGTATCAGGAGCCTGGAAAGCTGTTTCTGTAGAACTCAATTCCAATGCGCGGGTGCCCCTGGTCTCGCTTTTGAGACCAGGGATAGAACAATACTCAACAGTCGGGCTTTTCTATTCCCTAGTCCCAATTTTTACAACGCGGGTGCAGGGATAGCAATACATTCAACAATCGAGCTTTTTTATTCCCTGCTATACAGCGCGGGTGCCCCTGGTCTCGCTTTTGAGACCAAGGATAGCAATACATTCACCCATCGAGCTTTTTCTATTCCCTGCTACACAGCGCGGTTGCCTCAGGTCTCGCTTTTGAGACCTGGGATACACAACACTCAATCGTCGTGCTTTTCTATTCCCTAATCCCTATCCCCTGCCTCACCACCGGCTTTTTCTGCTCCACATCAATATCCCCAGCCTGCATATCCGATTGCCGGTCCATCCACTCGTCCAGCCGCGAGCGCTTAAACCTCCAGCGGTTGCCCAGCTTGAACGCCGGCACAAACCCCTCCGAAGCATATTTATAAAGCGTATCCGGGGAGATGCCCAGATAGTCCGAGGCCTGGCGAATATCCATGACCTCGCGCACCATAGGGACCAGCAGGTTAGAGCGGACAGCAGAGCTGCGCATGATTCACTCCTCTTACTCTTTGAATGTCTGAGAGCGGGTTCCGGCAACTCTGCCGGTAGTCTTGTATATAACGCGGTTTCACCCATCATTTCAAGGATTTTCCGGTAGTTACCTGAAATTCATCGGTTTTCCGCTTCTTCTTCCCCAAGCCCAAATCTGCCAGTTCCAGGCCAAAACCCATCTGGTTGTGCCTGAACACAAACCAGACCCAACTGATTGGGATGTTAAGACGGATGGTGCCGCACGGCCGGATTTCCGCCGATAAACGTTTCTTTAATATGTTGTGTTGAATGAAACAGGTTGATCTCGTCCGGGGATACCCTACATCGCCTTGCGCCACCACTCCGTCTTTTCAACGTTCAGATAATGTGTCTTCTCTCCCCGCGACAGGTAGAAATCCAGAACATCACCCTTATGAAATGTGGAGCATGGCGGCCAGCTATCGGCATCCTTTTCAAGATGAGTAATCGTCTCGTGGTTATCCACCATTGAAATCTCCGTGGCGGAGCATTGCACCACCTGCTGAGCCTTCAATGAGAAAGCCGTCCCCGGTGGCTGTTCCGGAGGCATCTGGTTGGCTATCTTCGTCAGCAGAAGGATAAGCACAAATACAGCCGCAATAATGATGATTTTCTTCATGAAGGGAAAGCTTCCTGAGAGAGAAACGTTTCCGGCCAGCTTACTCGCCAGCATCACAACCCCAGAGCCCTGCGATTCGTCTCTCCGCAACTAATGTAAAACGCCGAGCCCCACAAAACAAGCCCCTGGCTGATCAAGGCCAATTAGAAGCTCCGGATTTCGCAGGTTTCAAGAGTCTCGAAACGGAGGGAGCTGGGGGTTTCAACCCCCGTATAGATCTGACAAAAACAGAGTGGGCTTTAGCCCCGGAAGGAAAACTAATTCTGGCCGTCCCGCCGATGCAGCGTAGGTTTGTCGTCACTTCCTGAGTTATTCCCAGTCCCCGGCACACCATCCGCCTCGCCCGCCCCACCCCGCCGCAACGTAGGCTTATCCTTGTCCTTCAAGTCCACCAGCCGCCGCTTGTTTTCAATCCGCGCCAGCCGCGCCTTCACATCGTCAAACTCTGAGGTGGTCACCGTGTACTCTTCCCGCGCCGGCAGAATGCGCGCAATCTCCTCCTGGGTGCGCAGAACCCGCTCCGGCGTCTGCGGATGGTCGGCAAACACCTTGGCCACCGCTCCCGGCTTGCGTTTCTCCAGCGCCTGAACCTTCTCAAAGAAGGTGATAAACGCCTGCGGATCGTAGCCCGGCCCGGTACATATATTGCACTCCCAGGTAGTCGGCCTGCGCCTCGTACTCGCGAGAGAACTTCATAAAAGTCACCGGCACTGAAACCGCAGCCGCCTCATAAACCCCATACCCCGTCCACCCGCCTATAAAAATCAGCGGAATAGTGCCCAACTGTGCGTAGTGCATGCGCGTCTGCTCGCGGACCGCATGGTGCGCGCACACGTGCGCAATCTCGTGCGCCATCACCCCGGCCAACTCCGCCTCTTCGTCAGCATTCAAAATCAGCCCGGAATTGACGAAGAAGAACCCTCCCGGCAGCGCAAACGCATTAATCTCATCTGAATCGATAATCTTGATCGTGAACGGCACCTTGCAGTCGGAGTTCTTCACAATGTTCTGCCCTACCCGGTTCACGTAATCCACCACCACCGGATCGGTAATGAACTTGGTGCTCTTCTCAATCTGCGAAGCATAGAGCCTGCCCATCTTGATCTCGGTATCTTCCGAGTACCAGTTCCCCATCCCCCGCCCGCCAATATCACGATTCCCCACCGCGCTCACATCGTCGATGCTTCCCGGCTTCACATCAATCTTCTGGCTGCCCGGCTCAACTACCTTGTCAGGATTCACAGCGGCAGCCGCGGCATCGCCCTCCACGGGAGCAGTACCCGGCGCAGTCTGTGCGGCAGGCGCATTCTTTGAACTGCTTTGCGGATTAGCCTTAGGAGTATCGGCAGGAAATGTCTGCGGAGTAGACTGCGCCCAGGCAGTAGCAACCACCAACAGCGCTAATCCACCCATCGCCAAAGCTCTCGAGCTTGTGAACGCAGCCCTCATCACCAGCCTCCGTCGACAGACCCAACTGCTTAGACGATAGCATCAGCCGATTGCGCACATAAAGAAAGAGCATCCCCAACGAACAAAAGCCCCACCCAACCGGATGGAGCTTTTGCTGTTGCTTTTGCCGACCAGTGGGAGGCGTCTGCTCCACCGCAGGTGGCTAGTCGTAGTAGTCGAGGCCCAGGTGCGTAATCAAATCAGTCCCCATAATATGCCGCAGCGTGTTCTTCAGCTTCATCGACTGGATAAACAAATCGTGCTCCGGATAAAGCCCCGGCGCGGACTGTGGCGACTTCAAATAGAAGCTCAGCCACTCCTGAATGCCAATCGATCGCAGCGACGGCGTGCGCTTGGCCAGGTCCATAAACAGCACCAGGTCCAGCGCAATCGGCGCTGCCAGAATCGAATCCCGGCAAAGGAAATTCACCTTGAGCTGCATCGGGTAGCCCAGCCATCCGAAGATGTCGATATTGTCCCAGGCTTCCTTCTCATCCCCGCGCGGCGGGTAATAGTTGATGCGGATCTTGTGATAGATATCTTTGTATAGATCGGGATAAAGCTCCGGCTGAAAGATGTACTCAAGCGATCCGAGCTTCGACTCTTCCTTGGTCTTGAAGCTCTCCGGATCGTCCAGCACTTCCCCGTCGCGGTTGCCCAGGATATTGGTCGAGAACCAGCCCGAAACGCCCGATCATCCTCGCCTTGAAGGCTGGCGCAAGCACGGTCTTCATAAACGTCTGCCCGGTCTTGAAGTCCTTGCCGCAGATCGGCGCCGCGTTCTTCTTCGACAGCTCGATCATCGCCGGCACATCTACCGTCAGGTTCGGCGCACCGTTGGCAAATGGCACACCCTCGCTCAACGCCGCATAGGCATAAATCTGCGAAGGAGCAATGCCGATGTCGTTGTTATCCAGGCCCTTCTCAAAGGCCTTGATCGACTTGTGAACTGCAGTCGGCTCCAGGAAGATCTCCGTCGACCCGCACCAGATCATCACTACGCGATCCACCTTTTTCTTGAACGCCTGAATGTCGGCGATCAATTGATTGGCCAGGTCGCGCTTCGTCTTGCCTTTCTTCACGTGTGTGCCGTTCAGCCGCTTCACGTAGTACTGGTCAAAAACCGCTGCCATCGGCTTGATCTTTTCCAGGCGCGGCTTCAGCTGGTCCAGCGTTTCCTTGTCCAGCACCGCGGCATGCACCGCGGACTCATACACGTTGTCCTTGAAAATGTCCCAGCCGGTAAACACGATGTCCTTCAGACCCGCCAGCGGAACAAAGTCCTTGATCAGCGGGCTCTTGTTATCCGTGCGCTTGCCCAGCCGAATGGTGCCCATCTGTGTCAGCGAACCCACCGGCTTCGCCAATCCCTGCCGCACCGCCTCAACCCCCGCAATCATCGTTGTGGCAACGGCGCCCATGCCCACCACCATCACGCCCAATTTGCCCTTTGCCGGCTCTACCTTGCCGCCCGCCTTCCGCTTGCTCACTGCCTTCTTCTTAGTTGCCATCTACTCTTCCTACCCTCCGTTGGTCTTAGGGCTAATGGCCCACGACCCGTTGTTCTTTCGAAATTCACATAGCTAACTGAACTCACGCCGCGCTGTTCTGCCGGCTTCTGTTCAAATGGCTCCAGACAAACCACAAAAATCCCGCCACCAGTGCCACCTCCACCACGAGATGAAACCGATGGAACCACTCATGAAAGCGCGGATCAGTGTTCCAGGCCTGGCCCAGCTTCATGCCCACATAAGCCAGGCAAAACACCATGGCAACGAACCCAATATGTGTAGATGTGAAAGCTTGCAACCGCGGCATCTTGTGCAATCCCCGCCGGAAACGCAATAAATGTCTGCACCATCGGCACCAACCGCGCCAGCAACACCGTAATCGATCCGTACTTCTCAAAGAACCGCGTCATGCGATCCAGGTCGTGGTGGCTCATCAGCACCCACTTCCCATAGCGCTCCACCATCGGCCGCCCGCCCCTAGCGCCCAACCAATAAGCAAACGCCGAACCCAGGTTGCACCCCACCGCCCCAGCCATCGCCACCAAAATCAGATTGAACGCCCCAGATAAACCACGTAGCCTGCAAACGGCATAATGATCTCAGATGGCAGAGGAATGCAGGCCGAATCGATGGCCAGCAGCGCAACAATTCCGGCATAGCCACCGGTATCAATCACATGGGTTATAAGTTGAACAAGAAAGCCAATAATCTTTTCACTCATGCTCAGTCGAGTATAGCGACGTCAACTGGCGTTCTTGCCGCTTCGCCAAGGGCACGACCTTGAAAAGTCACATTTCCCGTCATTCTCGGCGTTTCAGCAAAGTTTGTTAACAATAGTGACTTTGTTTATAATAGTGACTGCGGCTCTAGAACTGGTTGTATGAACCGGATTTTGAAAGGGCACGGCTTTACAGGCTGCGGACAAACTCAATCGAAGGGGCTTTGTAACAAGGGCACGGCTTCAGCCGGGCCGATAAGGTCAGTAGAATGAGTCGGGCTTTAGCCCCTGCTAATCCATCCGTTGGCAAATTCGCTTTTCATTCGGATTTTTTCCGCAAGCAGTTTAGCCGTGCCATAAAAAGCCCCAAAAGTGACTGGG
>CAWAEU010000002.1:0-37777 GCA_963780975.1 uncultured Acidobacteriaceae bacterium | reverse complement strand
ACCATTGCTCGATGTGGGAAAGCAGGCGATCATTTTCCCTTCGTCGGCCGCGGCACTCTTTGCCCGGCCTGGCTTTTTCTTCTCAAGTCAATACATTGGCCGCCACGACCAACTCGGCCACGCGGACACAAAAGTTGTCGTTCAGCACCAGCACTTCGCCCCGCGATAGGCGGCCGTTGACGAAGATATCGACCGGATCGCCTGCCAGCTTGTCCAGCGGGACGACGGAGCCTCTGCGAAGCTTCAACACGTCTTCCAGGTACATGTGGTCCGCGAAGTCGATCTTCAAGTCGAGTTCGACGTCGCGGACCAGGTCGAGTGTGGCAAGTTTCCGTCGAGGGCGAGGCGGGAGAAAACTCATCGAGCCGGTAGGACGAGACACCGGACGGGATCTCGCCCAGCCGGCCGGAGTTCACCGATTCGCAGGCTTTCTCCGCTTGCGCCAGCAAGTATTCGATATCCTGCGTGGCGATGTCCGGTTCCCGCGACGGTTCGCGGCCGCGGTCGTCCGGGCCGGCGGAGGTGCGGCCGGGGCAGCGACGGCAGCGGGCGGCGTGCTCAGCAGTTTTTCAATCTCGTCCTGGGCCAAGGGCTGGTCGTCCTTGCCGCCGGTCAGCGTGCACCCAGGCGGCCTTTTGCCGGGGCGGCCGGGTCCTTTGTCTGACTGAAGAGCCGCTCGATCTCATCCTGGCTCATCAGGGAATCGTCTTTCGCCATAGGAATCCGTTCCTAGCGGGTTAATGATCGAAATTTTCTTGGAGGCTGTTTCGCGACCGGGCACGCAGGTCTATCCTGTGAACGGTTGGAAATGATCCGATTTCTTGCCTATTGCGGCGGTCGGTATCATTTAAAACGGCGCAAAGTGTATAAGCCTATGCTACGGGCCCAGGTCTGAAATAGCCCATCAATTCTCCAGCGAAGAATAATCGGGGATGATCACTTCCAGCAAGAGCGGCTTACCGAGGATCTGCCTCGCCTTGTCCAGGATCGTTCGCTTGATCAAGCCGAGGCTGGGGTCGGTCAGGTCGGCCATCTCCGCGGCTCCGTACCACCATCACGACCTGCTCACGAAAACGGTTCTGGTTCAGCTCGAAGAGTCGTTCGAATTTTTTTCTTGCTTTCTGCGGCCACGATGCCGTGCAGGTGAAAATCGATCCGCAGGGTCGAGTTCGAGGCCGGCTGGTAGATGGTCACCGAATACTCCTTCAGGTCCACCTCGACATTCGCCGCTGCCTCGCTTTCTCCAGCCGGTTCGGCATCGCATAGGTGGCCAGCACGTTGGAGTGGCCAGCTACTTCGCGATTGGCTGCGTCGGTTACGCGCGCTTCAATGCGGTAGTCCTGGTCATTGTGCTTGCCGTCGATTGCTGTGGGAAGAGTGACCGTGAGACGGCCATTCGCGTCGAGCACGCCGTCGTGCTCCTGCTGCTCGGATGCGCCGTACATATAGTCCGAGTCGCCGGAATCGTCTGAACTGTCTGCATCGGCGTCGTCGCTGTCCGCTTCGCCTTCATCCCACCAGTAGTGCGTGGAGGTGTGGACCACGTATTTCACCTTGGCATTGGCTACCGGCTCGCCAAAGAAGTAGCGCGCCTCAATGGTTGCCTGGAGGGAGTTGCCCTGGAGGACGCGCGGCACGGCGGGTTTCACTGTGACCTGGTACTCGGGTTTTTTATACTCCTCCACATAAAAATTGCCGTTGCCGGCTCCGCTCCAGCGCTCGCCGCCAACGGTTATGTCGTAATAGCCCAAGCCCGCGGTTGCATCGAGGGTGAGATCGGCTGTTGCTGTTCCATGCGCCGAGACCTGCACGTTCTGCTTGAATACCGTTTTGTTGTCGGCATCGGTGACTGCGAGTTCGATGGTGTTGGCATCGGGCAGGTCAAGCGTATCACCGACTTTTTTGCGAATGACGGCTTTGATGTGGACGGTGTGGCCTGGGCGGTAGACGGGGCGATCGGTATAGACAAAGGCGGTGAGATCCGTGGTGCGCTCGGATGCAAAGGCATAACCATAAGGCGTGACGATGGCGCGTATCGGCGCCGTGCCGGGCAAGAATCCAAACATTTTCAGGAGCAGCGCCCTGCGCGCCTCCGCGCACCTTCATGGTCAGCGATGCCAGGCCCCCGGCGCCGGTTTTGCCTGAGGACTGAAGCTGCCCGTCAGACCACAGCGCCACGTCGGCCATTCGGAACTGGTGCGCCCGTTTTACGGTCAGCAACATAGAGACTCGGCTTTGCCGGTCGACGCGCGCTCGACAATCGCCATGCTGGTGACGATGGCCACCGTATAGGCTTTGTAAGTTCCGTCAGTGGCCTCGATGAGGTAAAGACCCGCGCCCAGGCCGTCCACGGGCAACTGCTGGGTCTCGCTCACCAGTGCGGGCGGCGTATTGAGTTTCCAGCGAGCTACGAGCTGGCTCTCGTTCAAAATTGGAATGCGCGCAAATTCGGCCTCGCCTACAACCTGGCCGCGCTTGCCCAGATTGCCCTGCTGCTCGCGGAAGCTATCGCGCGCATCGTCAGTAAACTGGCCGCGGAAGAAGCGGCGCACCACCCACCACAGGTGGGCTTTGAAGTCATGCAGCCGCTCGATCCAGGTGCGCTCGTCAATCTGCTCGGAGGGGGAGTAATTTTGCACTCCGAAGCTGTGCAGGTCTTTGAGGCCGGCGAAAAACTTTTGCGCGTCGCGAACCTGGTAGACGCGAAACTCCAGCTCCGGCACTTCCTTGCGTAGAGCTGAATCTTTACGCTCTCGCCGGGTGAAAAGGTGCGCGTGGTGGAAAGCGAAAAGGAGCGTGGCGCGTCCTTGGCCGCGTGGGTTGTCGTAGTGGCGAAGGCAAAAATGAGCAATGCGAAAGAGGCGACTTAAGCAGCTTCATAAAGTTCCTCGCAGAATGTTCGAGCGATAGACACCGAGAAAGTTGGGGTTGGCGGCCAGAGGCCTCCATTGCGGTTGGGGATGGTCGAGCAACTCGGCCAGAGCCATGCGGCGCAGCTCGCCGGGCTTTCCGTGATCGGGACCGGTATCGTAGACCACTGTTGCCTGAGTGCCGGCGCGGGTAACGATCATGGAGTGCCAGGGTGAGGACTGGCCGAATTGGCGGTAGAAGAGCAGGTCGCCGGGCTGGGCAACGCGCACATCACGGCTGATAAAATATGCGTTTCGCTCGACCAGAGTTTTGGCATCGGCAAACTGGGCGAAGGCGCCGTTGATTGCGTCGGCTGCTTCAAAGCTGCCGGGCTGCACGCGGAAGAGCGATGCGCCCAAGGGAGTATCAGGATAGTGCCAGGCGCGAATCTCTCCCGGCAGCGCCGTGACTTCAACACCGGTGGAGAGAAACCATGAATCGTCATGGCGCTTTAGGGCTTCGCGATAGGAATAGCGCAGGAGGCCGGCGCAATCGGTAATCTCCGGCGGGAGCTCGGATTGGGGGCGAATAGCCTGGTAGTCGGCGATGAGGGTAAACCATTGGCGGAAGGCATGCGCGATCGGCGGGATCGGTCAGGCGGAGAAAATCTGGGGTACCGTCGCCGAAGCTATCGGTCCAGATTGGGGCAGGACGAACTGTAGTGGGACTGAAGGCGACCATAGAGAGGCGTGTGCTGTCGGTCGCTGTTCGATAGGTGCGCCGTCCATGACCGTGGACAAATACAAAGAGGCGCAAGAACAGCAGCAAAATTGCAAACGCGACAAAGCAGGCTATGAGCAGGTTCTGGTTGCGCGACTTTGTTTGGGGAGTCATGGGGAACTCCGATGCGAGGCGAACCAATATTACAGTAAATTTCGTTCCCTGTGAGTGTAGATATAAAAAGAATTTTTTTGTTTGTGATCGAAGCGGTCGAATACTGAGGTATCCCACCCTAGACGCAAAAACAAGAACGCGTCGAGGGTGAGGCACCCGGCATTTTCTGGAGCGACGATTACCAGGGATGCGGCGGGCTTACGCAACCGCCCTGGGTTTCCTGCCAGGCCTGATGCATAAGGCGGGCTAGATGCTTGGCTTCTTCGGCGCGCTGGCGGCGGGCGGGATTGGGACTGCAGGCATTGCGCAGCCAGCGGAGCTTATACAGCAATAGTTCCATCCAATAGGCGAGCCACGCTTTTGCACCGTGGTGCTTGCGGTAGTAGAGAAGGGTTGAGCGCATGCGCCAAAGGACGACCTGCCGGTCGTCCTCGGTAAACTTGAGCGACGACAATTGGCGGGTGGATTCGCCGCCGATGTGGGTGACAACAATATCCGGCCAATAGAAGACGCGGAAGCCTGCGGCCTTTATACGGCGGCAGAGATCGACTTCCTCGAAGTAAAGAAAGAATGCGGGGTCGAAGAGGCCGGATTTGATGAGCGCTTCGCGGCGCAGGATGAGGAATGAACCGGGGACCCAATCGGTTTCCGCAGGCTGGAGAGGGTCGGCCCAGGAGCGGTCGGGAGCGCCCAGGACGCGGGAGTGGGAATAGGTCGTGGAGAGACCGGTGAGCACCAGGGTAGTCCCCCAGATGGTATGGAAGTTGCGGGCCGAGGGCTGCCATGATCCATCGCGGCCAACCAGGCGCGCGCCGCCTACGCCGGCGGATGAGTTCGAGTTCATATGCTCGATGGCATGGCGCAGGGAACCGGGATGGAAAAATGCATCGGAATTGAGCAAGACCGGATACTGGCCTTGTGCCTTGTCGAGAGCAAGATTGTTGGCTACCCCAAAGCCGAGGTTCACATTGCTGCGGATGAGGCGGACGGGGATTTGTGAGGTGGAGAACTCGCGGGAGACCATCTCGGGGGAACCGTCGGTGGAGGCATTGTCGACGACCAGTACTTCGGCGGTTTGGCTCTGGGGCAAACGGGCGCACTCGGCAAGGAGAGATTTGAGGCAGTCGCGCAACAGGTCTCGGGTGTTGAAGGAGACGACGATGATGGAAACCGCGTAGGGGTAGGAGGAGCGAATGTTCATTGACGTGCTGCCTCCCGGCGAAGGTTTGCGGCGCGGTTGGATGGAGAACGAGTCTTCAAAGTGCCTCAAGTATAGAGCCGAGCAGGTGAGGAAAGCATACGTTAGTTGTGCATATTTTGTAGAGACGGCGTTGGCTTCTAAGGGCATAACTGCTTCGGTACGGGTGAGAACAGAAGACCACAGAGCAGACTATGCTTGAATTGTGCGCTGCGGCTTACGCGGAAGGTCAGTAGTTGTATCGAGGATGATCACTGGGATGCGAATGAACGGATGGAAATTGCGCGTTGCTCCGCCAGAATTTGCTTTTACGGTGCTCGCCCTGCTTGCCGTCGCGATCACCGTGCCTTTTTGGGCATGCGCAGCACATGGCGGAAGCGGGAAGCAGCGTGACCCATCTGCGCGTGACCAGCCAGGTGATTCTGCCCGGAGTTACGCGGCTGGGGATCAACCTGGGCGAGCAGAATTTCTACGACTCCGGGCAGATGATGAAGAACCTGCTCTATCGCAACCCTGGATTCGAGGGGATGGCTTACCGCAGCATTTTGCATTGCACGATGGGGGGAGCGAGCAGTTGTGTTGATACGCGACAGGGGTTTCTGTGGCCGGCGGGGTTCTGGGATGGAGCTCGGTTTGAGGTGCTGGATGGAGTGGCGGCGGGACGACGGGGGATCGTGAGGGCGAGCGGGCCTGATGGCGGAGGGTATGGACTGACGCTGGACAGCGCGATGATTGGGAGCGGAGATTGGCTGGCGGTTGAAAAAGAATTTCCGGGGGATGCGGCTGCGGGGTGGTGGCCTACGCTCAAGGGCGGTGCGCGGCTGGATGCTGAACGTGCGGATTTGTCGCCGGAGACGCAGGGACGGCAGGCGCTGAAGATTGAGGCGGCAAATGAGGGGCAGTCGGCGGAACTGAAGTCTTACTTCGATTCGATGGAGGGGTTCACGTTTGTGCGGCTGCGAGGGCAGTTCCGGTTGAGCTTCAGGGCCAAGGGGCTGGTGGGTAACCGGGTGGTGCATGTGCATGTGAGGCGAAACGAGGCCGGGATACACGATTATCTGGAGCAGGACGTGCGGCTGAGCGGGCAATGGGCGGACTACCACGCGGAGTTTAATGCCAACGAAGATGCGGGGACGGTGGGAGCGGTTGAGGCGGGATTTACCGTGACCGGCGCATCGATATTGTTGGACGACGTAGAACTGGAGAAGATTGACGGCGACCCTGACGAACCGAACGGCCTTTCGAGATGAGGTCGTGACGACCTTGAAGGAGCTACGGCCGGGGGTATTGCGGCTTATGTCGAGCCACGCGGAACTAGGCAGCACAGTGGACAATTTGCTGGCACCGCCATTGGCGCGGCAACGACCCGGCTATTCAATCTGGTCAACGACGATGGAGGACATTCCGGTTGGGATTCCGGAGTTTCTTGAACTATGCCAGGAGGTGAGCGCAGAGCCGTGGATTGTTGCGCCGACGGCGATGAGCCCACGAGGAGAGCACGCAAGCTGGCTGAGTACCTGGCCGGAGGTCCGGCGACAGCAGGCGGGGCACTGCGGGTTGCGGGCGGAAGACGCGAGCCGTGGACGCGGGCGTTCCGGACCATCCACATCGAGCTGGGCAACGAAACATGGAATGGAATTTTCAGGGCGAGACGATGGAGGACGCGGCAGCTTATGGGCGGCGTGCGGACCGTGTTTTTTCGGCGTTTCGTTCAGCTGCTGGGGATGATGGCGGGCGGTTCGATCTGGTGGTAGGTACTTTTATTGCGATGCCGGAGAGGAACTACGCGCTGCTGGCCGCCGCCAGGCAGGCTAATTCGCTGTCTATTGCGCCCTACCTGATGCACAGCGTTACCCAGTGGGGGAATGACGACGAATTGTATGGTCCGTTGATGGCGCAGCCGGAACAGATGTCGCGCGAGGGAGTTGTGCAGGCGGCGCAGGCTTCGGCGGGCGGAAGGCAACTGGCGGTATATGAGGTGAATTTGCACACTACAGAGGGGACGGCTCCGCAGGCAGTGCTGGACCGGTTTACTCCTTCAGCGGCTGCGGGACTGGCGGTTACGGGGCACATGCTGCGTTTGATGCGGGATCATGGAGTTCGCGATGAGATGCTGTTCAGCTTGCCTCAGTTCCGGTTTAAGCGGGCGGACGGAACGCTGGTGAGGCTGTGGGGAAGCGTGGTGGAGATGGGCGGACGCGAGCGACCGCAACTGCTGGCTGAGAGCCTGGCCAATCGCGTGATGGGCGGAAATATGATGCGCGTGGAGGTGAGCGGCGAAAATCCCACGCACGCCCAACCGCTGGGCAACGACGGGGTTCGGCTAAACGGGGTTCACGAGATTGATGCTTACGCATTTCAAGAAGGCAAGGCTCACGGGCTGATCGTATTCAACTATGGACTGCACCAGACAAGGCAGATCAGTTTAGAGGCGCCGGGTTTGAATTCCAATGCAAAATTATGGAGGATGGTCAGCCCGGGGCCGGGCGCGACCAACGAAGGTGCGACGCAGGTAACAATTAAGGAAGAGCGAGTCGGGGGAACGAATATCGAAATGCCGCCCTGCTCGATGGCGGTGGTGCAGTGGCAGGAATAGAAACCGCGCGGGAATGTATGCGCTCTTTTGAAAAATTTAACTGCGCTGCTGCGGTGCTTGCAGAGCTACGGGGTAATCATTCCAGGTAACCTACGAGTTGTTACCTTCATGGGGTGTGTAAAAAACTTATGGACCAGTGCTTCGGATTTTGAGTTCCACCTTTTCGCCATTGCTCTGCGACAATCGAGACGATAGCTTCTAACCATCAGTCCAGCGGACCGATTTCAGTGGACCGATACAGTGGGCCGATGAAGCGAAATTGCAGCCAGTACGTTCGAAAAGACCTTGACGGAAAGCTCGACAGGAGCGGACGTCGAAGGAAATGCGAGTACAGGCACGGATCAGAGCATGCAGGATGGGGTGCTCGATCGAGCAGGAAATGGAAGCTTGATATGATGCGGAAACTAAAGCACCCGATCGCAGTTTTGGGACTGCCTCTCGATAGTCTGACGGCAGGTGAAGCTGTTGATGCTATTGAAGGCCTGATCCTCTCAGGCGGAACGCATCAGGTGGCGACGGCAAACTTAGACTTCTGGCTCAACTCACTGGCCGACCAGCATCTGCATCGGATTATCGCGGGCTGCAGCCTGGTGCTGCCGGACGGAATGCCGCTGGTGTGGGCCTCAAGTTTATTGGGCTGCCCGCTGGCGGAGCGCGTTACCGGAGTGGATCTTGTGCCCAGGCTGGCGGATCTCTCAGCGCGCAAGGGTTATGGGATTTTTCTTTTAGGCGGCAAAGGGGATGTGGCCGAGCGGGCGGCGAAGCTGCTGGAACAGAAGTACCCCGGGGTTCGCATCGTGGGCACCTATTCTCCCAGCGAGGAACACATCGCGCGATTGGACCATAGCGATATTCTGCAACGGATTCACGTTGCCAAGCCGGACATTTTGTTGGTTGCACTGGGAAATCCCAAGCAGGAAAAATGGATTTGGATGCACCGCAAGCGTTTAGGCGTGCCGGTGGCCATGGGCGTGGGCGGAAGCTTTGAGATTTTAGTGGGCGATGTGCATCGTGCACCGAAACTGATTCAGCGCTGCGGCCTGGAGTGGCTGATGCGCCTGGTGCAGGAACCGTCGCGGCTGGGCCCGAGGTATCTGCGCGACTTTATGGGATTGAGCAGGCGGCTGCCTATGACGTTGTTGTCGGCATGGCTGCAACGGCCTTACCTGGGACAGACGCAGGTGAAAACTGCCAGCACTCCGCAAGTAATGCATGTGTATGTTCACGGCAAGCTGTGCGGCGCAATTGGATCGGAGCTGCAAGCGGCTACCGATGCCAGCATCGCTAATGGACTGGTGATGGTTGTGCATCTGCAAACGACCAGGCAGGTGACGGCGGCCGGACTTGGGATACTGATGGATGTGCGGCGCCAACTGCTGGAAGGCGGGCTTTCACTTTCGCTGGCCGGATTGAATTTCAAAATGCGGTTGCTGCTGCACGCATGGTGCGCGCAGCCATTGTTCGACGAATGGGAGCCGGCAATCGCGCATGGCCGATCTTTGGCGCCGGAGATGGAACCTACCGCACGCATCGACCTGAGCGGAGATCGAGATGCTCTGGCGGCACAAACGCGAGTTCGCGGATAAATTAGAGCGGCCTTTCGCTCGGGTGGGGTGGGAATGAATCTGATCATCCTGATCCCGGCGTTGGCCTGCTGGATGGCACTGGCCAGGGGTTCGGCGCAAAAGGCCCTGATCAACGTCTACCTGCCTGTAGTACTTCTGCTTCCCCAATACTTTAGCCTGCGTTTTCCCCATCTTCCCCCGTTGACCTTTGCCGACGCGGCGATTTTGCCGTTGGCCGTGGCCATGGTGATAAAGGCGATGCATGGCTGGAGGTGGAGCTGGCTGGACCTGTGGGTGGCACTGTTTGCCTTGAGCGCCGCACTCTCAGAGGGGCTGAATACGGTAATGGCCAATGGGGGGTTGCAGTTATTTGCTGAATTTACCAATATTGTGCTGCCCTATATGGCTGGCAAGCTGCTGATTGAGCAGGCTGAAATTGATGGCCAACCGGTGAGAAAGTTACTGGTGGAGCGCATGGTTGTGCTGCTGGCTATTGTGGCGGGCATCAGCGTCTATGACTTCGTGACCGGATGGAGCAGTTGGCAGATTGTGTTCAGGCTTTCTTCCCGGCGGACCAGTTGGCCGAAGTTGCGGCTCAATGGCCAATGCAGGTGCGCTGGGGATTCGGACGAATTGCCGGTCCCTATGCCCATGCGATTCTGGCGGGCATGATCTTCCTGATGGGATTGATTTATTGCATGTGGCTGCGCAGGTATGCGCCCAAATGGGGCAGCCGTAGATTGATTGAAGGCTTGCCTTTGACCGGGCGGGGGCTGGCGTTGACGGCGATTGTGGCCGGGCTGCTGATGACTCAGTCGCGCGGGCCGTGGGTGGGCGTTGGACTGGCGCTATTGTTTGCGCTGCTGGTACGTATGCTTTCCTGGGGCAAAGCAGTGATGGTATTTGCGGTAGTGGTAGCGGTGTTCACAGTGGTTGCCTACAATTACGGTAGCAAGTACACAGAGAAAGAGATGTCCCAGGCCAGCGATGAAGAGCAGAGGGACGCGATCTATCGTCGTGATTTGCTGAAAAACTATATGCCCGTCGTCATGGAACGCAAAGCCTTCGGCTGGGGAATCAGCGACTACCCGGCGGTGAACGGGCAAAAGTCGATCGACAATCATTTTTTTATGCTGGCGGTGACGCAGGGACTTACAGGGTTGGCGCTCTTTCTGGCCATCGTGGCGGGTACTGTAATCAGGCTTTTAGTTTGGCCGCACGGCCGATGCTGCCTGAGGACCGGGCGCTTGTCTTTGCCCAACTGGCAATCATGACTGGACTGCTGGCTACGATCATCACGGTGTTTATGGGCGAGCAGGCCCTGATTCTGTTTTTCCTCATGGTTGGCTGGGTGCAGGGAATGAATCAGGTTCAGGTGGGTGTGGGGAGCAGGGATAGATCGAAACAGAAGTTTCGATTCCAACGGGTTTTGACCTGAAGGGAAAGAATTCCATCAGGGGCTAAAGGCCGTATCCTTCAGTAAATATGAGTCGAGGAAGCAGAGAGTATAGATGCAGCAGTATGCAATATTGGCGCTGGCGGTGGTGATGGCAGCTTTTGCCACGCCGCTGTTTCTCGATCTGGCGGTGTGCATTGTGGGCAATCTGCGCCGGGCGCACGGACCGCGTGCAACCGTGAGACGCACCATTCGCCTGGCTGTCATTGTTCCTGCACACGATGAAGAGCCGATGATTGCGCGGACGGTTGCATCGCTGAAAGCGGCTGACAGCGTCGACGCTCGATTTTTGTTGTGGCGCACAACTGCACGGATGCGACGGCCGCAGTGGCGGCAAAGGCCGGCGCACAGGTTGCGGAACTGAACATCCAGAACTGCGCGGCAAGGGAGCGGCGCTGCGTCATGGATTTGCGGCGGCCTCGAGGCGGGCGCCAATGCATTTCTGGTGGTCGATGCCGATTCAGTGGTGAGCTCAAACCTGATTGCGGCCACCGCGGACCAGCTGGAAGAGGGCGCCGAGGCGACGCAATGCCGGTATGAGCTGGAGTTGCCGCGTCACGGGATCGAGCCGGCCGCTGGCGCGTCTGCGGGCTGCTGGCCTTTCGCGGCATGAATGTGCTGCGGGCGCGGGGTCGCGCTGGTCTGGGTTTTTCAACGGGACTGTTTGGAAACGGATTTGCGCTTGACGGCGGAGACGCTTGAGCGGGTTCCTTTCAGCGCCGACAGCATTGCAGAGGATCTGGAATATCATACCCTGCTTGCGAGTGCGGGCTGCGGGTTTATTGGGTGGAGAGGCCTACGTTCACGCGCCCAGCTTTATCCAGGCGGGCCCAGGCCACCCAGGAAGCGCGCTGGGAGGGCGGCCGATTCAGCGTGGCGCAGCCGCGCGGCGGGCCGTTTAATTACCGGCAGTCTCTGCGGGGCAGAGTTCGCGCCCTGGAAACGCTGGCCGATGTATGGAGCCTTCCTCTCTCACGCGGCATTCTGATCCTCCTGCTGACCGCCGCGCTTCCGTTTCACTGGCTGCACCTCTTTGCCGAGGTATGCGCGGCGAATCGCCGTGCTCTATGTGCTTGAGGCCGCGCTGCTGGGGGCTGAGCCGATGCGTGATCTTGGCTCACTTGCCGCCGCGCCGCTTTACCTGGTTTGGAAGATTGCCATTACGCCGCTGGTGCTGCGCCAGTCGCGGAGCCGCGCGGAATGGGCACGGACCAAGCGGGAGGCGCCGCAACCATGACGAGTCCCACGGATATCCCCGACTCGCAGGAAATTGAGGTCGATTGGACCGCAGGAATCCGAAGCCGGCCTGGAGAAGCAGAAAGCGGCGAGGAGCCTCTGCACGAGGTGAACCGCCAGTTTGGGCGTAACGTGCTGACGACCATTGCTGCGCGCGTGGCGATCATGGCCAGGGGCGTTTGTCTGGTTCCGTTCCTGCTGGCGCACATCGGCCTGGAGGCCTACGGCATCTGGACCACGATCTTCATCCTGGTGCTCTATGTGGGCGCTACCACGCTGGGCATCTCCAACGTGTACATCAAATATGTGGCCGAGTTCCACGCGCGCCGGGAGTACGACAAGGCCAATTCCCTGCTCTCAACTGGCCTGGCAGTCACCATTCCGTTGTGCGCCATGGTTTTTGTGTGTTTTTGGCTGGGCTGGAGATGGTTTGCGCCCTGGCTGCATCTGCCTGCCTGCGCATGCCGCCGACGGCAAAGAAGCGGTGCTCATTGTGCTGGGCGTGTTTTTGTCGAGCATCGCGTTGAACGCTTTCTGCGACATGCTTAATGGAACGCACCAGATTGCCTCGACGCAGAGTTTTTGAAATGGTGAGCATTGTGATCGAGTGCGCACTGATTGTGTGGCTGGTTTGCGCAGGGCGCGGCATACGCGGGCTGGCAGAGGCTTACCTGGTGCGAACTGTTATCAATGACGGGCTGACCATCTGGTGGGTTTTCAGGAGGCTGAAGTGGCTGCAGCTGTCGCCAAGGTTGGTAAGTCGCGAGTCATTGAAGTATGTGGTGCATTTCGGTGGGCTGGTGCAGTTCCAGAGCATGCTATCGACGTTTTTGAACTCGGTGGAGCGGGTGGCAGCCCTTGGCTCATCGGTGTTTCAGCCGCCGGGCTGATGGACGTGGCCAAGAAGTGGCCCTTTGCGCTCTCCACTGTACCGACAGCGTTTTTTACCGCGCTGCTGCCTGCGGCATCGCACGTGGACGCAGCTTCAGAGCCGTACAGAGCGGCTGGAGAACCTGCGGAGCTCTATTTGAAAGCATCGCGCTATTCCAACATGTGCACGGCGACGTTTGTGGCGGCCATGGCACTTCTGGGCATCGCCGGTAATGCACGTTTGGCTAGGTCCGAAGTTACCTATGAGGGACTCGCTTATCCCCCTGTTTGTGGTATTCAGTTTGGCCATGCAATTCCATATGCTGACAGGACCGGGAACTTCGATCTTTCGGGGTATGGGAAGGGTGTATGAGGAGTTCAATTACTCGGTTCCTAATGTGATGCTTTTGGGAGTCACAATCCATGTATCTCGTTGGATTGTTGGGGCTTGGACGCCGCTCGGCATTGGCATTGCGGTAGCGGTGGCAACCGCTGTATCGGCATGTGTGCTGATGGGCAGGGTGCTTTTTGTACTGGACCTGCCGCTGACGCGCTTTTTGCGGGTGGTGGTTTTGCCGGGATTGGCGCCTTATATCGCCGCCGGCTTACTGGCCTGGCCCGTTGCACGAATGGTGGCTTTGATGAACCGCTGGCAAGGAGCGGGAGTTTTGGTGGCGGTGGGACTGGTTTATGCGGTTGGCGTTATCGCAATGTTGCACAGTTGGGTGTTGACTGACGAGGAAAAGCAAAAGGAATCAGGCTGGTATCGCCAGGTTCTGGGATTTTTCCGTGGCCGGGAGGCAACGGCATGAAGCATCGAATCGGCACCACGTTGGTTTTGCTGCTGCTGACGGGAAGCTGCGTGCCGAGAGCAAGCGCGGACCTGAGTGCCGGGCAGCTAACCAGCCAACTACTCAAACTCAGACGCAGATCTTCAGGTTCCGGGGCAGCGACAGCCAGATGCTGGATCGGCAAACGCCGGGACAGCAAGAAAGCCAGGAACCGCCCGATCCGCAACTGAAGCCCAATCCGCTGGATAGCTCTGCGCAACTTTGAGCCGCCCGCCGACGAAGAGTACCGGCTGGGCAAAGGCGACGAGATCACGGTGGACTTTGCCGGGACGGCCCGACCTCTCAGCCAAGCTGGTGATCGGACCGGACGGGCGCATTACCCTGCCGCTGGCAGGCGAAGTAATGCTGGCCGGGCAGACGCGCAGCGAGGCGGCCAGGGGCATCGAGTCCACGCTCTCAAGTTACTACACCAATTTATCGGCCCAGGTTTCGGTCACCAAGTACACGGCCAATCGGGTTCTGCTGCTGGGCGCGGTTGCGCATCCCGGCATGATCACCTTTGACGGTACGCCTACGCTGCTTGAAGCACTGAGCAGAGGCGGCATGGAGACGGGAACAAATAACGGGGCCACCACCATGCCCGGCAAAGTTTCGCAGATTCCCGAGCGCTGCGCCATCTATCGCGGCCAAAACCAAGTGGTCTGGGTGGAATTGAGAGCTCTGATTGAATCCGGCAATACGCTGGCCGATCTGCGCCTGCGACGCGACGACGTGATCTATGTGCCCAGCATGGCCGAGCGCTTTGTCTCGGTTCTCGGCCAGGTTCAGCATCCGGGCGCCGTTCCACTCACAAATAACTCCACCCTGGCCAGCGTTCTGGCTGAGGCGGGCGGCTTCACCGACAAGGCTGGGGGCAAGCCGCACATCCAGATCGTGGATCCTGCTAAGGGCACCTCGCGCGTGATTTCATTCAACGACGTGCTAAATCCAGTCAAGTCATTAGAGGTTACGCTGCGGCCGGGCGAGATCATTTATGTGCCCATGAGCGGTTTCAACAAGGCCGCTTATGTGATGCAAAGTATTAACCCGATGACATCGATAGCAACGATGGCAATGGTGGTGGCTTACTAATGCATCAGATGCATCTACAACCCGAACCGATGGACCGGCTGCTTCCCGGAGAGAGCGGACTTGCGTCGCCTTCCACCGCAGCTCGGCCCAGTTCGTCTGGCAACGGTTCGCAGGCGCTTTTTCGTCTTGACCTGCTGCGCAGCCTGCAATTGCATCGCAACCTGGCATTGGGATTTGCCCTCGCTGGAGTGTTGTTGGCGGTTATTTATTGGTTCTATACGGGTCCGGTCTACCAGGCCGAGAGTGTTGTCTACATTCAGCCGTCGCCTCCCAGGGTGATGCCGCAGGGACCCAGCTGGCCCTACTCGCAACGCTGGCCCTACGACGCAAATACATACGAGACCTATATCACGCAGCAGATGCAGAACGTGACGCGTACGGATGTGCTCATCGCCGCAGTGCGCAAGCTGGAGTCTGGCAGCTGGCTGCAGAGTGGCGAGAGCGAGCAGGCCGCTGCTGACCGGTTGAAGTCAGCGATTAAAGTCACCCGGCAGGGCACCAGCTATCAGTTCGCGATCGACGCTCGCGCCTCCGACGGTCAGACTCCAGCCGATGTGGCCAACGCGGTGGCGAACAGCTTTATTGAAAGCGCATCGCACGAGCAAAAGGCCGGGGATAAACAGCGGCTGGCCGTGCTGGGCGAAGAGCGGGATCGGGTGCAAAAAGCGTTGGCCACCGACCGCACCGAACAGGAAGCGCTGAACAAGCAAATGGGCGTAGCTTCAATTGGGGCCGCGGCGCCGGATGTGTATGACGAAGATATTGGCCGCATTCGCGGAGAGCTGGTGACGGCGCGCACCGCCCACGACGAGGCAGCTGCCAAGCTTATCTCAATGGACGCAAACCAGGGGTCTTCTTCTGCACTGGATGCGGCAGCCGACGAATTGGTAGGCTCCGATGCCGGCCTGATGAGCATGAAGTCCTCTCTGAGCCAGCGTCGCGCTACGCTGATTTCGCAGATGGCCAACCTGACTCCGAATCATCCGCAATACAAACAAGACGAGGCGGAACTGGCGCAGATCAATAGCAATCTCGATGCCATGACGACGGACCTGCGCGCCAAGGCTGCTGAACGCATCCAGATGAAGCTGCGCTCTGACCTGGAGCAGACCGCCGGCGTGGAAGGACGGTTAAATTCGCAACTGGCGCAGCTGACCGCGGCAGCGGGCGGAGCGACATCAAAGATGCAGCGGGCCAACGATCTGGCTATCGATATCAACCGCCTGCAGAACCGCTTCACCAGCGTAGATGAAGAGTGGCGTAATTTGACGCTTGAAGAAGGCGCGCCGGGCTCGGCGTTCCTGAGCGCCGCCGCTACGCCTTCGATGCATCCCGCTTTCATGGGCAAGCTACGCAATGCGGCGCTACTGGTTTTCATGGGGCTGTTTTTTGGAATGCTGGCAGCGGTAACTGCTCACAAGATGGACCCCAAAATTTATATCGCTTCCGATGTGGAGCGGGTATTGGGCTTTGCTCTCATGGCGCAACTGCCGGACTTCTACCAGGTGCCGCACATTGTGGGCGAGGAACACCTGTTGAGGCTTGCGGCGGCTATTGAGTATGCCCGCAAGCAGGGCAACCTGAAGAGCTGCATCTTTACCGGAACCGGGCCTGGGACGGGGGTTACAACAATAACCACCCGGCTGCGCGATCTTTTAGAGGCCATGGGCAGGAAGACGGTGCTTGTGGATGCCACGGGAACGCCGTCGTCCACTGCTCGGGCCAACTCCGATGAAACCGGCCTGCCGGCTACGCAATCTCTGATCGCCCACCAGCGCGGCAGCCGCCCGACTGCGCTGCTGCAACAGGTGGCCGAAGAAAGCAAGACGCAAGGCGATAACCTGGTGCTCACAGATACAGCGCCACTGGTTCTTTCTGCTGAGACGGAGTACCTGGCGCGCTTTGTCGATTGCGCCATCGTTGTGGTGCAGTCGGGCGTTACCACGCGCGAACAGCTTCGTGAGGCTGCTGCCACACTGCAGCGGCTGGATGTTGCCGCCGTGGGGTTTGTGTTGAATCGCGTAGGACTTGAAAAGGCTGACCCTGCCTTTCGACTTTCTGCCCGGAACATTGAGGAGCATCTCGAGTCGCAGAACAGTTCCATGTCCAGGCGAACGGTGAGAAGCAACCCGCTAATGTCCGATTCCACGCCTGAGATTGGGCAATATTCAAGGGAACCAGCCGCGTTGCCACAATATGAGCCGGTCATTCCAGAGCCCGCGCCCGTGCCGGTAGTTCGCCTGGCGCCGCCGGCCGTTCCCAACGCGGCCACTCTTGCACAATATGCTCCTCAAATTCCTGAGCCGGTTGCCGCAGCTCGACTTGCGCCACCCGCCTTCCAGAAGGCTTTCATCCCGTATCCATCGCAGGCCATACCTGATCTACCAAAACTACCGGCAACACCGGCGCAACTCCCATGGCGCGAAGTGAGAACACCCCTGGCGCAGGAAGCGATTCAACCTATGACGAATCAAAATTCCAATTTGCCCTGGTGGCTTGCGGACCTGGTTCCGCAGTCCGATGAGACTCGACACTCTGCGACGCAGGAACCGGCGACAGCTCGCGGTGCTCAACCTGCGGCCACTGAATTCAGGCCAATGGCTGCTGCGCCAATGCCACGCCCGGAGCCGGCGCCGGTGCAATCCTGGGAACGCTTGCCACGAGTTCCCTCTGTGGATTCGTCCGCGGAGTGGAAGCCAGTTGCTGGCCCTCAAGAGTTTCGTGAACCTGAAGTGGAACAACCTTCGGCCGGCCTGGCAACGCGGCTCAGCGGGCTGAGGAGCCTGCTTTCAGTGCTGGGCGTTAAAGACCAGCAACGTGCGGCAGAACCGGTATTGAAGATTGCAGAAGCTGCGCGGCAACCCGACCCCGTGATCGATCGTACGGACTATACCCGGGCAATGCCATTGACTCCGGCATTGGCAACTCCAACCGGGAATGGTGCAACCGGCGCTTCACAAAGACTCGTAATCGCTACCCCCGAATTCCTCCCACCCCGACCGATCGTTGAGGCTCCGGAGAACTCAGAACCAAGCCGCTATAAAAACCGCCGCGATCGTCGGGACGATTTCGACGACGTGCAGATATTCCCCTCCTGGCGAGGTCAATACAGGAAGTAAGAAATGACCATTACGCTCGATCTAATGGAACCGGAACTTCCCTGCGTTGCGACCCCCATGTTGCACGAGGAAGTTCGCACTGTGCATTCGCTTGTCTTACTGGGCTTCTCAGCATACCTTCTGGCCTTTGCGCGCCGCGCCCGAAGCGCCGGCATTCGTGTTCACGTCATCGAACTGGTACTGCAAGCCGCGCGACTTCATGCGGCGCTCGAATAAGGTCGAGCCGGATGGAATCACACTAGACTGGTCCGCGGTGGGCACGCCGGCGGGCCTCAAAACAATTCAGCGCTTTGTCCGTAAGGTAAACGCCGATGCGCTGCTGACCACCGACGATTTCTCTCTTACCTGGCTAGGAAAAAATCGCGCTTCATTCGAGCCTGCTTGCAGGTTGATGATTCCCCAGCCGGCTGTACTGGAAAACCTTCTGGACAAATCCCATCAGATCGATCTTGCGCGCAAGTGCGGCTTTCGATCTGCTTCCCACCTGGAAGCTCAACTCCCTTGACGCGATTGCCGGTATCCCCGATGCGGCCTTCCCGGTTGTTATTCGCCCCAGCTTGAACGATTCAGCACGGCCCACCTTCAAGGCGCTGGTTATGAACAGCCATGAGGAACTGAGCAGCGTCTATACCTCAACCAAATGGACACGCGATCCCATTGTGCAGCCATTCCGCCTGGGACCAAACTACGTGCTGCACGGCGTGCGCTCGCAATTCGGCGAGATGCTGGCTCTGCGGCTCTTCAAGGCCTATCGCAAATATCGCGGCTTTACAACCTCAATGATGCCAGTTCCCTTTCCCGCAGGCCTCGAGAACTCTGCGCGCAAGTTTGTTGAAGCGGAAGGTCTCACCGGTCCGTTCCACTTTGAGCTGCTGGGCTCCGATACCGACCACCGCCTTTATTTTCTCGAGATCAATTGCCGGCTAGGCGGGAACGACAGCAAAGGTGATGCAATTGGGATACGACGAGCCCGGATTGCTGCTGGAAGCCTTCAACCTGCAGCCGCCGAAGCCTCTGCCTCTGCTGTGCGTCTACTCGCGGGCGACAACCGTCAGCCTGAACCTGTTGCAAGCGTTCGACGCTCTGCGCAACCGGCGCGATCCCCTTGCCTATCCTCAGCCGTCACGGTTGCGGACCATAGTTACAGCGATCCGGGAGGCTCTGATTGTTCGCGACGGCCTGCTGCAACTACACGACCTGCACAGCTGGATGTGGCTGTGGAAAGTGCGGAAGGAATCGCGGGTATAGTTTGATTGTGAGCTGACTTGAGCATTTTTCCGGCACAAGGCGCGTCTAAAGCAGGTCGGATTCAAAAGATGTATTTATTGCACTAAAAGCGTGACAATTCTGATTCGTACACCAATTTTAGTCATCCGTTAACGTTGCATGATGCACAATCGAGTATGAGGGGGATTATCGCGTGCCGCGTATTCAATTTCAACAGCAACTTGCCGAGCTCAAGGACCAGCTCCTTGCTATGGCTGCCCTGGCGCAGCAGTCGGTGGAGTCCGCGGTAGACGCCTATCTGCAGCGCGATAAGGGTCTATGCCAGCACGTCAAGCGGAATGAAACGGCCATCAATACTGCGCAGCGGGAACTGGATGAGATGGCGTATGAACTGCTGGCCAAGGAGCAGCCTATGGCTATCGATTTGCGCTTCATCCTGGCGGTGATCAAGATAAACGGCGACCTGGAGCGGATTGGAGACCAGGCGATGGGTATCGTGCGCCGGACCAAGGACTTTATGAAAGCAGATGAAGTCGATTTGCCGGTTGATTTTGCGGCCATGGGAGAATTTGCCGGGCGAATGATCCGCTCGGCTGTACAGGCGCTGCTGGATGGCGACGCGCGTCTGGCCGAAACGGTGCGCGAGATGGACGACGAGATTGATCGCATGAACCACCGCGCTCATCTCGACCTGCTCCAGCTCATTCAGGATAAGCCGGAGTTTACCCAGCAGGCATTGATCGGAATCCTGGTGGCGCGCAATCTTGAGCGGATTGCGGACCACGCCTCGAATATCGCTACCGACGTGATCTTCTGGATTCGCGGCGCGGACGTGCGACACCAGTTAAGCATGACGATAGATTAAATTAAACAGGGATCTGGATCAGGGGTTCGGGATTAGCAAACCAACTTGTTAGCTATCAAGTTTCTTAGCCTGCGACGGGGATATTGTATGAGGCTGAGGTGAGCCACAACTTCTCAAAGACTTCGAGAGGCAGCGGCTTGCTGAACAGAAACCCTGGAAGGCATGGCAGCCAAGCCGGTTCAGGAAATCCGCTGCTCTTTGGTTTCCACGCCCTCGGCGATCACCGACAGGCCCATGGCCCGCCCAGGGAAATGACGGTTTGCGCAATGGCGCCGCTGCTCGCATCCGCCAGATGTCACGGACGAAGGAACTGTCGATCTTCAACTGGTCCAGAGGCAGTCGCTTCAGGTAGGCCAGCGAGGAATAGCCTGTGCCGAAGTCATCCAGGGAAAACTCAGGCCATGGGACTTGAGTACGGTCATCTTTGCGATGACGTCCTCGATATTATCCACCAACATGCTTTCGGTGAGTTCCAGTTTGAGGTTTTGCGGGTTGGCTCCGGTACGGTCAAGAGCCGCCAGCACTTGGTCGACGAAATCCGGCTGACGAAATTGGCGGGCGCTGATGTTCACCGCGAGCGAGAGATGAGCCGTTTGCGTCCGTTCAGCCCAGGCGGCAATCTGCGCGCAGGCGGTTTCCAGTACCCAGTCTCCCAAAGGCAGAATCAGCCCGGTTTCCTCGGCCAGGGGAATGAACTCGTCCGGGCAGCACGATGCCGCGCCGGGGATGGTTCCAGCGGATCAGGGCCTCGGCGCCGACCACAGTCGCGTCCACCTGCGGCTGATAATAGAGCACGAACTGGCTGGTCTTGATGGCCTGGCGGAGATCTTCCTCCAGCGCGGCGCGGGCATTGACGGCGGCCTGCAAGGCCGGGGCAAAAAATCGCATGGTATTACGGCCCGCCGCCTTGGCCTGATACATGGCAATATCGGCCTGCTGCAAGATATCGTCGGTGCTTTCCCGCTGATCGCCGAAGACAGTGATTCCGATGCTGGAGGTCTGAGGCACTCACGGCCCGTCAGCAGTACGGCTGGCTGACAGCAGTCAAGAATTTTCTCGCCGACCATCTCGGCCTGCGCCGCCGCTTCCTCGGGAATCTCGCTGAGATCTTCGAGCATGACAACAAACTCATCGCCGCCCAATCGCGCCACGGTGTCGGCTTCGCGTATGCATGCGGGAGACGCAGGGCGACTTCCTGAGCAGTAGGTCGCCAGTCTGATGGCCGAGGGTGTCGTTCAGGATCTTGAAATTATCCAGATCGACGAACAGCAGCGCTCGCTGGCGGCTGCTTCGTGAGCTGGAGGCCAGGGCCTGGCGCAACCGGTCCAGCAGCAATCGGCGGTTGGGCAGGCCCGTCAGCGGATCGTAGAAAGCGAGATCCCTGATCTGCTCTTCAGCAGCCTTGGCGGCGGAGATATCGCGGGTTACTGAGAGGATGCAGGGAACGCCGTCTGTTTCAATGATCGACTCAGACAACTGGCCCCAGACGATATCCCCATTCTTCTTTCTGAACCGGGCCTCCAAATCGCGGCAGCTTGCGCTCTGACGCAGAGCATCGATCATTCTCTGCCGGTCTTCGGGATCAACCCAGAAGTTGAGCTCCTGCGAGGTGCGTCCTATTACCTCACGACGCTCAAAGCCGACGAATTGGAGGAAGGCTTCATTGACGTCTACAAAGACGCCGTCGCTCAGGCGGTTGATATTGATGGCATCGATACTCATCTGAAATGTGGTACGGTAGCGTTCTTCGCTTGCCCGCAGCGCATCCTGGGCAGCCTCAAGGCGTTGTTCAGCGGCCTTGGCATCGGTGATATCCCGGGTGACGGAGAGGATGCAAGGGATGCCGTCAAGTTCAATTGTCGAAACCGAAAGCAAACCCCAGCGCAATGTTCCATCCTTGACTCGATACTGAACTTCAAGATTCCTGCAGGTTAAATTTTTCTGTATCTCATCAATCAGAATCTTGCGGTCGCCGGGATTGACCCAAATGCCCAATTCAATAGCTGTGCGCCCGATAACATCTTCGCGCTCGTAGCCCATATTGGCGAGGAACGCGTCATTGACGTCGATGAACTTGCCATCCTCCATGTGGCAAATATCGACGGAATCGATATTCATCAGGAAGACTGTTCGGTAGCGTGCTTCACTGGCCCGAAGCGCATTGGCAGCGTCAACCAGGTTCTGCTCGGCGTTCTTGCGGTCGTTGATGTCTTCGACGACGGCGATAAATTGCAGCGCGCGTCCCTCGCCGTCGCGTTGGATTGAGAGCGTCAGTTTCACCCAGGTCGGGCTGCCGTCTCTGCGAAGATAGCGCTTTTCCAGGCTCTCCTTGACCGTAGCACCGTCAAGGATTCTTTGCATGGCCTCGCGGCTGGCGGCGCGATCTTCAGGCTCCGTGATCTGCTGAACATTGAATCCGATAATTTCGCCGCCATTGTAGCCGAGGATTGCGGCAAAACGCGAATTGTAACGAAGAATCCGGCCGTCAAACGTGGCATGAACGATGCCGACTGCGGCCTGCTCGAAGGTAGAACGGTAGCTCTCTTCACTGTCGCGTAAATGCGCTTCAGTCAGCTTGCGCTCTGTAATATCTCTGATGATCCCGGCATCCTGAAGGGCTGGCCCTGGGCATCGTATTCCAGCCTGCCGGTTCCATGCACCCAGCGTTCGGCCTGATCTTTGTGCCGGATGATGCGATATTCCTTATCAAATTGCTGTCGTTTCGCAACAACCTCGTTCTGGAAATAAGCAGCCATCAGGTCACGATCAAGGGGATGGATCAGGGCCGCCCAACCCTCTATGGTGTGGGCATATTGCTTATCGATGCCGAAGATTCCATCCATTACATCCGAGCTTGTCCACACTCCCGAAGGGATATCGAGGACATAGAAGCCAAGAGATCCCAGCAACTGCGCTTCATTCAGAATGTCGCCGCTCTCGCGCAGCGATTCCTCTGCTCTCTTGCGCTCAGTAACATCAGTGATAAATCCTTCGTAGTGGAGCGGGTCGCCGTCCGTATTGCGAACGAGCCGGCCATTCAGCGAAACCCAGATGACGGATCCGTCCTTGCGCTTGAACCGGCATTCGTATCCCAGAACTGCTACGTCGCCATTCTCTTTTATCCTTTGTATATATCTATAGCGCTCATCGGAATCTACCCAGATATCCTGGCCGACATTTTTGATTAACGACAACATCTCACGCGGGGATTCGTAACCCAGCATTCTGGCCAGGGCTGGGTTGGCAGCCAGTGGCGTACCGTCAAGGGCAGTTTGGAATATTCCTTCCAAAGCGCCGTCGAAGATGGCCCGGTACTTTTTCTCGGCTTCCTTCAGCGCACTCTCAGCCGCATTACGTTCCGTAATGTCCTTGCCGAAAACCGAGATACCGGTGGTTTCTCCATCAGCGACGATGGGATTTAATGCTAATTCCAGTATGCGGCCATCGACGAGGGAAAATTCAACGCGATAGGAGCCTTCAGTCCGCGCTCGATCATAGAGCGGAGGCATAAGGCTTGCCCTTTCTGGTGGTACCAGGTCTTCGGGGTGCATTCCCACAGCAGGCCGGATGCCGAAGGTACTCTCAATGTGTTTTTGGAGCGCGCTATTGAATGCAATCAGGCGATAATCCAGGTCCACCGACCAGATGAGGTCTTCAGTGCTTTCGATCAAGGCCGAGAGATTGGCTTTAGCTTGATTGGGCATTTGCAGACCTTTCCCGAGCCGGCGATACCTTGTAAGTCAAAGCCGTGGATCTCCTTTAGGGTATATAGGGCCTAACAGACCACTGCCGCAGATTACCCAAGTTGACTTAAGATGCCAATCCCCCTAAAGACCGGTATCCCATTCTTATCGGAAAAGTCGAGATGACCTTTAAGAATCTTGCAAGACCCAGATGAATTGCCTACGAGTTTACCGCGAACGAGGAAAATACTCACTTATTTTCTTCCAGAGAGTGGGATTTCGCGCAATGGCGGGCTGCCAGCTTCCGGTTTTCTTCGAAATTCGGGCTCCGCGGCTCTCATTTATCTATCTAGTGGGTCGACGACTCAGGCACGGCGCAGGCGGCTGCGGGGGGTGGGGGTCAGCCATTGTCTCTCAAACTCTTCAAGAGGCAGAGGCTTGCTGAATAGATAACCCTGGAATGCGCGGCAGCCAAGGCGCACAAGGAAGTCTCGTTGTTCTTCGGTTTCAACACCCTCGGCGATCACAGATAAACTCATAACCTGTCCCAGGGAAACAATGGTTTGCGCAATGGCGCCGCTGGAAGCATCGACAAGGATGTCGCGGACGAAGGAAATATCGATCTTCAATTGGTCGAGGGGCAGGCGCTTGAGGTAAGAGAGGGACGAATAGCCGACGCCAAAATCATCCAGGGAAAATCTCAAGCCGTGCGACTTGAGTTCGGTCATTTTGGCGATGACCTCCTCAATATTTTCGCGCAACATGCTCTCGGTGAGTTCCAGCTTGAGGTTATGCGGGTTTGCACCGGTGCGATAGAGAGCCGCCAACGCCAATTCCACAAACTCCGGCTGGCGAAATTGGCGGGCACTGATATTGACCGCAACAGGGATGTCTTTCATTTGCCTGCGGCGCGACCATGCGGCAATTTGTTCGCATGCCGTATTAAGGACCCAATCTCCTAACGGCAGAATCAGGCCGCTTTCCTCGGTCATCGGAATGAACTCGGCAGGGTTCATAAGGCCGCGGGTTGGATGATTCCAGCGAATCAGGCATTCGACGCCGATCAGCGACCCTCCTCTACCTGCGGCTGATAGTAGAGCACAAACTGGTTTGTCTTTATCGCTTTGTAGAGATCTTCCTCAATTGCCGCGCGGGCATTGGCAGCACTTTGCAGGGCAGGGTCAAAGAAGTGTGTGGTGTTGCGGCCCGCGACCCTTGCTTGACGCATGGCAATTCGGCCTGCTGAAAGATTTGATGTGCGTTTTTCGGTTCATCCCCGAAGACGGTGATTCCAATGCTGCACGGGCTGTGACATTCGCGACCATCGAGCATGTAAGTCTGGCTGAGGGCAGTGCGAATCTTCTCAGCGACGATCTTCGCCTGGCTTGCGGCCGGCTCGGGAATATTGCCCAGATCATCGAGCAGGACCGCAAAATCATCTCCGCCGCATCGCGCCACGGTATCGGCGCCGCGAACGCAGGCGATCAGCCGTCGGCCCACTTCTTGTAGCAGGAGGTCGCCGATTTGATTTCCATGAGCGTCGTTCAGCTTTTTGAAATCGTCAAGGTTGATGAGCAGCAGCGCTCGCTTATGGGTACCTTCTGCGCCCATGTCGGGCACATTTAGCAGTCGTTCCAGAAGCATGCGGCGATTGGGTAAATGGGTTAGCGGATCTCGATAGAGAGAGATCCTTGATCCTCTCCTCAGCCGCCCTGATCTCAGAGGTATCCCGGATGATGGAAAGGATGCAAGGAACGCCATCAAGCTCTATCGCCGACGCGGAAAGATGTATCCAGAATATCTCTCCGTTCTTTCTTTTATAGGGGATAGTCAGATTGCGGAAATATGAGTCCCGGCGCAGCACTTCAGTTATATCCTGCCGAATCAGTTCATCGCTCCACACTCCAAGTTCTGTAGATGTTCGCCCAACAATTTCCTCGCGCTCGTACTTCACTATATTGAGAAATGCCTGATTGACATCAATAAATTTTCCATCATCCATGCGGCTGATGGCGATGCCGTCGATGCTGGTCTGGAAGATAGTGCGGTAGTGCTCTTCGCTGGCTCGCAGTGCTTCCTGAGCTTTGGCCAGGTGCTTCCTTGCTTCGTTTGCTTCAGTTACATCTCGAGTTACTGAAAGGATGCAGGGTGTGCCGTCAAGCTCGATAGGTGTGACCGATAGCCGGCCCAGACGTAATCTGCCGTCCTTGGTTCGATATGGAAACTCCAGGTTACTGCAGGTTGAATTCAGGCTCAGAGCGTCAAGCAGCTTCCGCCGGTCCTGGGGATTATCCCAAATGCCGATTTCCTGCGCCGTATGCCCTATGACATCCTCGCGCTCGAAGCCCGTGATTCTGAGGAATGCGTCGTTGACGTCTACGAACATCCCATTTTCCTTATGGCAGATATCGACGGCATCGAGATTCATCTGGAAAGCGGTGCGGTAGCGTTCCTCGCTGGCCCGCAACTCATTGTCGGCCGCAGCCAGGCGTTCTTCCGCGGCTTTGGCCTCAGAGATATCCTGTCCAAATGCAAGCAGGCATCGTACGCCACCAATCTCAATCAAGGATGCGGACAACCGCATCCAGAATTTCTCTCCGTTCATTCTTCTCGACAAAACTTCAAAATATTGGCGCTTGGTATTGCTGAGCACTGCATCGAGCAGGGTCTGTCTATCGCCAGGATTCACCCAAATGCCGAGATCTAAAGCTGTGCTCCCGATAACCTGGTCGCGCCCAAATCCGGTCGAATCGAGAAATGCCTGATTGGCGTCGATAATGACCCCATCGCTCAACCGGGCAATGAGGGCGGTGTTGGGACCAGTCTGGAAGACGGTTCTATAGCGCTCTTCGCTATCGTGGAGTTGTAGTTCGGCCTGCTTGCGCTCGGTGATGTCCTGGATAAAGCCTTCAATGATGAACGTCTTTCCATCGGGGCCCAAAGCCTTACGCGCGTTCAGCGAGATCCAGATGACACTACCGTCCTTGCGCTTGAACCGGCACTCGAAGCCCCGAATCGCCCCCCATTTTTCGATCAGTGGGATCAGCTTGGCGCGTTCGCCCGGGTCAGCCCAAATATCATGAGCCACGTCTCTGACTGTGTCCATGAAATCTTCAGTCGAATCGTAGCCCATCATCCTGACCAGGGCGGGATTTGCCATCAACTGGCGCCCGTCAAACGATGTCTGAAAAATTCCCTCCAGCGCCCCGTCGACGATATCGTGATACTTTCTTTCGGCTTCCTGAAGCGACTGTTCAAACCGCATGCGCTGGCTATTGTCGCGGGCAATGGCAGAAGCTCCTACAACATTTCCGTCAGAATTCTTGATCGGTGATATCGAAAGCGAGACATCTATGTCGCATCCAGCCTTATCGCGAAGAACCGAATCGAAAGGGCTAATGGGGTTTCCCTCGGCTACAAACTCCAGGAACTGTTGCACTTCTTCCTGGCGGCCGGGGGGAGCGAGGATGGCGATGTTTTTCCCAATGATCTCCTCACGCTTATACCCAAACAGTACTTCGGCGCCGCGGTTCCAACTGGTAACTGTTCCATCCAGATTGACGGCGTGGATGGCGTCATCGGAAGACTCCACAATAGATGCCAGCAATGCCCGGGTCTCTTCAGCTGCCTTTTGTTCTGTAATGTCCTGCAAGGTGCCGATTAGCCGGTACACGTGGCCAAGTTCATTCCGGACTGCGGTGCCACGAGCGTGAGTCCAGCGCAAGGAGCCGTCTGGGCGGACGATCTGCAACTCCAGATTGTATGGTTCTCCTGTCGCCAGAGTGTGTTTTACGGCAGCATCCAGGCGCGCCCAACTCTCAGGGGTGTAGATCTTCGCACGCTCAGCATGGCTCGGAGCCGAGGTGCCGGGTTTTCTACCGGTAATGCGATAGAGCCCTTCAGACCAGATTGTTGTGTCGGAGTCAACGTCCCAACTGGAACTGCCGGCGCACGCCAGATACTCAGCCTCTCTGTGTCGCGCTTCCTTTTCACGCAGCGCCTTCAGGGCTGTCTTGCGTTCTGTGATGTCCTTGCCGAATACTGAAATGCCGGTGGTTTTTCCCTGGATAACGATTAGGTTGAAGGCAAGATCGAGGGTTTGTCCGTTCGACATTTTATATTCGACTCGGAAGGGGCCATCAGAGAGCGCACGCTCATAGAATGAATTCCAACGCGCGGCTCTCTCCGCAGGAAGATGGTCCTGAATGCGCATCCCCACAGCAAGCTGGATTCCATAAGATTCCTGAAATCTATGCCGCAACGAACTATTCAGCAGGGTCAGGCGATGGTCGAGATCCACCGACCAGATAAGATCCTGCGTACTTTCGATCAAGGCTTCGAAATTGCCTTCCGCCTGCTTGATCATCTCCGCCTCGCCTCATAGCGGCGATTTATTCGTTCACTTAAGTCTTTCCCATGGACCTCTGAAATAGTAACCACACAGTTACCATAGGGCTGTAGGCTAACACGTTTTGGCGAAAATGGCTGAGCAATTCGAGACATACGTTCAAGGCTGCGGCTGTGCGCCTGGCCGGCAGTTATGTCCTATTGTCTACAAAGCTGAAAAACTTCAGGTCAACACGAGTGCGTACAGGTCCGAGGGAGTGGCGGCGACAGCATCAGCCTGTGCTGATTCCTGGGGCGAGCCGTATCCCCATCCAGCCGACAGGCAGCGAATTTTGTTGGCGCGGGCCGCCTGGAAGTCGTAGATCCGATCGCCAATCATCCACACTGCATCCTTCTGGAGTGAAGACTCGCGCAGCAGCACGGCAAGCAGTCCAACCTTGCTGTGGTTGGCATATTCGGCTTTGTCGCCATAAATTGCGGTGAAGAGGCTTGCCAGCTCGAACGCTTCGAGAATACGCACAGCAAAGTGTTGATGCTTTGAAGTGCAGACGTAGAGAGGAAAGCCATGGCGGTAAAGCTGGGTGAGCATCTCACGCACGCCGGGAAAGACCGAATTATTTTCCCAGCCTTCGCGGTCGTAGCAGGCGCGATAGTCGCGCGCCAGAGCGACTCGGGTTTCATCGCTTGCATTCGGCATCAATTCGACGACCCATTCTTCCACGGGCGGGCCTACGAAACGATCCAAGGGGCCTGAATCGGTGATGTGGTAAGCCTCAATCACTTTGCGCAGGCATCCGACAATGCCGGGTTTGGAGTCAGTGAGAGTTCCATCGAGGTCGAAGATAAGAGCAGGTAAGGGGGTGGTCACGTATCTAGTTTCGCAGAGTGAGTCGGGACAGGCAAAATTAAGCCGGCGGGTTAGCTGGTGATTTAGAGAATCGTTCGCATAGTGCTGCCAGGCTTATCAGGCGGCCGGTACGGCGCTTTCGGCAAAGTTTGGCAGCAGCAATTGGAACTCCTCCAGCGGCAGAGGCTTGCTATATAGATAACCCTGGAAGGCAGGACAACCCAGGCTTGCGAGGTAGTCGCGCTGCGCTTCAGTCTCCACGCCCTCGGCAACTACCGACAGGCCCATTGCATGGCTCAAGGATATGATGGTTCGCGCAATGGCGCCGCTGGCCGCGTCTGCCAGTATGTCACGGACGAACAAACGGTCGATTTTCAACTGATCCAATGGCAAACGCTTCAGGTAAGAGAGCGACGAATAGCCGGTGCCAAAATCATCCAGCGAAAATCTCAAGCCATGGGATTTGAGTTCGGTCATGGTGGCTATGACCTCCTCAATATTCTCCAGTAATGAACTCTCTGTGATTTCCAGCTTCAGGTTCTCCGGGTTGGCTCCGGAGGAATTCAGTATCGTCAGCACTTTATTTACGAAGTCCGGCTGCAGCAACTGCCTGGCACTGATGTTGACGGCAAGTACGATTTGGGCAGAGTCCTTGTGGCGCGCCCATGCCGCAATCTGCTTACATGCAGCTTTGAGCACCCAATCACCCAAAGGCAAAATCAACCCCGTTTCCTCGGCCATCGAAATGAATTCCTCGGGAGACAAAAGACCGCGCTTTGGATGCTTCCAGCGGACAAGGGCTTCAGCACCGATCAATCGGCCGTTTTCAACCTGGGGTTGATAATAGAGCTGGAATTTATTTGTCTTGATGGCTTTGCGGAGATCCTCCTCCATTGCCGAGCGGGCGCTAACCGCAGCCTGCAACTCCGGTGCAAAGAAGCGGATAGTGTTGCGGCCCACGGCTTTTGCCTGATGCATGGCAAGGTCCGCCTGTTGCAGCAGATCGTTCGCGCTTTCTTTTTTGTTTCCAAAAACGGTGATTCCGATGCTGGCAGAGCAGATGCATTCGTATCCATCAAGCAGACATGGCTGGCCGAGAGCAGAAAGAATTTTTTCGCCGATGGCTTCTGCTTGCGCCGCTGCATCCTCTGATTTATCGCTCAGATTCTCGATTATGGCAACAAATTCGTCGCCGCCGATTCGCGCCACGGTGTCGCCCTCGCTGACGCTGGCGACGATGCGCCGGGCAACTTCCTGCAACAGAAGGTCGCCCTTTATATGGCCTTCAGTGTTGTTCAGCGTCTTGAAGTTATCCAGATCGATCAGCAGCAACGCCTGATTACGGCTATGTCTTGGACCGGCAGCCAGCACCTGCCGCAAACGGTCGCTGAGCAGCCTGCGGTTTGGTAGATGCGTCAACGGGTCGTAGAAAGCGAGATCTCTGATCTGCTCCTCAGCAGCCTTGGCGCCGGAAAGATCGCGAAAATAACCAAGAAGGTAGGAAACGCCATCGATCTCAATCACCGAGGACGAGGTGAGTACCCATAAAATCTCGCCATTCTTCTTTCTAAATCTGGCTTCGGAATCCCGGCAGATCGAGTCTTTATTAAGGATATCGACCAGCTTCTGGCGATCGTGATGATCGGCCCAGATTTTGATTTCCAGCGTCGAATGCCCAACAACCTCTTCGTACTCAAACCCCAATATGTCGAGGAATGCCTGGTTCACATCGATGACCATTCCGTCGCTCAGGCGGGTGAGAATGAGGGGATCGAGACTGGTTTGAAATACGGTGCGGTAACGAGCCTCGCTCACCTGCAAAGCCTGCGCAGCAGCAGCAGAGCGTTCTTCCGCTGCTATGCGATCGTTGATATCCTCGACGAATGCTACCAGGTGAAGCGGCCGCCCCTCGCCGTCACGTTGCGTTGAAGTCGTCATCCTTACCCAGGTCAGGCTGCCGTCTTTACGGATGTAGCATTTTTCCCAGCCGGCGGAGTCGGCCTTGCCTTGCACCAACTGTTCGAGCACATCAACGCTTTCGGCAAGATGGCCGGGAGGCGTGATTTCATAAAAAGTTTTGCCCGGAACTTCGTCCTGAGGATATCCAACTATCTCGGCGAATCGCGGATTACACCTGAGGAATGTGCCCTCGAATGAAGTGTGAACGATCCCGACCGCGGCTTGCTCAAAGGTGTCACGAAAACGCGCTTCACTGTCTCGGAGTTCAATCTCCGCTTGCTTGCGTTCTGAAATGTCTTCGATGAATCCTTCAAGATAAAGTGCACGCCCCTCCGCATCACATACTCTACGGGCACTCAGCGAAACCCAGATAGGCGAACCGCCCCTGCGATTGAACCGGCACTCGAGACCATGCACTGCTCCGTTCTTTTCGAGTTGCCTCAATAACTCCGCACGATGATCCGGATCGACCCATGCATCCTGGACCATGATTGTGGTCGAAGACAGAATTTCTTCAGGTGAGTCGAAGCCTAGCATCTTCGCCAGGGCAACATTTGCGGTCAGCAGTTGGCCCTCAATAGAAGTCTGGAACATTCCTTCGACCGCGCCATCGAAGATATCCCGATACTTTTTGTCGGCGTGTTGTAGCGCATCAAGGGCCTTTTTGCGTTCGGTGATGTCCTTGCCGAAGACCGATACTCCGGTGGCCTTGCCATCAATCACAATGGGATTGAGAGCTAGTTCCAGAATCCGTCCGTCGAGCAGGGTGTACTCGGTGCGATAAGAGCCTTCAGCAAGAGCCCGTTGAAAGAGTCCATTCAAATATCCCGCCAGTTCAGGTGGGAGCATATCGTCAGCGGACTTGCCCAACTCTACCGTTACGTTGCGATTTCTCTTGAGAGTTTTAGCCAGGGCCCGGTTATAGGCAATCAGGCGAAATTCGAGGTCCACCGACCAGATCAGGTCTTCGGTGCTTTCAATCAGGGCCGAGAGATTTGCTTCTGCTTGATTCCGCATGCAGGTCCCTCATAGGGCCTTGCTCTGCCGGCATGTTCTCTTTCTGTGGAGTTATCTTTTGATTTTTGTTCCGGAAGCTCCAATCACTTTTGCCGGCCCGCATTACAACCCTGTACGTGCGGAAAATATTAGCATAGGTATAGATGTTATACAAATTTAAGACGCAGAAAAAAAAGTGGTTGCCGCTCTTTATCAGAAACTGCAACCACTTAGTCAGTAAATCAAGAGTTAGGTTAGACTTTGACCTGCGGGTGCGTAGCATAGTGCAGCAGCACGGCTACTGCACAACTGGTGAGGCGGGTTTCAGCTGAATCTGCTCTGCTGGTCAGGATGGTGGGCACGCGGGCGCCGAGGACAATACCGGCAAGTTGGGCGCCTCCCAGGTACTCAAGCTGCTTGGCCAGCATGTTGCCGCTTTCGAGATCGGGAACGACCAGAATGTCTGCCTGGCCAGTGACCGGCGAGACCAGCCCCTTGATCTTGGCTGCCTTGACGCTGACGGCGGTATCAAAGGCCAGTGGTCCGTCGAGGATTCCGCCGGTAATCTGTCCACGATCAGCCATCTTGCAAAGGGCCGCAGCGTCGAGCGTGGACTTGATCTTGGGATTTACCGTCTCGACCGCCGAGAGCAGCGCCACCTTGGGCTCGGGAATGCCCAGTGCATGGGCGAGGTCGATGGCATTCTGCACGATGTGAATCTTGTCTTCAAGCTCGGGGGTAATATTGATGGCCGCATCGGTAATGAGAAGGGTGCGGGCATAGGCCGGCGTATCCATAATGAATACGTGTGAGATGCGGCGAGCGGTGCGCAATCCTGTATCGCGCTGCATAGCCACTTTCATCAGCTCATCGGTATGCAGGCTGCCCTTCATCATGGCCAGGGCATTCCCGGAGCGGCACATGGCCACGCCCAGCTCGGCGGCCTTGGTCTCGGTGTCAGCGTGGAGGATGGGATAGGGGTTGATGTCCAGGCCCATCTTGGCGGCCAACGACTTCATGGCGATTTCGTCACCGATGAGAGTGGGCTCAATGAGTCCCTCGACTGCGGCTTCGACAGTGCCCTTGAGAGCCACCTCAGAGAGCGGCCAGACCACGGCGGTTGAGAGGGCAGGCAGATTCTTGCAGCGCTGAATGAACTTGTGAAAGACGTGATAGTCGGCAGGGTGGTCAACCAACGGGTCAAGGGCAACGGATTCAGCAAGCTGGGCAAGATCGCTCATGTGCATTTTCTCCTGGCCGGCCGAGCGCAGAGCTGACTGGCCTTACACATTGATTCTCACCCAACTGAAGATAAATGCATGTGCCAAAGATCACACTCCGACGCTATGTACCGCATGACGGGATATAAATAGCGGTTAGGAGAAGAAAAAGGAGCCCCACGTGTATTCGCCCGTGGGGCATTTTTGGAATAGGCCGTTTTCAGGAAGCAGGCATGATCCGGAACGCCTATCGCTTGACGATTTTAGCCAGACGGGGATCCTTCCAGAGAGTGGTGAAATCCGGATCGGTATAGACCTTGGCCAGATCGGGATAGTGACCTTCTTTGGCCCTGTTCAAATAGTCCAGCGCGCCGTCGATGTTGCCGCGCCGCATATACATTTTTGCAATGATGAACTCAACACGGGCGTACTGTTCGGGCGTGCTAAGCTGGGCCAGAAGTCCCTCGGTACTGTTGCTCAGCACGTCTGCATCCAGTTCCAGAGCACGCGTATATTCGGTCATGGCGCGATCGGTTTCGTCCTGGCCTATCCATGCTTCCGCAAGGTTCACGTGGATGGACGCATCTGTCTCATCAAGAGCCAATGCCTTTTTGAAGTGGTTGACGGCGGTATTGTACTTTTTGTCGAGAAGCGCTATTACTCCCAGGTTATTGATGGCGGCAACGTAATTGGGGTTGTACTTGAGCGCCTGGGCAAAGTGTTTGCGCGCTGCCCCCTGGCGCCCATCAGGAGTTCGGCAATGCCGATCTTGTCATAGAGCACGGCATTCTTGCGGTTGACGTTCAAGGCAGCCCGGTAGGATGAAATCGCCAACCCATAATTTTTGTGGATGCGCGCAAGGTCTCCATTCTCCTCTCCCATTTTGGCGCCCTCCAACTGGTCAGTCATAGTCGCACCCTGATTAGTTGCAACCTGGAGTGGGTCAGGCCTCGCGTACGGGGCTGAGCAAACCAGCAAGTTTGCAGCTACGAGCATCATCACGAGTTTTTGCATGCGTCACCTCAAATGCGTTTGGGCATCTCAAGGGAGAAAGCTTTTGCATCTGCTGCTCCGATAGACGCTCCTGCATCCATATCAGTAGAGAACGTGCGCCGGCAGCCCACAACGCTACACCTGCTACCTGCCCGTTCCGCCGGGGTTAAGCCAGGGAAAAGATGGCGAGATTGGCTTAAACAGCCATTGTTTTGCCAGTGGAGAATAATTCAGAAGCAGCCTTCAGACAGGTAAGTCGAGGGGTTACCTACCGTTACTTCATCCCGCTGCCCATTGCCTACACCGTTAACAGCTATGCAAATCGCCAAAGCGTACTAGCATTACAATCAGTCCGGGGATGGACGGTGATGGATGGGGATGGAATCGATGGCAATTGCAGGCCCAGAAACTGTCGATCTCAAAGCGCAACGCGCTGAACTGGAGACGGTACTTCAGTCGAAGTACTTTACCCGCGCGCCCACGCTGGCCAATCTGCTGTCCTACTTATGCGAAAGGCGCTTTGCCGGGGAAGCTAACCAGATTAAGGAATATTCCGTCGGCGTGGAGGTCTTCCATCGCGGACCGTCGTTCGATCAGGACTCCGATTCCATTGTGCGCGTGGAGGCGAACCGATTGCGCAAGCGCCTGGCCGAGTATTACGCCGGCGACGGCGCATCGCATCCGCTTCGCATCACCATTCCCCTGGGACAATATGTTCCTGAATTTGAACCTGTGGCCCCGGCACAGATCCAGAGTCAGCCGGCCGCGGCTGCTCCACCGGCCTCAGCCTGGTCGGGAACCGGTCGCCACGCCCGGTTGCTGGGCGCAGCACTCGCGCTGGTACTCTTGATTCCCGCTTTTGTTTGGCTCACCCTCCGAATGCAGAAGCAGGCTCCGTCCGCATCGAATCAATCATCAGCGCTGACCGAGGAAGCGAAGGTAGGCCCGCCCACCGGAGAAGAAATCCGTATTCTGGCAGGCTCAAATCGCAGCTTTGTCGATCATGCAGGCAAACTGTGGAACGCCGATGCCTGGTTTGCCGGCGGCACGGCGGTGAAGAGCTCCGTACTATCGATCTGGCGCACGCAAAATCCTGATTTCTACCGCAGCAGCCGTCAGGGAAATTTCAGCTACGCGATTCCGCTGAAAAAAGGCATCTATGAACTGCACCTGCATTTTGCTGAGACCGTCTACGGCGCGGATGCGACAGAAACCGGCGGAGAGGGCAGCCGCCTGATGGCTGTGCGCGCCAACGGCAAAACGCTGCTAAGCCGATTTGATATCGTGGCCGACGCCGGAGCCAGCCGTACCGCTGATGTGAAGGTATTCACCGATATCGAGCCGGCATCGGATGGGTTGCTGCATCTTGAGTTTAATGGCGAGGATGGAAAGCAGGCACTGCTTTCGGCCATTGAGATTCTACCTGGGTTTAGAGGGCACATGCGGCCGGTGCGCGTGCTGGCGCGGGAGACTCCTTATTACTCCAACGATAGCCACTGGTGGAGTCCGGATAATTATTTTGAGGGCGGCCAGATGGCGACCTACACGACCCCGGTAAAAGGGACTGATGATCCTGAGCTCTACGAAACCGAGCGCTGGGGAAATTTTTCCTATGCGATTCCCGTTTCACCGGGAAGATACTCCGTTGTGCTCTATTTCGCAGTGCGTCATGGCGACTGGGATCAGACTTCCTCACCGCCCGACGGCGACCGGGTTCCAGTCGCGCACATCTTTAATATCTTCTGCAATGGCAGTACGCTGCTGAAAGACTTTAACCTCGCCAGTGAAGCGCGCCAGACAGACGTGGTGATTCGCAAGACTTCGGCCTGGAACCGAATGCCCAGGGAAAACTACTTCTGAATTTCGTTCCGTGCAGGGCTATGCCACAGTAACCGGAATTGAAGTGCTTCCGCAGTAATTCTCCGCGCCCTACCATTTAATCCAAAGCTGCCCGCGCCGGTTCCCTGTCTTGAACACAGCTTGGAATGATATTCTTGCCTGCGCTGGAAAAAGCGATTTAGGCAAGAGGGAGAACGGGTATGTGGTTCCTGGGAATGGATGTGGGCACGGGCGGAACGCGTGCGGTGTCGTGGACGGCGATGGGAAGCTGGTCGCCGGGGCATCGAGCGAACATGCGGCCTTTAAGACGGCTCATCCAGGCTGGGCGGAGCAGGACCCGGAAGATTGGTGGCGTGCGGCGCAGGAGGCGATTCGCGGCGCATTGGCCGCCGCGCCCGAGCCGAGCCAGCCGATTGCTGCTATTGGACTAACGGGACAGATGCATGGGGCGGTGATGCTGGACGATGCGGGCAAGGTGCTGCGCCCGGCGCTGATCTGGTGCGATACGCGGACGCAACCGCAATGCGACTGGCTGACGGAAAAAATTGGCTACGAGCGGCTGATCGAGCTCACCTGCAACCCGGCGCTGCCACTTTCCCGCGGACCGCTCCTGTGGGTGAAGGAGCACCAGCCGGAGATCTTCGAGGAAATTCGGCACATCATGTGCCCCAAAGATTATGTGCGCTACCGGCTGACGGGCGAGTTTGCTATTGATGTGCAGGAGGCATCAGGGACGCTGTTGCTAGACGTGACGCATAGGCGTTGGTCAAAGGAAGTGGCGGAGGCGGGGGGATAAAAGAAAGCTGGCTGCCCAGGGTTTATGAGTCACCGGAAGTTTGCGCACGTATCAGCGAGAACGCCTCAGGGCTGACGGGGTGACTGCGGGCACACCGGTTGTGGCTGGCGCTGGCGACCAGGGCGCGGGTGCTGTGGGCATGGGAATTTTGCAGCCGGGTTCGGTTTCGGCGACCATCGGGACCTCGGGAGTGGTCTTTGCCGCGACAGCCACACCAACCAAGGATCCAAAAGGACGACTGCACACCTTCTGCCACGCGGTTCCGGGACTGTGGCACGTGATGGGAGTAACGCAGTCGGCGGGGCTGAGCCTGAACTGGCTTAGAGACTTTCTTTCCCCGCCATGATTATAATGAGTTGACGCCGCGGCGGGCAAGATTCCAGCGGGGAGCGAGGGGTTGGAGTGGGCGCCTTATCTGCTGGGCGAACGTACTCCGCATCTGGGCCCCGAGGTGAGAGCGGCGTTTGCAGGCATTTCTACTGTACATACGCAGCGCATTTTGTGCGCGCTGTGCTAGAGGGTGTGGCCTACTCGCTGCAAGATACTTTTACGCTCTTCGCCGAGCTGGGCATTCCTGTAAGCGGTATTCGCTGGGCGGTGGTGGCGCGCGCGGGCCACTGTGGAGAAAAATTAAAGTGGAATTTACGGGCACTCTGTCGAAGTGCTGACTGCGGAAGAGGGCGGCGCATTTGGTTCGGCACTGATGGCTGGAGTGGGCGCGGGACACTGGGCCGATCTGGATGAGGCGTGCAGTCAGGCTATTGAAGTTGCAGAGCGGATTGAACCCAACGTTGATGATTTGAAGGTTTACAAAACCGGCTATGCAAAGTGGCGCAAGCTATATCCGGCGCTGAAGAGTTTGCGATAGCTGATGCCGACTCCTGACTCTCCGTTCCTGTAAACAGCGGAGCAGGAGATGGTTTAACCTGACTTGCAATTCGAGGATGAGAGGAAGAACCGATGCGAATTCAAATATTTGTTGTTAGCTTGCTGCTGTTGTGCGCTGCAGTTGGCGCGGCGGGACAGGAACCCAAAGCGGGTTCATACACTTGCGCGGATCTGCACCTGGTGCCTGCGCCTCGGGAGTGCGTGACAGTGCACGGCGGGTGATTCAGACCGGCTGTTTTTTTGCCGTAGCTGACAATGAAAAAGATAAAGAGGATGAGTTTGCCGCCAGTGATCTGAATCTTGCAGTCAGCGCGGAGCCGGGCTGTTTCCCAATGAATGGCAAATATCCCATGGTCGGACTGGAACGGCCCACAAATACTACCTATGCAAAGGAGCTGCTCAAGCACAACC
>CAWAEU010000001.1:0-37065 GCA_963780975.1 uncultured Acidobacteriaceae bacterium | reverse complement strand
CACCGCCTCGCAACTTGAAAAAGCCGGAGAACTCGATCCGCGCATCATGATCGACTTCAGTCATGCCAACAGCAACAAGGACTACCGTCGCCAATCGATTGTCTGCCACGATGTTGCCGGACAGATCGCCTCTGGGAACAAGAACATCATCGGCGTGATGATCGAGAGCAATCTCGTAGCCGGCGCGCAGAAGCTCATCCCCGGCCAGCCACTGGTTTACGGCCAGAGCATCACCGACGCCTGTATCGACTGGACTGAAACTCACGCGATGCTCACGGAATTAGCCGGAGCCGTCCGCGCAAGGCGTGGTGCATAGACTGCGCGGAATCGTTTTTAATGAACGGGCAACTGATCGAAGGGGAATGCAAGGAGATCCTCATGAATCGTCGCAGTTTTCTTAAATCATCCATACAGGCAGGATTGACGGCAGGCGTAGCGGCAACTGCTGCGGCACAGGCTGCGGAGAGCATAGTGCCTCCGCATACGGGATCAGACGCTCCACCAGCTAACATGATCGGCAAAGTTGCAACAGACAGTTACTTTACTGAGCAGCGCCTCCATCAGGCGTTGGGAACCGATCAGTTGCAAAAGCCAACAGACGTGCAGGTGGTCGCCTACAACTTTCCCAGTTGGCATCCCTCCAAATACATGGAAGGCATATTCGGCAAGGGATGGACGGAGTTCGATACTCTGCGCAATGCGCGCACCCTTTTTCCCGGCCACTCCATGCCGCATTACCCGCTGTGGGGATATTTGTGACGAGTCCGATCCGGTGTGGTCCGCGAAAGAAATTGATCTGGCCTCGACCCATGGAGTGGATGCCTGGATGATCGATTGGTATTGGCGCGAAGGCACGCAGTTTTATCATGAGCAGCTTGAGCAGGGTTTCCTAAAGGCTGAAAACAACCGCACCAAGCTCAAGTTTGCTGTGATGTGGGCAAACCACGATTGGAAGAATGTATGTCCTGCCCGATCGCCCGATCAGGCTGCAACTCTGCTTCCTCAGGTTCACATGCTCGCTGATTTCGTAGAATGTGCAGACGTATCGCGTGAAGCATGACGTCGAGCCAGCCTACGATTTTCTGCAAATCGACGGTTCTTAGTTTTTTGCTCTTTTCGATGCCAAAATAGTAAATCAGTAATGAGGCACGGCAATGGCTCTGCATTGTGCCCTGGATCTGATGTGTGTATGTGTGTGGAAAACTTGGCTTCGCAAAAAGCTGGGACTGCAAGCTTAGTCACATCTACGGGCCGTATGAGCTACTTCATGACCTCGGCTCCCACAGCGTACGTACCTACGGCATTCTCTGGGTGACCCAGAACTGCTTTCAAGGCAACGCGCCTTCTCTACGGTGTCGGGGCTCTCCGACCCGACCGCGACCTGGAAGGCGAAACGACGCGACACCATGTACAAATTCTCTTCCTTCCTTGCCGCACAGACGAATTTGGACTTCAGATCCGCGTCTCCGGCTACTTTCTCATTGTGATTGACTCGGTCTCCAGACGTAGAGCTTCCAGCGTCACCCGCGCGCCGCGCGCGACTCCACTCGCGGATGCCTAGCACAGCAAAGTCATCTTTATCATTTCGTGGAGTGAATGGACTGAGGATAATGTCCAGCCGTGGCATACATCCCCGGGTCACAGCCACCTCGAGGGGTGCCTCGCCGCGGTGAATTGTTTATCTATCACTCGTGTCAATTGATCTATTCTGAGAAGTGAGAAAGCAATAAACAGTACAATTCCCGCAGAGGAATCCCATGGGCGATATGGTCGTGAAAGTGGAGAAGCAGCAGCAATGCAATATTGCGGTCGATGCTTATCGTGGCCTGGTGATGGTGCTGATGATGGCGGGGTGCTTCGCATACCGGAGGTCGCGCAATCATTCCCAGGCAATCCATATCTGGCAGTTTCTCGGTTTCCAGCAATCCCACATCGAATGGGCCGGCATGAGCCTTGAAGATACCATCCAGCCCGGCTTCACCTTCTCGCCGGCGTCGCGCTTCCATACTCCATCCTCAGCCGCCAGCGCAAAGGCGACAGCTTCAAGCGCATGCTGTGCCACACCATCTGGCGCAGCTTCATTCTCATGGCGCTGGGCATCTTTCTGCGCTCCATCCACAGCCCCATGACCAACTTCACCTTTGAAGACACGCTCACCCAGATCGGTCTTGGCTACACCTTTGCCTTTCTGCTGACGACGTTCGTCCGCGCTGGCAGTGGACGGCGTTTGGCGTGATTCTCTTCGGCTATTGGCTGGCGCGGGCGATCTATCCCGCGCCCGGACCCAACTTCGATTACGCGGCCGTCGGCGTCACTCCCGACTGGCATAAGTATCTCTTCGCCGGCTTCGCTTCGCACTGGAACCGCAACAGCAATCTCGGCCAGGCCTTCGATCTCTGGTTCCTTAATCTGTTTCCCCGGCCCAGCTGTTTCCTCTTCAACGACGATGGTTATCCGACGTTGAGCTTTATTCCCACGCGGGCACGATGCTGCTGGGGGTCGCAGCTGGACGCTGGTATCTCGCTTCCGCTCCCAAGATTCCGTTGCGCCGATTTCTCATCGCTGCAGCAGCATTGATCGCCGCTCGGCCTGTTCTTCCACTTCATCGGAATCTGCCCCATCGTGAAAAAAATCTGGACGCCTTCGTGGACGCTCTTCAGCGGCGGCGTGTGCTTCCTCTTTCTTGCCGCATTTTCCTGGTTCGTCGATGTCCGCAAGCATCGCGGAATTGTGTTTCCTCTGGTCGTTGTCGGCATGAACTCCATCGCCGCGTACCTCATGGCACATCTGTTTGAGGACTTCATCGAGAACAGCTTCCGCATTCATCTGGGCATGCGTGCACTGAATATCTTTGGGCCTGCGATGGAACCTGTAGTTGTTGGCGCTCTCACCTTGACGGTTTACTGGCTGTTGCTTTTCTGGATGTTCAGAAGAAGAATCTTTCTTCGCATCTAGTTTTACTTCGGAGCTTTAGTTTGCGCCGTTCGAAACCGTTATGATGGCACCAGCGCGGAAACGAGACGGAGCTGACCAGAAAAAATGTCCTCCACCATCTTCATCTCGGCAGGCGAAGCCAGCGGCGAGCACTACGGCGCGCTGCTGATCGAGGCGCTGAAAAAACAGCTCGCCGAATCCGGCCAGACAGCCAGCTTCTTCGGCATGGGCGGGGAGCGCATGGCCGCGGCGGGCCTGGAGCGCATCGTCCGCTCTGAAGATATGGCGGTGATGGGGCTGACCGAAGTTGTTCTTCACCTGCCCCGCATCTACAACGAATTCCGCAAACTGAAAAAGGCCATCCGCAAGCGGCGTCCCGGCGTAGCCGTGCTCATTGACTTTCCCGAGATCCACTTCCGCCTGGCCAAGGAGTTCCACCGCATCGGAGTGCCGGTGATTTATTTCGTCAGCCCGCAGTTGTGGGCATGGAAGAAGCACCGCATCAAGCTGGTGGAAAAATATATCCGCCGCATGCTGGTGATCTTTCCTTTCGAGGAGCCGTTTTATCGCGAGCATGGCGTGCAGGCGGAGTTTGTCGGCCATCCGCTGGCGGAGCTGCCGCTGCCCACCATCAGCCGAGAGGAGTTTGCCAAGAACAGCGGCCTGGACCCTACTAAAGCGTGGATCGCGCTTTTGCCCGGCAGCCGGCCCAGGGAAATTCGCCACAACTTGCCGGATATGCTGGAGGCGGCGTGGACTCTGTCGGGCTATCCACGCAATGCATCGAACAGAGGCAAAGCAGCGTATGCGGGCCGTGTGCAGGGGCCCGGAGCGCAGATCCCTCACCGAAGAAGGCTCTTCGATCAATTCGAGTTTGTGGTGCCGCTGGCGCCGACCCTGAATAAAACGCAGCAACATGCAGTGCTGGATATGGTGGACGACCGCGGACTGCACATCAGGGTTTCAGAGGATGCACGCGCCACGCTTTTCCACGCCCGTGCTTCGGTTGTAGCCAGCGGCACGGCGACGGTGGAAGCGGCGCTGATGGGCAATCCATTGTCGTCATCTACCGGGTTTCATCGCTGACTTATGCAATCGCCAAACGTGTAGTGAAGGTGGCGCATGTGGCCATGGTTAACCTGATCGCCGGCAAGAGGATTGTGCCGGAGCTGATCCAGGACGACTTTACAGTGGCAAATGTTGTCCATCAGATCGAGCCGCTGCTACCGGACGGAGCCGCCGCGCGAGTCAATGATGAAGGATCTGGCCGAGATTCGCGGTTTGCTGAACAGCCGGCCCGCTGGACAAGGCACGCAAACGGCGGAGCGATTGAGCGGGTGGCGGCGATTACGCTGGAAGAGCTTCGAACCTCTTCAGCAGGGCGTAACCATTAACCAGAGCGAGCCTGATAATATACGGATGCAAATGCGGAATTTGTGGGATCAATGCGGACTGCGACATTGCCGTGGCCAGGACTTTTCGCGCTGCGCCTGCTGTTGCCGGCTCCGCTTATCGCGCAGAAGCCTGACCCGCCGACGCTGTCAATCAGCGGCATATGTGATTGATGCCGAGCTGGATCCTGCCACGCATCAGCTGTCGGCAAAGGCAGTGGTCAGCTTTACCGCACCGGAGAACGCCGATAAGGTGAACTTCGGTTTTCATCCCGCGCTTAAGGTGACAAAAATATCCGACGAGGGCGGCAAGCTGCTCACTAGCGAGCGTGAGGCCGACGGAACCATTCGCGTAACCCCGGCTGCGCCTTTTATCAAAGGTCAGGAATCGCACTGGACCTTTGAATACGAGGGCGTGATCACAGGCAAAGATGATGGCCCGGAGCCAGGGCAGAAATTAGCCGCGATTCAGGAGCCGATCAGCTATCTGCTTTATCCAGCGCGCTGGTTTCCCTCTGACCGGCTATCTTACCAATCGCTTCACAGCAGAGATGCACATCAGCGTGCCACAGGGAATGAAGGTCTTCGCAAGCGGCGCACAGGGATGGTCGCATCCGGTCAAGCTGGCCAATGGCGAACCGGGCGATCAATATCGACTTTAACTGGAGCAAGCCGGGCTTTCCCGGCACGGTGATTGCAGGCCGTTATCTGGAACCGGTTTCTGCGGGAGCAGGGAACGTGAAGGTCTACCTGACCGCTGCTCATCAGCAATCCGGCAACGAACTGGCGCAGACGGCGGCAAAAGAGTACGATTTTTTTACCGGCGAGCTTTGGCGCGCCGGAGTGCAGCCATCTGAATGTGGTTGAGATTCCCGGACGATACGCTGCCCTCCGTCTGGGCGCCGGAGTTGGCGGCGATTCCCGGCGTCGCGCGTGGGCGATAAATCCGGCATCCGCCTGCTGGCCAATACCATCGCCCGCCAGTGGTGGGGTTCCGAAGTTAGCCCGCGCACCCTCAACGATGCATGGATTACCAACGGCATGGCCCGCTATGCCGAACTGATGTTCGAGAAAACGAAAGCGGCAGCAGTGCATTGCAGACGGCGATTCAAGACGTAGCAGCAGGCGCGTCTGGCCTACGATACGATTCCGCTGTCGAGCGCTGGCCGCCTCAATCCATTTTCGACCGAGTTTCAGTCCATGACCCTTGAAAAAGGCGCCATGGTCTTCCACATGCTGCGTTGGGATTTGGGCGACAAGGCTTTTCTGGCTACGTTAAAAGCGGTGCTCTGAATCAGTACGCGGACAGCTCCGTGAGCGCTTACTGATTTTGAAAAGTTGGCCGAGACCGATAGCCAGCAGCAGTTGGCGGCATTCTTCACGCAATGGATCGATGGAACGGGCGCGCCAGCAGTTCACTGATAAAGTACGCCGTCTACCGGCTGGGAAACAACAAGGGCTTTCGCACTGTCGGCGAAATTCAACAGGACCTGGATCTGTTCCGCATGCCGGTGGAACTGCGCGTGGAGACCGACGGCAAGACCGAAACCAAAAAGATTGACGTGACCGGCGCCGATACGCAGTTCGCGGTGGACACATTCGGAAGGCCGCGGCACATCCTTATCGATCCTGAAAATTGGGTGCTCAAGACCACTCCCGACCAGCAGTTGCGCACCGCAATCCTGAAGGGGCAGCAACTGGTGGCACAGGGCGACCTGAGCGGGGCGCAGGCCGAGTATCAAAAAGCGTTGCAGGCTAACTCGCAGAGTTCGCTGGCCAACTACCGCATGGGCGATCTGCTTTACGTGCAGCGCAACTACCAGGCAAGCGTGAATTACTATCGCGACGCGCTGCGTGGCGACGGAGACCCGCACTGGACCGAAGTTTGGAGCCACATTCAGATTGGCAAGATCTACGACCTCACCGGCCAGCGGGACCGCGCGGTGAATGAGTACAGGTTAGCCGTGCAGACCAACGACAATTCTCAGGGAGCGGTTAACGAGGCCCAACAATGGCTGCAACAGCCTTATAAGCGGCCGGAGAAAAATTAGTACAATCCACGTTCCTACATTGAGACACGCTCCTCATTCGCAACTCCTACCTTGGTTTATCCCTGTTCGCACTTGCGGCTGCCGTAGCACGTGCCGAAGATTCGGGTATGACTCTGCTAAGCACTCTGGTACGGATTGTGGCTTTTATCATGCTCGGCCTTGCGCTGGTTGCCGCGCTTGCAGCATAGCGGAGTCTTCGGCACTTTATAAAATTTCAATAGGTTGTTTATACCCGCTGAAATGAAAAATTGAAGAGCTTGCGCCGCGCACTCTGGGGGCCCTACGGTCAATCCAAATTTCGTTGAGTCCCATCCGCAGCAAAAAACGTCTATTTATCTGATTGCAACCGTGCCATCATACACTTGCAACATCAGCCGGCTGCCGCTCTTGAGCGCGCGGACCCTCAACCGGAGAAGCACGCATGCAACAAGCGGTCATCCCCAACTTAATCTGGAACTCAGGCCGCGGAGCCAATCATTCGCGCCGAGAAGATTGAGAAGTACTACGCCCAGCCAAGCCAGAACCGCATTCAGGTTATCTCGGCCACTGATCTTTCCATCGTGCCCGGCGAGATTCTCGCTTTGCTCGGCCCTTCGGGCTCCGGCAAGTCGACCATGCTGCGCATGCTGAGCGGGCTCTCAACGCCATCGGCAGGGCAGGTTTACTGGCATGAGAAACCCATCGCCGATGCCGAGATCAACGTCTCCATTGTTTTTCAAAGCTTTGCTCTTTTTCCCTGGCTCACAGTTCTTGAAAATGTTGAGGCTCCGCTGCAGGCGCGCGGCATCGCTGCCGACGTGCGCCGCGAACGCAGCATGAAGATGCTGGATACGGTGGGACTTGACGGCTTTGAAGGCGCGTATCCAAAGGAATTGTCGGGCGGAATGAAGCAGCGGGTGGGTTTTGCGCGCGCCCTGGTGGTCGAGCCGGAGGTGCTCTTCATGGACGAGCCCTTCAGCGCTCTGGATGTGCTGACCGCCGAGAATCTGCGCAGCGAACTGCTGGAGCTGTGGGCCAACAAGACCATGCCCACCAAGGCCGTCTTCCTGGTGACGCACAATATTGAAGAAGCGGTGCTGCTGGCCGACCGCATCATTGTGCTGGGCCGCAATCCCGGCCACATCCGCACCGACTTTCGCGTGCAAATTGCCGCAGCCGCGCGACCGCAAATCCGAAGCCTTCACGCAACTGGTGGACTACATCTACAAGGTGCTGACCAAGCCCGACGTCGCACCCGCCGAAGCGCCCGATCAGCAGACGCCCGTGTGCGCGACCAGCGCCAGATGCACTACCAGATGCTGCCCCACGCACGCCCCGGCGGCATGGCCGGCCTGCTTGAACTGCTGCTCGACAAGGGCGGCCGCGACGACATTTACCGTCTGGCCGACGACCTGGCCTTCGAGATCGACGACCTGCTGCCCATTGTGGATGCGGCGCAATTACTTGGCTTTCTCACCATCGAAGAAGGCGACGCGGTGATCACTGAGAGCGGAACGGAATTTGCCAACTCCGAGATTCTTCGCCAGAAGGAACTCTTTCGCGACGCCGCGGTCGGGCACGTTCTGCTGCTGCGCCAGATTCGCCGCGCGCTCGAAGTCCAAGAGCGACCACACCATTCCCGAGGACTTCTTTCTCGATATGCTCGACGAGCAATTCAGCGAGGAGGAATGCCTGCGGCAGATGGAGACCGCCGTTGCCTGGGGCCGTTATGCCGAGCTCTTCGACTACGATGCCGGCCGTCGCCGCTTTGTTTTGCCCGATGCACAAGAAGAAGAAATCGCAGCCAGCGAGGATGCCGAGTGAAGACTTCAGCACCCTCTTGCACGATCGCTGGTTACCGCCCGCACCTGGCCATTTCTTATCGATTTGGGCGTGGCGGCTTGCGGGCTCACCATCTTCTTTTCCATCGTCAGCACGGGCGCCTATTGGCTGGGCAAGCCCATTCCTGTTGTTCCCATTTCAAATTCGATCTCGCGCTCTGCCGCTTTATGCGTTTTACTCCATCGTGCGCATGGGAATTGCGTACCTGATCAGCCTGGTTTTCGCCATTACTTACGGCTACATCGCCGCCTACAATCCGCGCGTCGAAGCCGTGGATGGTCGCGGTTCTCGATATTCTGCAATCCATTCCCGTGCTCAGCTTTCTTCCTCCTGTGGTGCTGGCCATGGTGGCGCTGGTGCCGGGCCACCAAATGGGGATTGAGATGGGCGTGATCCTGCTCATCTTTACCGGCCAGGTGTGGAACCTCGCCTTCAGTTTTTACTCTTCGCTCAAATCCATTCCACGGGAGATGGTCGAGGCCTCGCGCATTTATCGCTACTCCGCATGGCAGCGCTTCTGGCAACTCGAGATGCCCTACTCCGCCATCGGCCTGGTGTGGAACTCCATCGTCTCCGTGGCCGGCGGATGGTTCGCTCTTATCTTTTGCGAAACCTTCACCATGGGCGACCGCAACTTCCAGTTGCCCGGTCTGGGCAGCTACATCCAGACTGCCACTTATGCAGGCGATGTTCGCGCCCTCGTCAGCGGCATTGCGGTAGTGGTCCTCATCGTGGTAGCCACCGATCAACTCATCTGGCGCCCGCTCATCGCCTGGAGCGATAAATTCAAATTCGAGCAGGTCGAGTCTGCCGATCGCGTCACCTCACCCATTCTCGAACTGCTGCGCCGCTCCACGATCTTCAACTCTGTTCCCGGCCGCATTTGGAGCAGTATGGATGAGCCCATCTGCCGGCGCATGGCAGAAACCAAAGATTGCCGCTGCGTTCAACCGCTGGACGAAGGCCTGAATCACGGCAAAGCATCTCCCGCGCTGTGGGCATTGGCCATGATAGCCATTGTGGTTGTCGGGTGGGGAGCTACGCAGGCTGTTCTGATGCTCGGACCGTCACCTGGCCAGATATGCGACTGCTGCTCGAGGGCGCGGGCGCAACTTTTCTGCGCGTCAATGCCGCCCTGCTCATCTCTGCTGCATGGACAATCCCCGTCGGCGTTGCCATCGGACTCAACCCTCGGTTGGCGCGCATCGTTCAACCACTCGCGCAGATTCTGGCCTCGGTTCCGGCCACGGCTTTCTTTCCCATCCTGCTCATCGGGCTGATCGAAATAGGCGGCGGGCTGGGCATTGGCTCCGTGGCTCTCATGCTGCTGGGCACGCAGTGGTACATCCTCTTCAACGTGATTGCAGGAGCCATGTCTATCCCTTCCGATTTGCGCGAAGTCGCTTCGCTTTACCACTTCACTCGCTGGCAACGCTGGACCCGGCTCATTCTTCCCGGAATCTTTCCTTACCTGATCACCGGCATGGTTACTGCTTCAGGCGGAGCATGGAATGCATCGGTGATGGCCGAATACTCGCAGGTGAAAGACCGCACTCTGGAAACTATCGGCCTGGGCGCGCAGATCGATGCCGCCACTGCCAGCGGCCGTTTTCCGATGCTGCTGTTGGCCACCATCATGATCTCAGCTTATGGTGGTCACCATGAATCGTCTCGTTTGGCGACGCCTCTACCGGCTGGCTGAGACGCGTTATAAACTTGAAGGATGATTCGTGTTGGCTTGGTGGGTTTCGGGTTGGGCGGGCGAGTTTTTCACTCGCCGCTGATCTCGTCGGTCGAAGGGATGGAACTGGCTGCAGTCGTCGAGCGCACTACGAACCACGCCGCCGAGTGCTATCCCGGCATCACTACTTACCGCACTCTTGATGCAATGCTGGCAGATTCATCGCTCAGCTTGATCGCGATCAGCACTCCAAGCGGCACCCACTTCGAACTGGCTCGGCAAGTGCTCAACGCCGGGAAAAATGTAGTGGTCGACAAACCGGTAGCCGTCACTTCGGCCGAAGTAGCCGAGTTGATGCAGCTGGCCACAAAGAATAATCTGCTCTTCGCTCCATTTCACGAGCGCCGCTGGGACGGAGACTTTCTCACCCTCAAAAAGCTGCTCGCCGAGAGCGCCCTGGGAAAGTTGGTTCACTTTGAAACCAATTACGACCGCTGGCGGCCAGTTACAAGAGCGGCTTGGAAAGAAGATCCGTCACAAGGTGGCGGGCTGCTGCTTGATATAGGCACTCATCTTGTCGACCAGGCACTCATCCTCTTCGGCAAACCCCAGGCCGTAGGCGCCGAGGTACTGCGCGAGCGCCCCGGCAACGGCTCTGACGATTCCTTCACCCTACGCCTGCGCTATCCCGATCTTTCAGTCACTCTCAGCGGCAACAGTCTCGCCTCGCTGGCTAGGCCGTTCTATTATCTGCGCGGCATGAAGGGCAATTATTGGAAGTGGGGCCTCGACCTGCAAGAGGCCGCGCTCTCTAAAATCACCCGCATCGACAGCAAAACCTGGGGCGAGGAACCAGTTGCAAACTGGGGCACCTTGAGTGTGGATGTGGACGGCAACATGGTCACCCGTCCCGTTGAATCCATCCCCGGCGACTACCGCCTCTACTACGCTGGGGTCCGCGACGCGCTTTTCGGCAAGGCTCCAGCTCCGGTCGCAGCGATCGATGCATGGCGCGTTGCACGATTGCTGGAGTGGGCTCTAGAAAGCTCTGCCAAGCGCCGCGAGATTGCCTGTGACTGGAGCGGGGAACCGAAGTAAGTAAAGTAATATTGAAGCGCCGATGATCTTAGGCAGCCAATGACCTACTATTTCTTGCTGTTCAACGGCACCGGCGCGCCAAACCCTCCGTCGCTTCCAATGACTATCATCTGTCCGCCATTCATCGAGATTGAAGAGCCGCCCGTGACGGGCATAATCTCCACCTCACCTCTGAACAATTTGATGTACCCCGGCGCACCCGGCTGAAACTGCACTTCAATATCGGTGCCGCGGATACCGATAGTGCCAACCGGCAGCTTGATTTTGCGTGCTTCAGGGTAGACCGACTGCATTTTTCCGGTCACATAGCGAAAAGTTCCCTTCGCCAGATTCGCTGCAACTTTCCCCATTGTAGTATTCGGGTCATAGACATAATCGTCCATGATCATGTCGGAGTTCGGGCCTAGCGTGAAAACGGTTTCGTCCAGCAGCATCACTTGCATGTGGCCATTGGCTCCGGTGACGACGCGCTCGTTCAGAAAGACAGGCTTGCTCGTGTCGATGGGAATTTTCCGGCCGTCGCTCGTGAGCCAGTAGACTTCGCCGCTCACCTTCGCCGCAGCGCCAATACGGGGATGCCCAGCATCTGGCTGCTGGGCAATCTGCTGTTGCTGCGCATGTTGCTGTTGCATCGCCAGTTGTTGATTATGAATCTGCTGATTTCTTTGCGCGGTTGTTACCGCGGCAATTTCCTGGTTCACTTTGTATTGATGCGCTTCATGCTGATTATCGATCTTGTCGAATTCTCTCTTGGGGATGTATGTAAAATCTGAAGATTTATAGAGCGTTGAATTATTCCTGTCCTTCGCAAGTGATGAATTGGCCTGCTGTAAAAACGAGTAAGCCTCTGAAAATCTGCCCGCCTTGATTGACTTATGTGCCTCGCCCAGGAATCGGTTCACCTCATGCATGAAATCGTCATGATAATGCTTATAGTGATTGTAAAACTGAATATTCTCCCTATGCTTTTCGCGCTCCGCCTGGGTCATGTGGTGTCCGGAGCTATTGCTGCCGGTGCCCCCGCACCCGTATACGCAAGTGGGTGTGACATCTGGCGCCTGCGCGTAAATTGTTGCGGACAGGAATGAAATGCCAAGAACGAGCAGAATCCAGTGTCGACTCATGGGAAACGACCTCCTATTGTGAGTTTTTCAGCCCAGAGCGGGCCGGGGAGCGTCCAAATTAATCCACATGTACAGTCGCTGTCAAGGGTTCCTAGTATCCGACCCCGGTATCATCTCTCGTTGAATAGCGCGTCATGCGATGGCTGGAGCGAGAAACCTAAGTAGCGGATCAATCAATCAGTTAAAGAAAAAGCCGCCTTTTTATTTTTTGCTCGCAGGCTCCTTCACCACCAGTGGTACCCAGAAGCGGAAGCAGCTGCCTTGCCCTGGCTGGCTGGTGGCCTCGATCTCCCCGCCGTGCACGGTAAGAATGGCGCGAATAATCGCCAGCCCCATCCCCGATCCTTTTCCTGTAATTACGCCCCGCTTGCCGCGATAAAACTTCTCAAAAATCAGCGGTAAATCCAGCGCGTCGATCCCCGGCCCATTGTCTTCCACACGGAACTCCAGCCATCCGTCTGTCCGGTTGCAGCTCAAAGTGATTCGGCTGCCTGGCGGTGTGTAAATAGCAGCGTTTTCCAACAGATGCCGCAAAACTCGCCCCAGCAAGTGCGGATCGAACCAGGCCGGCTCGTCCGCATGATCCAGCCCGTCATCCACGGTGATTGTCACTCGGTGCGAAGCCAGAATCTTCCGCGACTCTTCCACGGCAACTTCGAGCAGCGCGCGGGGATGCTGCGGCACAAGGTGCACCTGCACCACGTTGGCATCGATCTCCGCCATCTCCACAGCCTCGCCGATCAGCGAATCCAGCCGCGCGGCCTCCTCATCGACGATGGCCGCCAGATCCATCCGTCCGGCCTCGTCCATCCCCTCTGACTCCAACAGCGTGGTAGCCGCTGCGCGAATCGAGGTCAGCGGAGTGCGCAACTCGTGCGTCAGTGAGTCGATCAGCGCCGTGCGCAGTCGCTCTCCCTCGCGCGCCGCCTCCATCCGCGCCGCCGCCTCAAGCGCAATCGACCGTGCCAGCACAATCGCCACCTGCGCGCTCACCGCCGCGGCCACCTCATGCGATAGCATCTCCGGCCGCCATCCCAGAGCTCCCACTGGTCGCATTCCCAGCATCAACGTCCTCACCGTAAAGCCGCCAGGTATAACCTGTGCCGGATTCTGCCCATGGGTCATGGCAACCAGGCTGGCACGGATGCTCATCGGCAGGTCAGCGGTCGACGCGTAGAACTGCTCCTGATCGCAGACGTACAAAACCACCCCGTCCAGGGCAAAGATGCGGTTGATCAAGCGGGGCAAGTCGCGCATCAGGCCATCGGCGTCCTCATGCAGCATCATCTCCTGACTCAGCGCGTAAAGCCTCTCCACATCTTCGCGCCGTTCTTCGGCCTGCCGGGTCTGGCGGCGCGCCCGCTCCGCCACCCGCTCCACCACAACGCAACTGGCTGCAAACGCCAGCATGTCTACCCACTGCTGTGCACCGGCCAGCCGGAATGTGTGGTATGGCAGCAGAAAAAAGTAGTCGAATGAGAGCGCGCAAAGCACTGCGATATAAAGAGCCAGCCAAATCCCGGCCTGGGTTGCTGACCACACCACCAGCACTAGAAATAGCATTCCCGCGGTGGTGGAGTTGGCGCCCGTCGAGACAAGCAGAAGCGTTGCCGTAGCTGCCATCAGTGTGCCCACAAACCAGTGAACAATCCCCCGGGAATCGGATAGTCCCTTCATAATCCTCCACCGTGCATCATACCGGGCCTCCGGGATGTTGTAATCTTCCCAAGAAAGAAGATTATTATGCCCGGCAGAATTCTAGTAATCGACGACGAACCGCAAATCACTCGCGTGCTTCGCGCAGCACTCTCAGCACAAGCCTATGATGTGCGCACCGCAAACGATCCCGAGGAGGCTTTGCAGGTCTTTCATGACTGGCCACCCGATCTGGTTGTGACCGACCTGATGATGCCGGGGATGAGCGGAGTTGAGCTTACCCGCGCCATTCGCGCCCAATCTTCCACGCCGGTGCTTGTGCTCTCGGTACGCGACCACGAGCATACCAAGGTGGAGGCCTTTGACGCCGGGGCCGATGATTACGTGACCAAGCCCTTCAGCATTCAGGAGTTACTGGCCCGGGTGCGCGCCCACCTGCGTCGCGCCCCCGAGCGGTCCACGATGGCCATCGAGGCCGGCGACTTTGTAATCGACTCCAGCGCGCACAGCATAACCGTCCTCGGCAACCACATCCACTTTACGCCCAAGGAATTCGACCTGCTGCTGCACCTGGCGCGTAATGCCGGCAAGGTGATGACCCATCGCGTTCTGCTCACCGCCGTCTGGGGAAGCCAGTCGGCCCACCAGCCCGAGTATCTGCGCGTTTTTGTGGGCCAGTTGCGCAAGAAACTTGAAGCTGAGACCGGCAAGCAGTACATCCAGACGGAGCCTTGGGTGGGCTATCGTTTCATGCCCGAGGGCTGGAGCGGAAACGAAGAGTGAACTTGCCCGTCTTTATATATCTTTATGCGCCTGCTGGTATCATCCATCCATGCATTTGGACCCAAAAGATCGTCGGCTGCATGCCCGCATTATGCGCGCCTTGCTTGAGGTCGCATTCATTGTCTTCCTGTTTTATTCGAACCTGCTGATGGGAGAGTTCACGGTAACCAACGGGCACGGGAAAACCCTGGCCTTTGCCCTCGGCGATATCTTTACATTTACTAATTTCACTATCGCCATGATTGCAGCGCTTATTGGGCATGCGGTGGTGCATACTTTACGGAAAAAACTATAAGGATTTAGATCTACAATCGCATGATTCCAAAATTATTCTTAATTGCGACCCGACCCTTACGCTTTATTTAGGAAACATTTTCTATACTCATACTCAGATTGATTGAGAATCAATGTTGGAATGGGAGCCTGGGATAAACTGAATTCGGCGAAACCGAATTTCATTTATCGCTGCTCCCCAACAACCCTACCGGCAACTTGCCGGATGGAACACGAGAGACCTGATATGCAAGATCTAGTGATGTTGCTGTTTACCGTAATTTTCTTCGCCCTGGCGTTTCTCTACGTCAAGGCCTGCCAGAAGTTGAGGTAACCCCCATGCATATTGATGTCATCACCTTAGCTGCGTTGATTCTGTCTGTCTTGTTGCTGGGTTACCTGACCCTCACCCTGCTTTTCCCGGAGAAGTTCTAGCATGTCCGCCAATGGTTGGTTGCAGTTTGCCATCTACTCTCTGATTCTGCTTGCAACCGTTCGTCCAGTGGGCATCTATCTGGCCCGCGTGCTGGAAAGGGAACGCACCTGGCTGGATCCGGTCCTCCGCCCTGTCGAGCGGCTCATTTACAAGCTATCCGGCGTCAAAGCCGATAAGGAAATGAACTGGCGCGAGTATGCCTTTGCCATACTGGGCTTCTCTGCCGTCAGCATGCTGGTTACCTATGGACTCGAACGCCTGCAGAATTTGATCCCGTACGGCAATCCCCAGCACCTGGCCGCAGTTGAACCAGATCTGGCATGGAACACCGCCGCCAGTTTTACTACCAACACCAACTGGCAGTCGTATACGCCCGAAATCACCATGAGCTATCTCACCCAAATGGCTGGACTCGCTACCCACAACTTCTGGTCGGCGGCAGTGGGCATTTCGGTGGCGGTGGCGCTTATTCGAGGCATCAAGCGAACTTCTTCCGGCACTATTGGCAACTTCTGGGTAGATATGACGCGCACGCTGCTCTATGTGCTGGCGCCGGCATCGATCATTTATGCGCTGCTGCTGGTTGCCCAGGGAGTTCCGCAGAACTTCCACGACTATACCGTGGCCCATACCCTCGAACAACCTTCGCAGACGCAGACCATCGCACAGGGTCCCGTCGCATCGCAGGAAGCCATCAAGATGCTGGGCACCAACGGCGGCGGATTCTTTAACGCCAACAGCGCCCATCCCTATGAGAACCCCACGCCGTTCTCTAACTTCCTCCAGATCCTTTCCATTTTCATCATTCCCGCAGGCCTCACTTTCACGCTGGGCCGCATGACCGGCTCGCCCGGCCACGGCTGGGCTGTGCTGGCCGCCATGTTTGTGCTCTTCGCCGGTGGATTCTCAGCCGTCTACTGGGCCGAGTCGCAGCCTCATCCGCTCATTCACGGCGCAGCGCAGGCCCGAACTCTGACCGCTCCCGGCGGCAACATGGAGGGCAAGGAAGTTCGCAATGGCATCGCTGAGAGCTCGCTTTTCGCAACCATTACCACCGACGCCAGTTGCGGCGCCGTCAACGGCATGCACGATAGCTTTACGCCGTTGGGTGGCATGGTTGTGCTCATTAACATCATGATGGGCGAGGTGGTCTTCGGCGGCGTCGGCTCAGGCTTATACGGGATACTCATCATGGTGGTGCTTTCGGTCTTCATCGCCGGCCTGATGGTGGGGCGCACCCCCGAGTACCTGGGCAAAAAGATCGAAGCTTACGACGTGAAGATGTCCATGCTCTACGTGCTCATCTTCCCCCTAATCATTCTCTCGCTCACCGCGGCCTTCGTACTCTTGCCGGTGATCGGCCTCTCCGCCCGAACCAATCTGGGTCCACACGGGCTAACCGAGATTCTCTACGCCTATACCTCCGGCGCGGGAAACAACGGCTCCGCCTTCGCCGGGCTCAACCTCAGCGCCAATACTTCATCCTTCTGGTGGTATAACGTGGCGCTGGGCTGGGATATGCTGCTGGGTCGACTTTTCATGATGATCCCTGTGCTAGCCCTGGCCGGCAACCTGGCAAGCAAAAAGAGCGTGCCTCCTTCACCAGGGACTTTTCCCGTGAATGGCTCACTATTCACAGTTCTGCTGGTTGGCGTGATCTTGATTCTGAGCGCGCTCACCTTCTTCCCGGCGCTGAGCCTGGGACCGATTTTGGAACACCTGCTGCTAAAAGCAGGACAGCTTTTCTAACCGATTCCGACACCGCACTTGGACGAGGCGAAACAAACTGTAATGGCTGAAAAAAAGAGTCTTTGGAACACGAAAATCATGGCCCAGGCGCTGCTGGACTCGGTGCTCAAGCTCGATCCCCGCTGGATGGTCAAAAACCCGGTGATGTTTGTGGTTGAGGTAGGCAGCGTGCTCACCACGGCGCTGCTGATTGACAATACCATCCATCATCACTCAGGCTTCGGCTTCAACCTCCAGATCACCCTCTGGCTCTGGTTCACGGTGCTCTTTGCCAACTTTGCCGAGGCCATGGCTGAAGGTCGCGGCAAGGCCCAGGCCGATACTCTGCGCAAGGCCAAGGGCGAGACCATTGCCAAACGCTACATGGCTGACGGCAGCTTTGAAGAGATCGCCAGCGGCCTGCTCCGTCTGGGCGACGTGATCTACGTCGAGGCCGGCCGCTACATTGCCGGCGACGGCGAAGTGATTGAAGGAGTTGCTTCGGTAGACGAATCGGCCATCACCGGCGAATCGGCTCCCGTGATTCGCGAGGCAGGCGGCGACCGCTCAGCAGTCACCGGAGGGACTAAAGTTCTCTCTGACTGGATCAAGGTCCGCATCACCTCCAACCCCGGCGAAACCTTTCTCGACCGCATGATCGCGCTAGTTGAAGGTGCAACTCGCCAGAAGACCCCCAACGAGATCGCGCTGAGCATTCTGCTCTCAGGCCTCACCATCGTCTTTCTGCTCGCAGTGGTTACACTGCAACCCTTCGCTATGTACTCCAATGCGCCGCAGTCCGTCTTCGTGCTGGTATCGCTACTGGTCTGCCTCATTCCCACCACCATCGGCGGCTTGCTCTCGGCCATCGGCATTGCCGGAATGGACCGCCTTGTGCAGTACAACGTTCTGGCCATGAGCGGGCGTGCCGTTGAAGCAGCCGGCGACGTGAACACGCTGCTGCTTGATAAGACGGGCACCATCACCCTGGGCAACCGCCAGGCCACTGAGTTTTATCCCGCGCCCGACGTCAGCCAGGAACGCATGGCCAACGCAGCGCAACTGGCCTCGCTCTCCGACGAAACTCCCGAGGGCCGATCGATTGTTGTACTGGCCAAGGAAAAGTACAACCTGCGCGGCCGCGACTTGAGCGGCATTCACGCCGAGTTTGTTCCCTTTACCGCGCAGACCCGCATGAGCGGTGTCAACCTGCCTGGCACGCGTATCCGCAAGGGCTCCGTGGATGCAATTGCCCGCTTTCTCGAGGAGCAAGGATCGCAGTTGCCGCAGAAGGTCCGCGAGCAGGTTGAAGAGATTGCCCGCGCTGGCGGCACACCGCTGGTGGTGGCTGAAAACGCCGCTGCACTGGGTGTTATTTATCTCAAGGACATCGTCAAGGGCGGGCTCAAGGAACGCTTAGCTCGCCTGCGCGCCATGGGCATCCGCACCATCATGATCACCGGCGACAATCCGCTCACCGCAGCCGTTATTGCCCGCGAGGCAGGCGTAGACGACTTCCTCGCTGAAGCCAAACCCAAAGACAAGATGGACCTGATCAAGCGCGAGCAGGGCAAGGGCAAGCTCGTCGCCATGACGGGCGACGGCACCAATGATGCTCCCGCACTGGCACAGGCCGACGTAGGCGTGGCTATGAACTCAGGCACGCAGGCCGCAAAAGAAGCAGGCAACATGGTGGACCTGGACTCCAACCCCACCAAGTTGATTGAGATTGTTGAGATCGGTAAACAATTATTGATGACGCGGGGCGCTCTGACTACTTTTTCCATCGCCAACGACGTGGCCAAGTACTTCGCCATCATCCCCGCCATGTTTGCCGGTGTGTTTCCAGTGCTGAATGCGCTCAACATCATGGACCTGCACTCGCGCGAGTCAGCCATCCTCTCCGCAGTCATCTTCAACGCGCTGATCATCGTCGCTCTTATCCCGCTGGCACTCAAGGGCGTTAAGTACGAGCCTAAGGCCGCGGATATTCTTTTACGCAACAACCTGCTGATCTACGGTGTGGGCGGCATTCTTATACCCTTCATCGGCATCAAGGCCATCGACATGTTTCTGGTAGCTGTGCATTTGGCTTAAGAATCAGCCGAGTTTGAAGAATACGGGCTTTAGCCCTGAGGCAGAGTTTCAAGGAGTAGGAAATGCATTCCGTTTGGAAGACTTCAATTCTCTTTACCATCGTGACCACTGTCCTGCTGGGCCTGGGCTATCCACTCTTCGTCACCGGCATCGCCGCCGTGCTCTTCCCCCATCAGGCCGGCGGAAGTTTGATTCTCAAAGACGGTCAGGTGATTGGTTCTTCGCTGCTGGCCCAGAGCTTCACCTCAGATAAATATTTCCATCCCCGCCCATCGGCCGCCGGCAACGGCTACGACGCGCAAAACTCTGGTGGCTCCAACCTGGCCCAGTCCTCCAAGGCTCTCGTCGCCCGCATCCAGGGCTCTATTGACAAACTCGCTCAGGAGAATCCTGGCAAGCCCGTTCCTATCGACCTCGTCACCACCTCCGGCTCCGGCCTCGATCCTGACATCACACCCGACGCCGCAGAGTTTCAGATTCCCCGCGTGGCCAAAGCCCGCGGCATTTCCGCAGACAGCATTCGCCAACTGATTGCACAGCACACCACACCACGCCAACTCGGACTCCTCGGAGAACCCCGCGTCAACGTCCTTGAACTAAACCTTGACCTCGATAAGCTCACTAAATAAGCCGGTTTCCCCGCCTGCGCAAATAGATTGGCCCTTCCCAGAGAACCGGAGGAAGGGCCAATCTGTTTGCTCTTGTAGAACGGCTTAATTCACGGTCACCGTGAACGTGGTAGAGGGTGCCGGTGTGACAGAGGGGTTCCCGGCACCGGTCACTGTGAAGACATAGTTGCCGGCAGTCGTGCCTGGATTACCCTGATTGCCTCCTCCAGTGTTGCTGACGCTGCCGCAACTGGCCAGGCTGCCCAGCGCTGCTATCAACACCAGAATGCCTAGCATTTGCCGCCAACTGCGACGCCGTGCCGGAATCCCGAGGAAGACTAGTAACGCCATCAACGCGCCGCCAGCTGCGCCTGCCCATTGAGTGCCGCGGATCTTGGGATAAACCAGCTCGCTGGTAGCCGCAGTCGTCTCCACCGAAGCGGTCACCGACACGGGGCTGGGCGTGCCGGCGCTCAGTGTCATCATCGATCCGTTAGCGAACACGCAGGTGGGCAAATCCTGCGCTCCATTGGGATAGGACTGCAGCGTGCAGCTAACCGTCACAGTACCTGAATAAAAGAGGCTGGAACTCGCCGAGACCGTTGCCGTAGCGTTCCCACCCGGCGAGACCGACGACGGCGCTGACGCAGTGACCATAAAGACTGATTCAGCAACCGTCACCATAGCCGTTCCCACGCCTGAGTGATAGTTTGTATCTCCGCTATAGGTAGCTGTCAGAGTATCGTTTCTGCCGTTCAGGCTGCTGTTCAGGCTGTTGGACGGAATTGTGATGGTGCAACTGGCGGCTGTGCAACTGCCACTACCAAGTGTTTGCGCTACGGAGCTATAGCTGCCGCTGGCAAGTGTTACCGTTCCGGTAGGCGTGGCTCCAGAGCCGGCAACAGTGACTGTCACGTTGAGGCTCTGGCTTGAATCGATACTGGTGGACGCAGGAACAACAGTCACCGTCGGCGCGAGCACAACCACAAGCGTCACCATCACGCTGGTCGTACCAAAGGCGCCCGCATCGTAAACCGAGTTTCCCCCGTAGGTCACAGTGAGAGTGTCGCCGCCCGCAGTTAATGAATTGGGGGGGATGGTGATTGAATAACTGCCGCTGGAAAGCGCAGTCGCGGCCGATGTATAACCGCCTCCGCTCAGCGTTACTGATCCCGTCGGTGTTCCGCCGCTGCCGCTCACTGTGCCTGTCACGGTTACAGACTGGTTTGAATTGATGCTGGTTGCGGTGGGAGTTGCGGTCACGGTTGCAGTCAGCCCGTTTACCTGCACAGAAGTTGATATATTATTTGCCGCATAAGTCGAGTCGCCGCTATAGGTCACCGTCAGTGAGTCATCGCCGATGGCCAGGCTGCCGGCCGGAACGCTGAAGGTGTAGTCGCCGCTCACCAGCGATTCTGCGGCTGACGTGTACCCTCCGCCCGCAAGTGTCACCGTACCCGTTGGCGTTCCGCTGCCACCGGTTACAGTAACCGGAACGCTCAGGCTCTCCACGGTTGTTACCGGATTGGGCGTGGGCGTGGCGCCCAAAGTTGCAGTAACCGTACCGTTAGTCGAACCCCAGTAGGTCACCAATTGCGTGGCATCCACACTGCCCAGCCCGGTAGCCAGATCGTACCCGGAGGCGTTGGTGTTGTAGCCGCTTTCAAAGTAATATCCGGCGGTGTTTTTGTCGCAGTTTGCTGAGCCGTCGCTGCATACCACAGCGATGTTGCCGACTTTGCTCTGATCGTGGAAGATCGAGTTTGCATGGGAGCCACCGTATAGGGTATACAGTTCCTGCAACTCCCCTGCCGACTGCCCCAGCCGTCCGCCGGTCTTCTGCTCCACCAGCGCCAAAATGCCTGCGAAGGTCGGGGCTGCGGTGGATGTGCCGCCATACGCCTCAAAATAAAAATCGCCATCGGATTGCGTCGCGCAATTTGCTTCTCCTGAACCGGCCGGGTCGGCCGGTGCAGATCAGCCACGACGCGGGGTCGCAGCCGTTGCCTGCCATCAATGACACGTCGGGTATATCGCGCTTTCCATCCGCGGGCACGCCTGTACCACTCTGCCAACTGGGTTTGCTATAAACGGAGCTTGCCCCGCCGCTGCCGGCCAGAATATTGGTAGTGGAGTTGCCGGTTGCGCAGGTATTTGTCGATGTAACATTGGCGCTGATGGTGGTATCAACTGTCGTCGAGTCGTTCCAGGTCGACTCGGGAATGTAGCCCAAAGCCGTCCGGTAAAAGGTGGAAGAGCTGCCTTGTGAAGTGCTCACATAGGTTGTAAACGAGTTGTTCAGAGCATAGAAATCCGTTCCGCCCACTGCAACGTTATACGGAGTGGTGGCAAAGCCGCTTACCTGCAACCCGCCGCTGGCCTCATTGACGTCGTAGTCGCAGCCAGCAGAGCCGCTGTCGCCGGTAGATACCATTACCGCGATGCCCTGCGTCGCAGCCTGCTGCCAATAGCTGTTGATCTGCGCATTGCCACTGGTGCCCATATCCGCTTCGCAATCGCCGAAGCTGAGGCTGAAAATGTCCACGACGTTTGCATCGATAGCCGCCTCAATGCCCGTTGTCAGATCCCCCGCCCCCCGGATGCATAGTAGTAAATCGCCGCTCCTGGAGCGATGCCGCCCGAGAGTTCAGTGTCGATATACGCTTCGTCCTCATCTTCGCTGTCGTATCCCCCACCTGCGGTGGCGGAACACGAATTGGAACTGGTGCAATAGTTCATGGTGGGGCCGGTTGCATAGGTGCTACCCAGAAATACGCTGCGAAAATTGACCACATTGCTGGCAGAGATGACCGCATCGCCGCCCACCCCGATCTTTACGCCTGCGCCGGTGTAACTTGTTCCCCCCGCGAAATTGGCGTTGTAACTGTTCGGCGTGTCATAAATGGTCGCAGCATCCGCAGGGACTACAAAAAGGAAGTAGGCGGAATAGGGTTCGTTGGGCAAGGTCAGATAAGGCGACGCTCCGTTCACAGGCTCCAGCCGTTTGCTCTCGGGGTTGAATCTACCCGTGCTCCCACGCACATAATGTGGCCGGGGCTGAATGGTATTCAGGTGGGCAACGCCCATCACCACGGGAGCCAGTGCAGAGGGAATTTGAGGATCACTGGTATTCGAAAAGAACTGTCTCCCGTTGGCGGTGAAGGAATGGATACTGGTGTGAAAAGCCTCCTCCACCTGGCTTAATGTTCCGCTGAAGGCAATATTCGTGCGCCCCAACGAGACCGTCTCCAGCTTCAGTCCGTGCGACTCAAGCCAGGCCACGAGGGCAGCTATATCCGAGTCCGCCGGCCCGTAAAGCTTGCCAAACTCGATTGGCGTGAGCCACTTGTGGTAGTTCGGTGAGGACTTATCCTGCAGCTCGCCCATAAATTTGTCCAGCGCCGCCTGCTGCTCAGTGGAGCGCTTGAGCACCAGACGCATGTGGGTCATTTGCGTCGAGCCCGGTGCTTCGCCCTGGTCATACTGCGCTCGCGCCAATTGCGGCACATTGCCTTTCAACGTCATCAGCGACGACTCATCCACATTGGCGGTGATCCTCGGTGCGACTGCAGAGTTCTGAGCGGGCAAAAATGCAGCGCAAAGCAGGGCTGTAGAGCAGATGAATGCGCTGGCCGCTGTGTGGTAGGGGAGGGGACGCATAGAGATTTACCTATACCTTTCTCCGGAAGGAACCCCCGAGAGAACGAAAAGTTGCTGTTGCAGTCAAAGAAACCCATTTTGAAACTGGCTTGCAGGCCGCTCCGCCACAGGCATAAATCTTGAAACCATCATAGTCCGCCGCTTCGCTGCCAGGGTGTGCCGAATTAGACCCACAAGCACGGAAAAATGCAGGAAGGAACCAGGGTTATATGACAATTTCGACTCCGGCAAGGCAGTCTATGCTTGCCCAATGCAAATGAGAACCCGGAGCCTGAGGAAGAATGCAGTTGAGAATCATGCACCGCTTGATTTTGCAACGGAATCTACCAGCTAGTTTAGACGGGAACGGGGAGGGAAGGTTGACTCTGGAGAAAAATACTCAGGCCGACCCAGTTCAACCAAGTCGATCAATTGTTAAAAGACTAAAATGCAATAGACAATTGGTATCTCTATCGAATAATATACGCTTTCCGGGTACTTTTTACCCACGGTGCATTCATGCGCGCGTCACTGTTTATCACCTGCTATAACGATACGCTCTATCCGGAGACGGGTCGCGCGGTGGTAAGCCTGCTTGAAAGGCTTGGAGTGGAGTTGGACTTCCATGCTCATCAGACCTGCTGCGGCCAAATGCATGCAAATACAGGATTCCGTGGCGAGGCTTATTCTCAGGCCAAACGTTTCGTTCGCCTCTACCAGGACGCCGAGAGTGTCGTTATCCCATCTTCTTCCTGCGTGGCCATGATTCGCGATCAATACCCCACACTCTTTGCCGAATTGGGAAATGAATCTCTCCGCAAAGAATATGCCGCCCTGCTGCCCCGGGTCTATGAGTTGAGCGAGTTTCTCATCGACCGGTTGGGCATGGAGGATGTGGGCGCATCGTTTCCTCATCGCGTGACCTACCACGCCAGTTGCCACGGCCTGCGCGCGCTGCAACTTGGCGACCGCCCCTTCCGCCTGCTCTCAAAAGTGCGCGGCCTCACCCATTTGCCGCTCGCAAACCTTGATCGCTGCTGCGGCTTCGGAGGCACCTTCTCAGTGAAAAACGCCGAGGTCTCGTCCGCCATGCTGGCCGTCAAGCTGCAGGACGTGGTCTCGACAGGAGCCGAATATTGCACGGCTCTCGATAACAGCTGCCTCATGCACCTGGGCGGAGCCATGCACCGGCAATACGCGGGCATGAAGACTATTCACATGGCCCAGATTTTGGCTAGCACTGAAGCTTCTCCCGCAGAGGCGACTGCATGAGCCAGACCTCAACCCATCCCGTGCTTGACCCCACGCTGGCGCCTCCATTTCCACAGGCCGCGCTGCCTATGCTGCGTGATCCGCAACTGCGCAAGAACGTGGCCCACGCTATCGACATCATCCAGGACAAGCGCGGCAAGCGCGTAGCCGAAAAAACCGACTGGCAAGAACTGCGTTCGGCGGCCTCGGCCATTCGTACTCACGCACTCGATAATCTCGACTTTTATCTCGAACAATTTGAAGCCCGCTGCACTTCCGCCGGAGGCACGGTTCATTGGGCTGCGGATGCGGCCGAGGCGCGCCAAATCATTCTTGATCTGCTGCGCAAGGAAAAAGCAACTGAGGTAATCAAGATCAAGACCATGACTTCGGCCGAGATTCAGTTGAATCCGATTTCTAGAGGCCGCGGGCATCAGTGCTTACGAGACCGATCTTGCCGAGATCATTTTGCAGCTCGGCGACGAGGAACCCTCGCATATCGTCGTTCCGGCTCTGCACATCAATCGCAGCCAGGTGCGTGAAATCTTTGCCCGCCGCATGGGACTCAAGGATCTATCCGATGCACCCCAGGCTCTGACCAACGCAGCCCGCACCTGGTTGCGGCAGAAATTTCTCACTATCCCCACGGCCATCAGCGGCGCAAATTTCCTTATCGCTGAAACCGGCTCCGTGGTGATCGTCGAGTCAGAAGGCAACGGCCGCATGTGCCTCACGCTGCCGCGCGCCCTTATAACCCTGGCCGGAATCGAAAAAGTTATTCCCCGCTTTCAAGACCTCGAAGTGATGCTGCAGATGCTGGCCCGCTCTGCAACCGGTGAACGCATGAATCCCTACACTTCGTTATGGAGCGGCGTAACTCCCGGCGATGGTCCCGAACGCTTCCACGTAGTGCTGCTCGACAACGGACGTTCCTCAATCCTTGTCAGTCCACGCGAGCGTCAGACTCTCAAGTGCATTCGTTGCGCCGCCTGCATAAACACCTGCCCTGTTTATCGCCAGACCGGCGGCCACGCTTACGGCTCGGTCTATCCTGGGCCGATCGGCGCCATACTCACCCCGCAGCTGATGGAATTGAAACATGCGCAATCGCTGCCTTACGCTTCTTCACTCTGCGGCGCCTGCTACGAGGTCTGCCCGGTCAAGATCAATATTCCTGATGTGCTGCTCGATCTGCGCGCCCAGGTGACCGACCAGGAGCGCTACCACTTCAGCCGCTTCATTGACCCCATGTATGTAGGGCTGCGCATCGCCAATCTACTCTTTTCCCGAGCCTGGCTCTTCCATGTGTCGCAGTTTTTCGGTCGCATGGGCTTGCGCTTCTTCACCCGCGGGGACGGATGGATTCATTCGTTACCCGGTATCGGCGCGAAATGGACCCAGACCCGCGACCTGCGCGGTCTGCCGAACCAGACCTTCCACAGCTGGTGGGCAACGCGAAAAAAGGAGGCAAAATGAGTACGCCTCTCATGTCCAGGGAAAAGATTCTTGATCGTGTCCGCGCCGCAACGCAAACCATACCCAAAGCCCCCGGCGAACGTGCAGACGCTTATTCCGCGTTGCTCCGCAACTATATCCGCCACGGCAATCTCACTCCCGACGCCCGCGTCGCACTGATGATCGAGCGCCTGCGCGAATACGACGCCGAGGTGGTTGAATGCTCGCCGGAGGAACTCGCAACTACCATCACCGCGCAACTTGCTACCAGCGGCAAACATAAATTTGTTGCCCCGCCGGGAATTCCGTCCGAATGGCAGATCAGCGGATTCACATGGACTATCGACCGCGGCCTTAGTACTACAGAAATCGAAGAGGCTGAAGGTGTAGTTACCGCGGCTTCTTGCGGCATCGCCGATTCAGGAACCATCGTGCTCCACCACACGCCCGCGGAAGGCCGCCGCGTACTGACACTGTTGCCCGACTGGCACCTCTGCATTCTTAAGGCCAGTCAGGTGGTTGAAACGCTGCCCGAATACTTCAGCCGCTGTCCACAACCTCCACCGCTAGTTACCTGGATCTCCGGGCCAAGTGCAACATCCGATATTGAAATGACGCGCATCAAGGGCGTCCACGGACCACGTTTCCTCCATGTCATCCTCATACGCGACACTATGTAATTCAACCAGGGCAAGACGCCCGGTAAAGGCAACCGACCATGACGCAATCTGATTCCGCAATCTTCGAACTGGCAGCAAAGGTGTTGGACGATTTCAAGATCGAAATTCCCTCTTGGGGATTCGCAAATACCGGCACACGTTTTGGCAAATTTGTGCAAGCCGCCGCTGCTTCAACAATTGAAGAGAAATTTGCCGATGCCGCCGAGGTCAATCGCCTTACCGGTGCAACGCCGACACTGGCTCTTCACGTGCTCTGGGATCTGCCTAACGGAGTTACAGACATCCCGGCAGTTAAAGAACTTGAGACGCGCTTCGGCATTCGCTCCGGATCAATCAATCCCAACCTATTTCAGAGCCAGGAGTACAAATTCGGGTCGCTCTGCAATCCTTCCGCTCAGGTCCGCGAGCAGGCCGTGAATCATGTGTTGGATTCGATCGAGATTGCAAAGCGGCTTGACTCGCGCGATATTTCCATGTGGGTAGCCGACGGCTCAAACTATCCTGGCTCTCAGAACATGCGCAAGCGCATCGTCTGGCTCGAGGAAGCCATGCGCGCCTTTCATGCCCGCATGATCCCTGAGCAGCGTCTGCTCATTGAATACAAGCCCTTCGAGCCGGCCTTCTATCACACCGATATTGCCGACTGGGGCATGTCCTCCCACCTGGCGCGCGTGGCCGGACCGCAGGCGCGCGTACTGGTTGATACCGGCCATCATTATTCATCGCAGAACATTGAGCAGATTGTTGCCTGGCTATTGCACACAGGCCTGCTGGGCGGTTTCCACTTTAACGATCGCCGCTATGCCGACGACGACCTCACCCTGGGATCAATCGATCCTTATCAGATATTCCGCATCTTCCATGAAATTCACGCCGGCGTCGCGGAAGGCATCGCGCAGGATATTGCCTTCATGATTGACCAGAGCCACAATCTGAAAGGAAAAATTGAAGCCGTGCTGCAGACCGTAGTTACAGCACAGGAATTGTATTTGAAAGCAGCGCTCGTTGATCGCAAGAAACTGGCGGTTTATCAACAGTCCTGCGACCTGGTGGCCGCCGAAGAACTTTTCCGCGGTGCATTCTGGCGCGATGTACGCCCACTCGCCGCAGCATGGCGCGAGGCCCGCGGGCTGCCCGCCGATCCCTTGACCGCACTTCGCTCCGGCGGATATGTCGAGCGCATCGCAAAGGAGCGTGGCAATCGTAAATCAACCGTCAACAGTTATGCCTGAAACAGATTTTTCTTATTGGTATCTTTCTGATCATTGACGGCACACAGGGGGCAATCCGTTGCCAAAGGCTAAAATTAAGCGGCTGTATCTGATTCCGATTCTCTCCAAAGCGCTCGATGTCATCGAGCTGCTGGAGGAGAACAACTCGCAGGTTTCTCTGGAAGATGTCTTCCAGAAGACACAGATTTCCAAGACCAGCGTCTATCGCATTCTCAAGACGCTGGTCCACCGCGGCTACGTCGCCCAGACGCAAAATGGCCTTTATCGGCTGGTATCGCGCCCGCGGCGGCTGCGTTTCGGCTTTGCCGTCGCAGAGTGGGGAGATGCCCTTTTCCCAGGCGATGGTGCAAAGTGTTACCGCCGCCGCCGCGGCTGCAGGCGTGGAGTTGCTGCTTCTGGATAATCGCTACGATCCGGATGTCGCCATCCAGAATGCCGAGGAGTTCGTTGCCAAACGGGTGGATCTGGCGCTGGAGTTTCAGGTGGAAGAGGCGGTCGCTCCACGCGTGGCGCATATCTTCAAAAAGGCCGATATTCCTCTGGTCGCCATCGACGTGCCCCACCCCAACGCCACCTACTTTGGCGTGGATAACTTCGAGGTGGGCTACGAAGCCGGTTCCCTGCTGGCGCAGCACGCTCTGCGCAAATGGAAGGGAAAAGTGGACTGGGTGATGGGCGTCGGCTTCTCCGAGGCCGGCAGCTTTGTCCAGAGCCGCATCACCGGAGCCTTCGACGGCGTGCGCGTCCGGCTCAATGAGATTCCCGCCGACCGCTTCATTCAGATTGAAGGCCGCGGAATGCGCGAGCCGAGCCGGTTGGCGCTGACCGAGTTTCTCAAGAACCATCCCAAAGGAGAACGCATCCTGGTGGCCACCGCTACGGATTCCAGCGCCCTCGGCATTCTGGACGCCGCACGCAAACTGAACCGTGAAGAGGATTTCGCCATCGTCGGACAGGATTGCATTCCGGAAGTGATGGAAGAGATGCGCTCCGGCAACAGCGCCCTGATCGGCTCCGTTTCTCATGAGGTGGAAAGCTATGGCCCTCGCCTCATTCAGCTTGGCATTGCCCTGCTGCGCGGCTACGCAGTTCCCCCTTATAACTACGTCCGCCACCGCATAGTCACTCCGGAAACTCTGGGCAGTGAACAGGAAACTTAGGCTCTAAAAGAGCAGGGAATTGCTCGATTGATTTAGCCCGCGACCTGCGCACGGCGGTCTTATGCATGCGTTATTGCGATAAATCCAAACGGAGATCGGCCTGAAGTTATGCAAGAGCCCGCGCGAATTGCCATTGATTTAGGCGCTGAAAGCTGCCGCGTCTCCCTGCTCCGCTGGAAAAACGGAGAGCCGGAGATCGCAGTCGTCCATCGCATCCCCAACGGCCCGGTCCATCGCGGCCACTGTCTCTATTGGCCGCTCGATTCCATCCTTGCCGGTCTCGAAGAGGGCCTGCGCAAAGCTGCGCTGGCCGCTCCCGAAGGCATCGCCTCTATCGCCGTCGACGGCTGGTCGGTGGACTACGTTCGCCTCGCTGCCGACAGCCGGCCATTGCGCGATCCTTTCTGCTATCGCGATGAGCGCACCGTCGCCAGCAAGGACGCCGCCGATGCGATTCTGCCGCCGCGGGAACTTTTTCAGCGCACCGGCGCACAGCCACTACGCCTCAACACCATCTACCAATTGCTAGCCGATGCCGCCGTCGGTCCCAGAGACAGCATCGATCCTCATGCTCCCTGGGTCATGTTTCCCGAGTACGTGCTTTACTGGCTGAGCGGCCGCCGCGTTGCCGAGTACACAAATGCCTCGCACACCGGTCTAGTCAATCTCAAGACCGGCGACTGGGACAGCGAGCTATTCCGCATGCTTGATCTCCCCCTCGACGCCGCTCCGCCGATTGTTCACGCCGGCGAAATTCTTGGCCGCTTGCAGGGTCCACTAGCTGCACTCGATGCTTTCCGCCAAACCCAGATCATTGCCCCCGCCACGCACGATACCGCCTCGGCTATCGCCGGCATTCCCACCAGTATTGATTCCACTGTCTATATTTGCTCCGGCACATGGTCGCTGGTGGGCACGCTTGCATCCGCTCCGGTAACCACAAGCGAGGCCTTCGACGCGCGCTACACCAACCTCGGGGCAGCCACAGGCGGTCTCTGCTTCCACACCCTGGTCAACGGAATGTGGCTGGTGAAGCAGTGCATGGATGCCTGGAGCGCCGATGGCCGCGAATGGACGATCGAAAAGCTCGTTCAGGAAGCCGCCGGCTGCAAGACGGCTCCTGGCGTTATCGATGTAGATGCCGAACCGCTGCTGCTTGACTCCAACATGCCGGAGCGCATCAACCACGAGTTGTGGCGTCTGGGACTGGAGACAATTACCGATCTTGCCGGCAACGAGCCGATCTTTGCGCGTGTGATTTTTGATAGTCTCGCCGCCCGTTATGCATCGGCCATCGCCAGCCTTGAAAAGATGCTCGACCGCAAAATGGAACGCATCCACATTCTCGGCGGCGCCAGCCGCAACAAGTTGCTCACTGCACTGACCGAGCAGCGCACCGGCCTGCTGGTAGAAACAGGCCAGCCGGAAAGCTCCACCATAGGCAACTTCGCCATACAACTAGCTGCCAGCGAATGCAACGGCCAGCCCATCACTCCAGAGTCCGTGCGCAAATGGGCCACGCTCCTCTGCCAAAATTAAGGCAATTTTTAGGGCGCTAACTTCACTCGCAAACCACAACTGCCCCCACCGCACTGTCAATCCGCTCCAGCACCTCCGTCGGCAACTTTAAACCAGCGGCTTTCACGTTATCTGCAATTTGTTCAGGCCGCGAAGCGCCGATAATCGCTGATGCTACCTCTGGCCTGCGCAGCACCCAGGCCAACGCCATCTGCGCCATTGTGAGTCCAAGATCCGCCGCAATAGGCTTCAACTCCTCAACTGCCGACAGCAAAAAATCAGACCGATAATGTCGTCCAGCCGTCTCCATAAAAATATTCATCTCTATGTTTGCGGCGCGGCTACCCGATGGAGGCGGCTGCCCCGGAGCATATTTCCCCGTCAGCACTCCGTGCGCCAGCGGTGAAAAAGCAAGATTCCCAATCCCGTTCCGCGCACAAGCGGGAAATACCTTCGTCTCCGGCTTTCGCCACAGCATGGAGTATTGCGGCTGGCTCGAACTAAACGGAGTCAGCCCGTTCTCGCTCGCAACCGCCGCGGCCGCATCAATCTGCTCCGCCGTCCATTCGCTAAATCCGATTGCACGCACCTTGCCCGACTGCACAGCACGATCCAGCGCGCCCAAAGTCTCTTCGAGCGGTGTTTCTCTGTCGTAACGGTGGCACTGATAGAGATCGATCATATCTACGCGCAGCCGCTCGAGCGAACAGTTCAACTGTTTTTCAACCTGCGCCGCCGAGAGGCCGTGATCCGGCTCATCGCCTACTGGGAAGAAAAGCTTTGTAGCAATTAAAAACCGGTCGCGCGGATAAGCCTTCAATCCCTCGCCCAGCACGCGCTCCGCCTCGCCCGCTCCATATTGGTTGGCGGTATCGAAGAGCGTAATGCCGTGGTCCACAGCCGCATGAATGCAGCGGATCGCCTGATCCTGCCTAATTCCCCCGGCCACAGTCAGCCAGGTTCCAAAGCTCAGTTCCGAAACCTCCAGCGGCCCTCGGCCAAGACGGCGAACTTGCATGCAATCTCCTTCGTCCCTGCCTATTTTGCCGCATCTGGCAAACCGGCATCCGCAGGCGAAGGCAGCGTATGCGTATTCCACCACTGTTCCATCACCTGGCTCTGCCAGCGATCTGCACGGCCCATCCAAAGCTGCGCCGAGCGGTCATAGCGAGTCAAGTTGTTCTCAAGACAATAGGGCCGGTTGTCGCGCAGCCAGGCCTGCTTGTAAAGTTCGTGCAACTGCGTGTAGCCGTCGCGAATGTCTTCCATCCGGCCGTTGGTCGAGCTGACCGTCCTCAGCATCTGCGCAACCTCATCCCAGCGACTCTTGTCACTGACCAGCGCCATCGCCTGTTCATAGCTCGCCAACGACTCGTCGGCGGCCTGAAATTTCATCCCGACAAAATCAATGCGCCGTGCGCCCAGTTCCATCGCGTCCAGAGCCTCGGGATTATCGAGCTTTCCCGCAGCCCGCGCCTCGGCTAGCAATGTAATGGCGCGCTCGGCGTGCAGGCGTAGCTCACTTACCACGGGTCGCAGCTTAAGAGCTATGCTTTGGCCATCCGCGGAAAATGGATCGACCCAGAAATAGCTGTCATTTGCGTCCCCAAGCTCGGCCTTGGCAAACAACGCGTGCGCCGCCATCAGCTCTCGCTGAGCTTGGCTGATCTTTCCCGTCAAGTCGCGATGAAAGGCCAACCCATAGGAATCAGTAAATGCATCTTCAGAACTCTCGCCCGCTTGCCAGCCTGCCGCCGCGCCAAAGAGCACGCCAAACCAGTTCTCGTCGAAGATTCCCTCTCCGTCGTCATTCCAAACCGTATTCAACTCGCCGGTCGATCCCAACTTCTGCCCGTCGCGCACAAAGCCGCGAATGTTGCCCAACGCCGCGATGTTATTCGGATACATGCGGTTCCAGTTGCTCACCCCCGGCGCAACCCACGTCTCAAGGCCGGCCTGCGTAAAGGGCAAAATCGCCGGAGTAAAGTCCGGCCTCGCATCGTAGATCCAGGGCACCGCAATCATGTCTTTGGGAAGCGTGCTCACCAGCTCCGGAGATTTGAGCGCGATATCACCCCAGAAGAGCAGTTGCTTGTGATTGGGCTCGAGCGTCGTGTGAATCTGCTTGAGAAAGTTGATATGACCGCGCCCAATCCCTGCTGCTCGACCGCCTCCCGCGTTTTTCCCAGTCCCAGTTCGAAAGTCTCATCGGCTCCCACATGCGCCCAGGGACCGGGGAAAACCTTGGCCAACTGGGCGAACCAGCCGCCGATAAGGGGCAGGGAACCAGCGTCCCCCGGAGCAAGAACGGCGCCATGTGCGGTTTCTCCAAGCGCGGAAAATTGCTCAAACTTGAGCACGTTGTGCAGGTGCCCGAACGACTCCTGCTCGGGAATGATGGTAATGTGATATTTTGCCGCGTATTCCACCATCTCTCGCGCTTCATCGGGAGTCATCGCGCCGCCAGGATAGGCCGCGACCGGTGAACTGGCATATGCGAATGTGTGCTCAAAGTATGGCGAAAAAATATTGTACTTATAGGCAGCAAGGGTCCGAATTTCGCGCTTGAGAAAATCCATATTGGGCAGCGGGCCGCGCGACCAGTCGTCGGAGAGTCCGCGGTGCGCCATTGCCGGCCAATCGCGCAATGTGGGTGCAAGCAGTACACCATCCTTGCCACTGCCACGAATCAACTGTTTCACCGTTTGCGCGCCGTAGAAGAGGCCTGCCGCCGTATCCGCGATGACAAAAAGATTGCCGTGCACGTCAGGAGCAATTACATAACCCTCGTCGTGCATCGCCAAATCAAAAGTTAAATGGTTGTGCTTGAGCAGCTCCTTTGCATAGGTAGTATTTGCGGGCCGTTCCAGTCCGACCATGGGATATTTGCCATTCATTGGGAAACAGCCCGGCTCCGCGCTGACTGCAAGATTCAGATCACTGGCGGCAAACTCATCCTCTTTATCTTTTTCATTGTCAGCTACGGCAAAAAAACAGCCGGTCTGAATCACCCGCACTGTCACGCACTCCCGAGGCGCAGGCACCAGGTGCAGATCCGCGCAAGTGTATGAACCCGCTTTGGGTTCCTGTCCCGCCGCGCCAACTGCAGCGCACAACAGCAGCAAGCTAACAACAAATATTTGAATTCGCATCGGTTCTTCCTCTCATCCTCGAATTGCAAGTCAGGTTAACGCATCTCCTGCTCCGCTGTTTACAGGAACGGAGAGTCAGGAGTCGGCATCAGCTATCGCAAACTCTTCAGCGCCGGATATAGCTTGCGCCACTTTGCATAGCCGGTTTTGTAAACCTTCAAATCATCAACGTTGGGTTCAATCCGCTCTGCAACTTCAATAGCCTGACTGCACGCCTCATCCAGATCGGCCCAGTGTCCCGCGCCCACTCCAGCCATCAGTGCCGAACCAAATGCGCCGCCCTCTTCCGCAGTCAGCACTTCGACAGAGTGCCCGTAAATTCCCGCTTGAATTTTTCTCCACAGTGGCCCGCGCGCGCCACCGCCCCCAGGCGAATACCGCTTACAGGAATGCCCAGCTCGGCGAAGAGCGTAAAAGTATCTTGCAGCGAGTAGGCCACACCCTCTAGCACAGCGCGCACAAAATGCGCTGCCGTATGTACAGTAGAAATGCCTGCAAACGCCGCTCTCACCTCGGGGTCCAGATGCGGAGTACGTTCGCCCAGCAGATAAGGCGCCCACTCCAACCCCTCGCTCCCCGCTGGAATCTTGCCCGCCGCAGCGGTCAACTCATCATAATCATGGCGGGGAAAGAAAGTCTTTCTAAGCCAGTTCAGGCTCAGCCCCGCCGACTGCGTTACTCCCATCACGTGCCACAGTCCCGGAACCGCGTGGCAGAAGGTGTGCAGTCGTCCTTTTGGATCCTTGGTTGGTGTGGCTGTCGCGGCAAAGACCACTCCCGAGGTCCCGATGGTCGCCGAAACCGAACCCGGCTGCAAAATTCCCATGCCCACAGCACCCGCGCCCTGGTCGCCAGCGCCAGCCACAACCGGTGTGCCCGCAGTCAACCCCGTCAGCCCTGAGGCGTTCTCGCTGATACGTGCGCAAACTTCCGGTGACTCATAAACCCTGGGCAGCCAGCTTTCTTTTATCCCGCCGCCTCGGCCACTTCCTTTGACCAACGCCTATGCGTCACATCTAGCAACAGCGTCCCTGATGCCTCCTGCACATCAATAGCAAACTCGCCCGTCAGCCGGTAGCGCACATAATCTTTGGGGCGCATGATGTGCCGAATTTCCTCGAAGATCTCCGGCTGGTGCTCCTTCACCCACAGAAGTTTGGTCGCGGTAAAGTTGGGCAGCGCCGGGTTGCAGGTGAGCTCGATCAGCCGCTCGTAGCCAATTTTTTCCGTCAGCCAGTCGCATTGCGGTTGCGTCCGCGTATCGCACCAGATCAGCGCCGGGCGCAGCACCTTGCCCGCATCGTCCAGCATCACCGCCCCATGCATCTGTCCCGTTAGTCCAATAGCAGCAATCGGCTGGCTCGGCTCGGGCGCGGCGGCCAATGCGCCGCGAATCGCCTCCTGCGCCGCACGCCACCAATCTTCCGGGTCCTGCTCCGCCCAGCCTGGATGAGCCGTCTTAAAGGCCGCATGTTCGCTCGATGCCCCGGCGACCAGCTTCCCATCGCCGTCCACGATCACCGCACGCGTTCCGCCCGTGCCCACATCCATTCCCAGGAACCACATACCCGTTCTCCCTCTTGCCTAAATCGCTTTTTCCAGCGCAGGCAAGAATATCATTCCAAGCTGTGTTCAAGACAGGGAACCGGCGCGGGCAGCTTTGGATTAAATGGTAGGGCGCGGAGAATTATTGCGGAAGCACTTCGATTCCGGTTACTGTTGCATAGCCCTGCACGGGAACGAAACTAAGAAGTAATTTTCCCTGGGCATTCGGTTCAAGGCCCGAAATCTGCGAATCACCACATCCGTCTGGTGCGCCTCTGGCGAGGTTGAAGTCTCTCAGCAGCGCGTTTCCATTGCAGAAGACATCGAAGATATGGGCGACCGGAGTCGGTTGCTCGCCGGGTGGGGATGAGGGCTGGTCCCAGTCGCCGTGGCGTACCGCGAAATAGCAGCATAACGGAGTATTTTCCCGGCGAAACAGGAATCGCGTAAGAGAAATTTCCCCAGCGCTCGGTTTCGTAGAGCTCAGGATCGTCGGTACCGCTTACCGGAGCCGTGTAATTCGCCAGTTGGCCGCCTTCAAAGTAGTTGTCCGGACTCCACCAGTGGCTATCGTTGGAGTAATAGGGGGTCTGGCGGGCAAGCAGGCGCACGGGCCGGATGTGTCCTCGGAATCCAGGCAGAATCTCGATGGCGGAAAGGATGGCGGGCTTGCCGTCGTCTCCGGAAAACTCAGATGAAGCAGCCCATCGGTCGCCGCTCAATCTCAGCGAATACCTTGATATCGGCAGTGCTGCTGGCGCCTGCATCGGCCACAATATCGAAACGGCTCAGCAGCACTTTTCCGTTGGCGCGCACGGCCATGATTCGGCTGCCCTCTCCTCCGGTTCCGCTGGACTCCGGGCCGTAGACCGTCTCGGCAAAGTGCAGGTGCAGTTCATAGATCCCTGGCTTAAGCGGAATCGCGTAGCGAAATTGTCCCTGTCGGCTGCTGAGGTAGAAATCTGGGTTCTGCGTGCGCCGGATCGCTGCGCCGGGCTTTTCACCGCCGTGCCGCCTTCAAACCATGCATCGGCATTCCACAGCTTGCCGGCATGATCGACAAAGCTGCGGCTTGAGCCTGCCAGAATACGGACCTCCTCGCCGCCTGGCGGGCCAACCTGCGCTTCCTCGGGCAGAAGGCTGAATTGACTTCGCCGCCGGACGGAGCCTGCTTTATTGCCGGACAATCAGCAGGGCGCAACCCAAACCTAAAGACAGAAGCACGAGAGCGGGCACAAGCCACCAGGCCGGACTGCCGAAAGGCGAAGGATCGGTTCCGCCAGCCTGGTTATGGCGCCTTTGATTCCGGGCCAATCGGCCGCATGGCATCAGCTGACGCGAGTCGCTCTAGGTGAGGAACCGCAGATTCGAACCGCGGGAAATATTGTCCCAAAGGAATGGTGATGCGGAGACGGTGCGATGCGCCTTCTCCCGCGTAGTACTAGCCAGGCGCTTGCGCAAGCGGTTGGCTTCAACGCGAACAATGGAATCTGAGTCCTGATCGAAGGAGGTCCGCGATGGAAGACCTCGACTCCGACGGAATACTCCTTGATTTGGCTGGCTCCTCCGGCAAAAAGGCTTTCGCATAAATAGGACAGAAGATGGGCGAGCGTAGGAGCGCGGGTAAATCGAGTGAATGAAGCACCGTCTCCAGTTCCGCACGCTGAGCTTCGATATCGACAGTTTCTGGGCCTGCAATTGCCATCGATTCCATCCCCATCCATCACCGTCCATCCCCGGACTGATTGTAAT